>NZ_JACVYG010000108.1:0-11850 GCF_014712245.1 Streptomyces sp. 5-10
CTGGAGATCGCGGCGGGCTTCGAGGCGCGGGGTCGTAAGACCAAGCGGCTCACCGTCAGCCACGCCTTCCACTCGCCGCGTATGGACGGCATGGTGGAGGCGTTCCGCGAGGTCGCGGAGGGGCTGTCGTACAAGGCCCCGCGGATCCCGATCGTTTCCAACCTCACCGGGGACGTGGTCTCCGCCGAGGAGATCACGACCGCGGACTTCTGGGTCCGCCACGTCCGCGAGGCCGTCCGCTTCCTCGATGGCATACGGACCCTCGAGGCGCAGAAGGTCTCCACGTTCATCGAGCTGGGCCCGGACGGTGTGCTCACCGCGATGGCGCAGGAGTGCGTGACCGACGCCGCGTCCGACGCCGGGTTCGTTTCCGCGCTGCGCAAGGACCGTCCCGAGGCCGAGGCACTGACCACGGCCGTGGCACGGGCCCATGTGCGCGGTGTGGCGGTGGACTGGGCCGGATACTTCGCCGGGACCGGCGCCCAGCGCGTCGATCTGCCGACGTATGCCTTCCAGCGGGAGCGGTTCTGGCTGGAGCCGGGTGCGGCCTCCGTGGGTGATGTGGCGTCCGTGGGCCTGGAGTTGGCGGGGCATCCGCTGCTCGGCGCCGCCGTGCCGCTGGCCGAGACCGACGGGCTGGTGTTCACGGGACGGCTGGGCCTCGACACCCATCCGTGGCTGGCCGAGCACACGGTCCGGGACGCGGTGGTGGTGCCGGGCTCGGCGTTCGTGGAACTCGCCGTCCGCGCCGGTGACCAGCTCGGCTGCGACCTTCTCAGCGAGCTGACCCCGCACGCCCCGCTGGTGCTGCCCGTGCGCGGTGGCGTCCGGCTCCAGGTCACGGTCGGTGCGCCCGACGACGCCGGGCACCGCTCGTTCACCGTCTCCTCCCGCGCGGAGGACGCCGCCGCCGACACGGCGTGGGTGCGCAATGCGAGCGGTGTGCTCGCCTCGGGCGCGCCCAGCCCGTCGTTCGACCTCGCCGAGTGGCCGCCGACCGCCGCCGAGGCCATCGAGCCCGAGGCGGTCTACGCCCGGCTGGCCGAGGACGGGCTGCGGTACGGCCCGGCGTTCCAGGGGCTCACGGCCGCGTGGCGGCGCGGGGACGAACTCTTCGCCGAGGTCCGGCTGGACGACGACGCCAAGCCCGGCGCCGATGAGTTCGCCGTCCACCCGGCGCTGCTGGACGCCGCCCTGCACGCCCTCCACGGCCGCGACGGCGCCCAGCTGACCGATGGCTGGCAGGGCGTCTCCCTGTACGCGGAGGGCGCGTCCGCGCTGCGCGTACGCATCGCGCCCGCCGGGGCCGACACGGTGTCCCTGGCGCTCGCCGACGCCACGGGCGAGCCGGTCGCGGCCGTGGACGGCTTGCGCTGCCGTCCGTTGCCCGACGACCTCAGCGGTGACGCGGACGTGGCGCGGCGGAGCCTGTTCCGGCTGGACTGGGTGGCCCCGCGGGCCGTCTCCGCCGGTCCGGACGCCGCCGCCCGCCGTATCGTCCTGGGCGACGACCCGTTCGGGCTGGTCGCGGCCGGAGTGGCCGCCGGCTCCGCCCCCGATCTGGCCGCGCTGGGCGCGTCCGTCGAGGCGGGCGACACCGCCGCCCCGGAGCTGGTCATCGCGCCCTTCGCGCCCCTGTCCGACGACGCGCACGAGGGCGTGGCCGAGGCCGCGCACCGGGAGGCGCGGCGTGCGCTGGCCCTGGTGCAGGGCTGGCTGGCCGATGAGCGGTTCGGCGATGCGCGCCTGGTGCTCGTCACCAGGGGCGCGATGGCCGCCGACGCCGAGGAGGGCGTCACCGATCTGGTGCACGCGCCCCTGTGGGGTCTGGTGCGCTCGGCCGAGACCGAGAACCCCGGCCGTTTCGTCCTCGTGGACGTAGACGAGGCCGCCGTGGCCGCCGGGGCCGCTGAAGCCGCCGGGACCGCCGGGGCCACTGGCATCGCTGGGACCGCCGGGACCGTTGGCGCCGCCGAGGTCGCCGACACCTTCGCCGACGTGCTCTCCGACGCCCTGGCCACCGGCGAGCCTGAGCTCGCCCTGCGCGCGGGCCGCGCCTTGGCCCCCCGCCTGGCCCGCGCCACGGCCCCGGCCTCCGGCCCGGCCCTGGGTTCCGGTCCGGGCTCGGCCTCGGCCTCCGGTCCGGCCCTGGGTTCCGGCTCGGCCCCGGCCTCCGGTCCGGGCTCGTCCTCGGCCTCCGGTCCGGCCCTGGGCTCGGGTCCGGCCTTGGCTCCGGAGTCGGGTTCTGCCTCGGGCCCAGCTCCGGCCTCGGGCCTGGCCTCGGCTCCGGGTTCGGCCTCGGGCTCGGGCTCGGCCCCGGCTCCGGGCTCGGCCAACCGTCCCGCGGTCGCCGCCCCCGCGTTTGGCGGCGACGGCACCGTGCTCATCACAGGCGGCACCGGCGCCCTGGGGCGGCTGCTGGCCCGCCACCTCGTGGCCGAGCACGGCGTACGCCATCTGCTGCTGACCAGCCGCCGTGGCGCGGACGCCGACGGGGCCGCCGAGTTGGCCGCCGAACTCCGGGCGCGGGGCGCCGAGGTCACCCTCGCCGCCTGTGACGCCGCGGACCGCGACGCGCTCGCCGCGACCCTGGCCGCCGTCCCGGCCGAGCATCCGCTGACGGCCGTCGTGCACACCGCCGGTGTGCTGGACGACGCCACGGTCGCCACCCTCACCCCTGAGCAGCTGGAGCGGGTGCTGCGTCCGAAGGTGGACGCCGCGTGGAACCTGCACGAGCTGACCCGCGACCTCGACCTGTCCGCGTTCGTGCTGTTCTCCGCCATTGCGGGCACGCTGGGCGGCGCGGGTCAGGCCAACTACGCCGCCGCCAACGTCTTCCTCGACGCGCTCGCCGCACACCGCCACGCGGCGGGCCTGCCCGCCACCTCGCTGGTGTGGGGCCTGTGGGCCCAGTCCGGCGGGATCACCGGCGATCTGACCGAGACCGATCTGCTGCGGCTGGCCCGCAGCGGCATGGGCGCCCTCGGCGACGACGAGGGCATGGCGCTGTTCGACGCCGCCCGCCGCACCGGCCGCACCCTGCTGATCCCGGCCCGCCTCGACCTCGCCGCGCTGCGCTCCGCCGCCGGGTCCGGCCCGGTCCCGGCGCTGCTGCGCGGGCTGATCCGGACCACCGGCCGGCGTACCGCCGCCGCTGGCGCGCTCGCCGCCGGTTCGTCCCTGGCCGAGCGGCTGCGCGCGCTCTCCCCGAACGAGCGCCGCCGGACGCTGCTCGACCTCGTACGCGGCCATGTGGCCACGGCCCTCGGCCACGCCTCCGCCGACGCCATCGAGGCGCGCCGGGCCTTCAAGGAGCTGGGCTTCGACTCGCTCACCGCCGTCGAACTGCGCAACCGGCTCTCCGCCGCCACCGGGCTCAAGCTGCCCACCACGATCGTCTTCGACCACCCCAACCCCACCGTCCTCGCCGACCACCTCCGCGCGGAACTCCTCGGCCCGGACGAGAACGAAACCGGGGCCGAGCAGGCGGACCCGGCACTCGCCGCCACCGCCGCCGCTGCCTCCCTCGCGGACGACCCGATCGCCATCGTCGCGATGGGCTGCCGCTACCCCGGCGACGTCCGCTCGCCCGAGGACCTGTGGCAGCTCGTGGCCACGGGCTCGGACGCCATCACCGGATTCCCCGTCAACCGCAACTGGGAGAGCCAGTGGGCGGCGGACGCGGACGAGGCCGACGCGGGCCCGTCCGACTACGCCCGCGCCGGTGGCTTCCTGCACGACGCGGACCTCTTCGACGCCGCGTTCTTCGGGATCTCGCCGCGTGAGGCGCTGGCGATGGACCCGCAGCAGCGGCTGCTGTTGGAGACGTCCTGGGAGGTCTTCGAGCGCGCCGGGATCGACCCGGACTCGCTGCGCGGCCGCTCGGTCGGCGTGTTCGTGGGCGCGGCCTACAGCGGCTACGACGCGGGTCTGGAGCAGGCCGGTTCGGAGGTCGCCGGCCATGTGATGACGGGCAACGCGGGCAGCGTCATGTCCGGCCGTATCGCCTACGCCCTCGGACTTGAGGGCCCGGCGGTCACCGTCGACACGGCCTGCTCGTCGTCGCTCGTGGCGCTGCACTGGGCGATCCAGGCGCTGCGCCAGGGCGAGTGCACGATGGCGCTCGCGGGCGGTGTCACCGTGATGACGACGCCCGGCCACTTCACGGAGTTCAGCCGCCAGGGCGGCCTGGCCGCCGACGGCCGCTGCAAGGCGTTCGCGGCGGGTGCGGACGGCACCGGCTGGGGCGAGGGCGTCGGCATGCTGCTCGTGGAGCGGCTGTCGGACGCGCGGCGCAACGGCTACCAGGTGCTGGCCGTGGTGCGCGGCTCGGCCGTCAACCAGGACGGTGCGAGCAACGGCCTCACCGCGCCCAACGGCCCGTCCCAGCAGCGCGTCATCCGCAAGGCGCTGACCAGCGCCGGGCTGTCGGCCGGCGATGTGGACGTGGTCGAGGCGCACGGCACGGGTACGACGCTGGGCGACCCGATCGAGGCGCAGGCGCTGCTGGCCACCTACGGCCAGGAGCGGGCCGAGGGGCAGCCGCTGTGGCTGGGCTCCATCAAGTCCAACATCGGCCACGCCCAGGCGGCGGCCGGTGTCGCCGGAATCATCAAGATGGTGATGGCGATGCGGCACGGTGTGCTGCCACGGACGCTGCACGTGGACGAGCCGTCGCCGCACGTCGACTGGACGGCCGGTGACATCGCGCTGCTGACGGAGCGGAGGGAGTGGCCGGAGACCGGCCGCGCGCGCCGGGCCGCGGTGTCGTCGTTCGGCATCAGCGGCACCAACGCGCACACCATCATCGAGCAGGCCCCGGCCCTCGCCGCCGAACCGGTGGCGGACGCCGAGCGGGACGGCTCCGGTGTGCTGCCGTACGCGCTCTCGGCCAAGGGCACCGATGCCCTGCGCGCCCAGGCCGAGCGGCTGTACGCCCATCTGACCGCCCAGCCCGGCCTCGAACCGGTCGACGTGGCCCACACCCTGGCCACCGGCCGCGCCGCGCTCGACCACCGCGCGGTGCTGGTCGCGGGCGGCAGGGACGACCTGCTGGCCGGTCTCGACGCGCTGGCGCGGGGAGAGTCCGCGCCGGGGCTGGTCCAGGGCGCGGTCGCCGAGGGCGAGACGGCGTTCCTGTTCACGGGGCAGGGCAGCCAGCGGCTCGGGATGGGCCGCGAGCTGTACCACGCCTACCCGGTGTTCGCGGAGGCGCTGGACGCGGTCTGCGATGAGCTGGACGTACACCTGACGCGGCCGCTGAAGACGGTGCTGTTCGGGGACGACGCCGAGGCGCTGGACCAGACGGGTTTCACTCAGCCGGCGCTGTTCGCGGTCGAGGTGGCGCTGTTCCGTCTCGTCGAGGCGTGGGGGCTGACGCCGGGCTATCTGTCGGGTCACTCGATCGGCGAGTTGGCCGCCGCGCATGTGGCGGGTGTGCTGTCTTTGGCGGACGCGGCGAAGCTGGTGGCGGCGCGTGGCCGTTTGATGCAGGAGCTTCCGTCCGGTGGCGCGATGATCGCGCTGCAGGCGTCGGAGGACGAGGTGGCGCCGCTGCTGACCGAGCGGGTGTCGATCGCCGCGCTCAACGGGCCCACCTCCGTGGTCATCGCGGGTGACGAGGACGCGGCGCTGGAGATCGCGGCCGGTTTCGAGGCGCAGGGCCGTAAGACCAAGCGGCTCACCGTGAGCCATGCGTTCCATTCGCCGCGGATGGACGGGATGCTGGAGGCGTTCCGCGAGGTGGCCGAGGGGCTGTCGTACGAGGCCCCGCGCATCCCGATCGTCTCCAACCTCACCGGTGGCGTGGTGTCCGCCGAGGAGATCACGACCCCCGAGTTCTGGGTGCGCCACGTCCGCGAGGCCGTCCGCTTCCTCGATGGCATCCGCACCCTCGAGGCCCAGGGCGTCACCACTTTCGTCGAGCTCGGCCCCGACGGTGTCCTCACCGCCATGGCCCANGACCCCCGAGTTCTGGGTGCGCCACGTCCGCGAGGCCGTCCGCTTCCTCGATGGCATCCGCACCCTCGAGGCCCAGGGCGTCACCACTTTCGTCGAGCTCGGCCCCGACGGTGTCCTCACCGCCATGGCCCAGGAGTGCGTCACCGACGCCGACGCGGCCGCCTTCGTCTCCGCGCTGCGCAAGGACCGTCCCGAGGCCGAGGCGCTGACCACGGCCGTCGCCCGCGCGTATGTGCGTGGCGTGGCGCCGGATTGGGCCGCGTACTTCGCCGGGACCGGCGCGCACCGCGTGGACCTGCCGACGTACGCCTTCCAGCACCGCCGCTACTGGCCCGAGGAGCCGGTGGCGAGCCTGGCCGCCGCCGCGGGTGTCGACGGCTGGCGGTACCAGGTGACGTGGAAGCCGCTGTCGCTGGGCTCCGCGGCCCGGCTGTCCGGGGTGTGGCTCGTCGTCGCCCCCGCCGAGGACACCACCGCCGACGCGTGGACGGACGGTGTCGTCCGTACGCTGACCGAGCGGGGCGCCGAGGTGCGGCGGCTCGACCTGGCCGACGGTGCCGACGAGGACCGCGCGTCCATCGCCGAGCGGCTGCGTACGGCGGCCGACGGCGGCGCCGTGGCCGGTGTGCTCTCGCTGCTGGCCACCGGGGACACCGACGCCCTGCTGCCCACCGCCGCCCTCGTGCAGGCCATGGGCGACGCCGCGATCGACGCGCCGCTGTGGTGCGCCACCCGGGGCGCGGTCTCGACGGGGCGTCAGGGCGAGCCGGTGGACCCGGCCCGAGCCCAGGTCTGGGGCCTGGGCCGGGTGGCGGCCCTGGAGCTGCCCGACCGCTGGGGCGGTCTCATCGACCTCCCCGGGACGATGACCGACCGGGTGCTGTCGCGGCTCGCGGTGGTGCTCGCCGGGGCCGGGGACGAGGACCAGATCGCCGTCCGCGCCTCCGGCGTGTTCGGCCGCCGGCTGGCGCGGGCGACCGCACGGCAGGTGGCGGAGGCCGAGGGCTGGAGCGCCCACGGCACGGTGCTGGTGACGGGCGGTACGGGCGCGCTGGGCGGCCAGGTGGCCCGCTGGCTGATCGCCAAGGGCGCCGAACACGTGGTGCTCACCAGCCGCCGTGGCCTCGACGCCCCGGGCGCTGCCGAGCTGCGCGATGAACTCGCCGCGTCCGGCGCCCGGATCACGGTCGCCGCCTGCGATGTGGCCGACCGGGAGGCCCTGGCCGGGCTGCTGGCCGACCTCCCCGCCGACCTGCCGCTGACGGCGGTGGTGCACGCGGCCGGGGTGCTGGACGACGGTGTTCTGGAGTCGCTGACCCCCGAGCGCTTCGCCACCGTCCTGCGCGCGAAGGCCGAGGCCGCGCTCGCGCTGGACGAGCTGACGCGCGATCTCGACCTGTCCGCGTTCGTGCTGTTCTCCTCGACCAGCGGCACCGTGGGCGCCGCCGGTCAGGCCAACTACGCGGCCGCGAACGCCTTCCTGGACGCGCTCGCCGAGCGCCGCCGGGCCGAGGGCCTGCCCGCCACCTCGATCGCCTGGGGCCCGTGGGCCGCGGGTGGCATGGCCGCGGACGAGGCGCTGGAGCGGCGCATGCGCCGCGCCGGGATGCCGCCGATGGACGCCGATCTCGCGATCGACGCCCTCCAGCGCGCCCTCGACCTGGGCGACGCCGTCGTGACCGTGGCCGATGTCGACTGGGACCGGTTCGCGCCGGGCTTCACCGCGGGCCGCCCCAGCCCCCTGCTGGCCGACCTGCCCGAGGTGCGCCAGGCCGCCGTCACCGTGACCAGCGACGCCGCACCGGCCGAGACGGCCTCCGCGCTCGCGCGGCGCCTTCTCGGGCTGCCCGAGGCGGAGCGCCACCGGGCGCTGCTGGATCTCGTACGGACCCATGTCGCGGAGGTCCTCGGCCACGCCGACGTGTCCGACATCAGCGCCGAACGGGCCTTCCGCGAGATCGGCTTCGACTCCCTCACCGCCGTCGAACTGCGCAACGGCCTGGGCGCCGCCACCGATCTGCGGCTGCCCGCCACCCTCATTTACGACTACCCGACACCGCTCGCCCTCGCCGACCACCTCTTCGCCGAACTGCTCGGCGGGAAGGTGGCGGCCACGGGCGGCGCGTCGCCGGTGGCGGGCGCGGCGGCCGACGACGATCCGATCGCGATCGTCGCGATGAGCTGCCGCTTCCCGGGTGGTGTCCGCACCCCCGAGGAGCTGTGGCGGCTGCTGGTGTCCGGCACGGACGTCATCTCGGACATGCCCGCCGACCGCGGCTGGGACCTCCAGACGCTCTACAACCCGGACCCGGACGTCGAGGGCACCTCCTACGTGCGCGAGGGCGGCTTCCTGCGGGACGCGGCCGACTTCGACCCGGCGTTCTTCGGCATCTCGCCGCGCGAGGCGCTGGCCATGGACCCGCAGCAGCGGCTGCTGCTGGAAACGTCGTGGGAGGCGTTCGAGCGGGCCGGGATCGACCCGGCGACGCTGCGCGGCTCCACCGCCGGTGTCTTCGTCGGCACCAACGGCCAGGACTACCTGTCCCTGCTGCTGGGCGATTCGCAGGGGCTCGAAGGCCACATGGGCACGGGCAACGCGGCCAGTGTGATCTCGGGCCGGCTCGCCTACACCTTCGGGCTCGAAGGCCCGGCGGTCACCATCGACACCGCCTGCTCGTCCTCGCTGGTCGCCCTCCACTCGGCGATCCAGGCGCTGCGCGGCGGCGAGTGCTCGATCGCGCTCGCGGGCGGTGTGACCGTGATGTCCACGCCCGGTGTGTTCGTGGACTTCAGCCGTCAGCGCGGGCTCGCGGAGGACGGCCGGATCAAGGCGTTCGCGGCCGGTGCGGACGGCACCGGCTGGGGCGAGGGCGTCGGCATGCTGCTCGTCGAGCGGCTGTCGGACGCGCGGAAGAACGGCCACCCGGTGCTGGCGCTCGTGCGCGGCACGGCGGTCAACCAGGATGGCGCGTCGAACGGTCTGACGGCGCCGAACGGCCCCTCGCAGCAGCGGGTGATCCGGCAGGCGCTGGCCGGTGCGGGGCTGTCGGCGTCCGAGGTGGACGCGGTCGAGGCCCATGGCACGGGCACCAAGCTGGGCGACCCGATCGAGGCGCAGGCGCTGCTCGCCACGTACGGCCGGGACCGGGCGGAGGGGCAGCCGCTGCTGCTCGGCTCCATCAAGTCCAACATCGGCCACACGCAGGCCGCCGCCGGTGTCGCCGGTGTGATGAAGATGGTCCTCGCCATGCGGCACGGGGTGCTGCCACGCACCCTGCACGTGGACGAGCCCACCCCGCACGTCGACTGGTCGGCGGGCGACATCAGCCTGCTGACGGAGGCGCGGGAGTGGCCGCAGACGGGCCGTCCGCGTCGTGCGGGCGTGTCGTCGTTCGGCTTCAGCGGCACCAACGCCCACGCGGTGCTGGAAGAGGCCCCGGAGGCTGTTGCCGAGGCGGTCGCGGACGCCGATGAGGGCCCGGCGGCCCTGCCGGTGCTGCTCTCGGCCCGTACGGAAGACGGGCTGCGCGCCCAGGCCGAGCAACTGCACGGCCACCTCACCACGCGGACCGAACTCCGCACGGCCGACCTCGGCTACGCACTCGCCGTGGGCCGCTCGGCCTTCGAGGAGCGCGCGGCGCTGGTCGCCGAGGACCGGGACGGGCTGCTGTCCGGCCTGGAAGCGCTCGCCGAGGGCCGTACGGCGGCCGGGCTCGTCCAGGGCTCGGTGGCCGGTGGCCGGGTGGCGTTCCTGTTCACGGGGCAGGGGAGCCAGCGGCTGGGGATGGGGCGTGAGCGGTACGACGCGTACCCGGTGTTCGCGGAGGCGCTGGACGCGGTCTGCGATGAGCTGGACGCGTATCTGGAGCGTCCGCTGCGGGATGTGCTGTTCGGGGAGGACGCGGAGGCGCTGGATCAGACGGGGTTCACTCAGCCCGCGTTGTTCGCGGTTGAGGTGGCGCTGTTCCGGCTGGTTTCGGAGGCGTGGGGCCTGCGGGCGGACTTCCTGTCGGGCCACTCGATTGGCGAGGTGGCTGCCGCGCATGTGGCGGGTGTGTTGTCGCTGGCGGACGCGGCGCGGTTGGTGGCGGCGCGTGGGCGGTTGATGCAGGAGCTTCCGGCGGGTGGCGCGATGGTCGCGGTGCAGGCGTCGGAGGACGAGGTGCTGCCGCTGCTGAGCGAGCGCGTGAGCATCGCGGCTGTCAACGGCCCGACCTCGGTCGTGGTCGCGGGTGATGAGGACGCGGCACTGGAGATCGCGGCCGGTTGTGAGGCGCGGGGTCGTAAGACCAAGCGGCTCACCGTGAGCCACGCGTTCCATTCGCCGCGGATGGACGGGATGCTGGAGGCGTTCCGCGAGGTGGCCGAGGGGCTGTCGTACGAGGCCCCGCGCATCCCGATCGTCTCCAACCTCACCGGGGACGTCGTCTCCGCCGAGGAGATCACGACCGCCGACTTCTGGGTGCGCCACGTCCGCGAGGCCGTGCGCTTCCTGGATGGCATCCGCACTCTCGAAGCACGCGACGTCACCACGTTCATCGAGCTGGGCCCCGACGGTGTCCTGACCGCGATGGCGCAGGAGTGCGTGACCGACTCCGCGTCGGACGCCGCGTTCATCTCGGCGCTGCGCAGGGACCGCTCCGAGGCCGAGGCGCTGACCACGGCCGTGGCACGGGCGCACGTCCGTGGCGTGGCCGTGGACTGGGCGGCCTTCTACGCCGGGACCGGCGCCACCCGGCTGGCGCCTGACGAGCTGGCCGCGCTGCCCACGTACGCCTTCCAGCGGCAGCGCTACTGGCCGAAGGTCTCGTCGCTGTACCTCGGTGACGTGGCCGCGGTCGGACTCGGCCAGGCCGAGCACCCGCTGCTCGGTGCAAGTGCCGAACTGCCCAGCGCGGACGGGATGTTGTTCACCGGGCGGCTGGCGCTGTCCACGCACCCGTGGCTCGCCGATCACACGATCATGGACACCGTGCTGCTGCCCGGCACCGCGTTCGTGGAGCTCGCGGTCCGGGCCGGTGACCAGGTCGGCTGCGAGGTGCTGGAGGAGCTGACCCTCGAAGCGCCACTGGTCCTGCCCAAGGACGGCGGGGTCCAGCTGCGGCTGTGGGTCGGCGCGGCCGATGACACTGGCCGCCGCCCGCTGGAACTGCACTCCCGGGCCGAGCACCTGTCGGCCGAGGAGCCGTGGACCCGGCACGCGTCCGGTGTGCTGGCGTCCGGCGGTGCGCCGACGGCGTCGTTCGAGCTGACCGCGTGGCCTCCGGCGGACGCCGCCGAGGTCGAGGTCGGCGACCGTTACGCCGAGCTGCGGGACGTCGGTTTCGCGTACGGGCCCGCGTTCCAGGGGCTTCGTAAGGCGTGGCGGCGTGGCGGCGAGGTGTTCGCCGAGGTGGCGCTGGACGAGGGCACGGCCGAGGAGGCCACCGCGTTCGGGCTCCACCCGGCGCTGCTGGACGCCGCCCTGCACGCGCTCGGCCTCGCCGGGCTCGGCGGCACCGAGACCGAGGGACGGCTGCCGTTCGCCTGGACCGGGGTGTCGCTGTACGCGAGCGGCGCCGCCACGCTACGGGTGCGGATGGCCGCCGTGGGCGGCGACGGCGTCCGTCTGGAGATCGCGGACGCCACCGGCGCACCGGTCGCGGCCGTGGACTCGCTGGTGCTGCGCCCGGTCTCGGCCGCGCAGTTGGAGAGCGCGCGCACGACGTACCACGAGTCGCTGTACCGTGTGGAGTGGACGACGACGCCCGCCCCCGCGGACTGGGCCGACGGCCGCTGGGCGGTGCTGGGCACGGATGCGTTCGGGTTGGGCGCCACGGTGTACGCGGACCTGGCGGAGCTGGGCGAGGCCGTGGATTCCGGAACGGCGCCGCCGGACCAGGTCGTGGT
>NZ_JACVYG010000108.1:11892-12428 GCF_014712245.1 Streptomyces sp. 5-10
GGGCGTCCGGGCGTGCACGCGGACGGTGCGGCATTTGAAGTGGGTGGCGCGGCATTTGAAGGCCGGGGTGCGGCAATTCCAGCCCGTCCGGTGTTTGAGGACACGCCCGAAGGGCGTACGCACCCGCACGCGGAGGGCGCGGCGCTCGAAGCCCCGGGTGCGGCATCTCCAGCCCGTCCGGCGTTTGAGGACCGGGGTCTTGGGGCGGAGCCCCACGTTTCGGGAAGGGGCGGGGTGGGGGANGCGTTTGAGGACCGGGGTCTTGGGGCGGAGCCCCACGTTTCGGGAAGGGGCGGGGTGGGGGAGAACCCCGCCCGAGCCGCACACGACGCCACCACCCAGGCCCTCCACCTCCTCCAGTCCTGGCTGGCCGACGACCGTTTCACGGATTCCCGTCTGGTCCTGCTGACCTCCGGCTCCGTGGCCACCGGGCCCGGTGAGCCGGTGACGGATCTGGCGGGGGCTGCCGTACGCGGTCTGGTGCGTTCGGCGCAGGCCGAGAACCCGGACAGGCTCCTCCTGATCGATCTCGACGG
>NZ_JACVYG010000109.1:0-11883 GCF_014712245.1 Streptomyces sp. 5-10
CGCCACCTCAACCGCGAACAACGCGGGCTGAGTGAACCCCGTCCGATCCAGCGCCTCCGCATCATCCCCGAACAGGACATCCTTCAGCGGACGCTCAAGATGCGGATCCAGCTCCGCCCACACCTCATCCAGCGCCTCCGCGAACACCGGGTAGGCGTCGTACAGCTCACGACCCATCCCCAGCCGCTGGCTCCCCTGCCCCGTGAACAGGAACGCCACCTTGCCGCTCGCGACCTTGCCCTCGACCAGCCCGGTCGCGGGCTCCTCGCGGGACAGTGCGTCGAGGGCCCGTATCAGGCCCTCGCGGTCGTCGGCGACGATCGCCGCCCGGTGCTCGAAGGCGGCCCGGCCGGTGGCCAGCGAGAAGCCGACGTCGGTGAGGCGCAGTTCGGGGTGGGCCTCGAGGTGGGCGCGCAGGTTCGCGGCCTGGGCGCGCAGCGCGGGGCGGCTCTTGGCGGCCACGGTCCACAGCGGCAGCGCGGTGGCGCGGGGCTCGGCGGGGGCGTCGTCAGCCGTCTTCGCGGCTTCCGCCTCCTCCGGCTCCGGCGCCTGCTCCAGGATGGTGTGCGCGTTGGTGCCGCTGATGCCGAACGAGGACACCGCGGCCCGGCGCGGCTGCCCGGTGTCCGGCCAGGCCCGCCCCTCGGTCAGCAGCGAGACGGCGCCCGCCGACCAGTCGACGTTGGGGGTGGGCTGGTCGACGTGGAGGGTCGGCGGAAGCACCCCGTGGCGCATCGCCATGACCATCTTGATGATGCCCGCGACACCGGCGGCGGCCTGGGTGTGCCCGATGTTGGACTTGATGGAGCCCAGCCACAGCGGCTGGTCCTCGCTGTGGTTGCGCCCGTACGTGGCGAGCAGGGCCTGCGCCTCGATGGGGTCGCCGAGCGTGGTGCCCGTGCCGTGGGCCTCGACCACGTCGATCTGCCCGGGGGCGAGCCGGGCGGCGGCCAGGGCCTGGCGGATGACGCGCTGCTGCGAGGGGCCGTTGGGCGCGGTCAGCCCGCTGCTGGCGCCGTCCTGGTTGATGGCGCTGCCGCGCACGACGGCCAGCACCGGGTGGCCGTTCTTCCGCGCGTCCGACAGCCGCTCCAGCAGCAGCATGCCCGCGCCCTCGCCCCAGCCGGTGCCGTCGGCGGCGGCCGCGAAGGACTTGCAGCGGCCGTCCGCCGCGAGTCCGCGCTGGCGGCTGAACTCGGTGAAGGTGCCGGGGGTGGACATGACGGTGACACCGCCGGCCAGGGCCAGCGAGCACTCCCGGCGGCGCAGCGCCTGCGCGGCGAAGTGCAGGGCGACCAGGGAGGAGGAGCAGGCCGTGTCGATGGTGACGGCCGGCCCCTCCAGGCCGAAGGTGTAGGCGACGCGGCCGGAGGCGATGGAGCCGGAGCTGCCGTTGCCGAGGAAGCCCTCGACGTCCTCGGGCGCGGAGAGCAGCCGGGAGGCGTAGTCGTGGTACATCACGCCCGCGAACACACCGGTCTGGCTGCCCTGGAGCGTGGTCGGGTCGATGCCCGCGCGCTCGAACGCCTCCCACGAGGTCTCCAGCAGCAGCCGCTGCTGCGGGTCCATCGCCAGCGCCTCGCGCGGCGAGATCCCGAAGAACGCCGGGTCGAAGTCGGCCGCGTCGTGCAGGAATCCGCCCTCGTGGACGTACGGCTCCTGGCCGCTGTCCGGGTCCGGCTCGAAGAGGACGTCGGTGGCCCAGCCGCGGTTGGTGGGGTACGGCGTGGCCGCGTCACCGCCGCGGGCGACGAGCTCCCACAGCTCCTCCGGGGTGCTGACCCCGCCGGGGTAGCGGCAGCTCATCGCCACGATGGCGATGGGCTCCTGCTCGCGCTCCTCGACCTCGCGCAGCCGCCGCCGCGCCTCGCGCAGGTCGGTGGTGGCCCGCTTGAGGTAGTCGAGGTACTTCTCTTCGTTCGCCGTCGCCATTACGCCGTCCCCGCGGTGCTGAGGTGAGTCGATGAGCTCTTGTGGAGCAGGTCAGGAGAGCCCGAGCTCGTCGTCGAGGAGATCGAAGATCTCGTCTGCCGTCGCGGACTGGATTTCACGGTCATCTGCGGTGCTGTCCGTAGCACTTTGCGTTTCATTCCACTTCGACAAGAGGTCGCGCAGGCGGGTGGTGATGCCGGGGCGCTCGAGGTCGTCCGGGGCGATCGTGGCGAGGATCGCCTCGAGCTTGTCGAGCTCCGCGTGTACGGGCTGGTGTCCGGCCGCGCCGTCCAAGCCCAGCTCCTCGCGCAGATACCCGGCGAGCGCGGTGGGCGTC
This sequence comes from Streptomyces sp. 5-10, assembly GCF_014712245.1. Lineage (NCBI taxonomy): Bacteria > Bacillati > Actinomycetota > Actinomycetes > Kitasatosporales > Streptomycetaceae > Streptomyces > Streptomyces sp. 5-10. Next base: position 2,270 of record NZ_JACVYG010000109.1, read on the forward strand.
GGGTAGTCGAAGATCAGCGTGACCGGCAGGCGCAGCCCGGCGGCGGCGCCCAGTCGGTTGCGCAGATCCACGGCGGTGAGCGAGTCGAAGCCGAGGTCGAGGAAGCCGCGGCCGGCGTCCACGTCGTCCGGGGTGGCGTGGCCGAGGACGGCCGCCACATGGGCGCGGACGACCTCCAGCAGCTCGCGGTCGCGTTCGGCCTCCGAGAGCCCGGAGAGCCGGGTCGCGAGCGAGCCCGCGCCCGAGTCGGCCACGACACCGGAGGTGGCCCCGGTGTCGGCGGAGCGCCGTACGGGGGTGCGGACCAGGCCGCGCAGCAGCGGCGGCAGCAGCCCGGCGGCGGCCTGGCCGCGCAGCGCTCCCGTGTCGACGCGGATCGGTACCAGCACGGCCTCGGGCAGGGTGCCCGCCACGTCGAACAGCGCCAGGCCCTCGTCCTGTCCGAGCGCCGCGAAGCCACCGCGCGAGATGCGGGTCACATCGGAGGTGTCGAGGGATCCGGCCATGCCGTCGGCCGCCGCCCACAGGCCCCAGGCGAGCGAGCTCGCGGGCAGGCCCTGGGCGTGGCGGTGCTGGGCGAGCGCGTCCAGGAAGGTGTTGGCCGCGGCGTAGTTGCCCTGCCCCGAGCTGCCGAAGGCACCGGCGGCCGAGGAGAAGAGCACGAACGCGGCCAGGTCGAGGTCGCGGGTGAGCTCGTGGAGGTTCCACGCCGCGTCCACCTTGGGGCGCAGCACGGTGTCGATCCGCTCACCGGTCAGCGAGCTGATCACCCCGTCGTCCAGGACGCCCGCGGTGTGCACCACGGCGGTCAGCGGGTGCTCGTCCGGGATGGCCGCGAGGGTGGCGGCCAGGGCGTCCCGGTCGGCGGTGTCACAGGCCGCCCAGGTGACCTCGGCGCCCAACGCGCCCAGTTCGGCGGCGAGTTCGGCCGCCCCCGGGGCTTCGCCCCCGCGGCGGCTGACCAGCAGCAGATGCCGTACGCCACGCTCCGCCACCAGGTGGCGGGCGAAGAGTCCGCCGAGGGCGCCGGTGGCGCCGCTCAGCAGCACGGTGCCCTCCGGGTCGCCGAGTCCGGCCGGCTCGGGGGCGTCCGCCGGGGCCGGGACCCGGGCGAGCCGGTAGGCGTGGCCGGTGCCGGAGCGCAGGGCGAGCTGCGGTTCGTCGGTGGCGAGCACCGACGGCAGGGCCCGCTGGGAGGCGTCCGTGCCGTCGATGTCCACCAGGACGAAGCGGCCGGGGTTCTCCGACTGCGCGGACTTCACCAGGCCCCACGCGGTGGTGTGGGCCAGGTCGGCGACGTCCTCGCCGGGGGCCGCCGCGACCGCGCCACGGGTGACGAGGACGAGACGGGTGTCGGCGAGCCGCTGGTCGGTCAGCCAGTTCTGGACCAGGTCCAGGGCGTCCCGGGCGGCGGCCCGGGCGCTGTCGGGCACGGACGCGATGCCGCCGCCGGGGGCGGTGAGGGGAGCCGTACCGTCCGTTGCGGGCAGGGACGCCGCGCCGTCGGTCGCGCGCAGAGGCGCCGCGCCGCCGGTCGCGGTGGGGGACGCCACGCCCGTGAGGGGCGCCACGACCACGTCGGGGGCGGACGCGCCGCCGTCGAGCGAGGCGGCGAGCGCCGCGAGGTCCGCGTGGTCGTCCAGCCGCTCGCCGCCGACGGTGAAGCCGGTGGCGGCGCCGAGGGTCACCCAGCGCTCGCCGAGCGGGATGCCGGTGGCGGACGCGGACAGGGCCGACAGCTCGGTCCACTCGGGGCGGAACAGCGACTCGTGGTGCGCGGCGCGCGAGGCGTCCAGTTGCTCGGCCGCCAGCGGGCGCAGCACCAGGCCGTCGATGGTGGCCACGGCGGCGCCGGTGCCGTCGGCGAGGTGCAGCGACACCCCGTCGGCGCCGGGCCGCAGCCGTACGCGCAACGATGCGGCGCCCCCGGCGTACAGCCGTACGCCGGTCCAGGCGAACGGCAGCCGCGCCCCCTCGCTCCCCTCGCCCTCCGGGTCGAGGCCGAGGGTGTGCAGGGCGGCGTCCAGCAGCGCCGGATGCACCCCGTACGCGGCGGCCTGGGGCTCGAGGCCCTGGTCCAGCCGGATCTCGGCGAACAGCTCCTCGCCGCGCCGCCAGGCGGCGCGCAGCCCCTGGAAGACCGGGCCGTAGCCGAGTCCGGCGGCGGCCGCGCCCTCGTAGAACTCCTCGGTCGCCAGAGCCTTCGCGTCGGCCGGGGGCCAGACGCCCAGGTCCACAGCCTCGTCCGGGGCATCCGAGCCGCTCGGGGCGAGGAAGCCGGTGGCGTGGCGGAGCCACGGCTCGTCGGCGGGCACGTCCTCCCGGCGGGAGTGCAGGGTCAGCGGGCGCCGCCCGGTCTCGTCGGCCGCCGCGAGCTCCAGCCGCAGCTGGACGGCGCCCTGTTCGGGCAGGACCAGCGGGGCCTGGAGGGTCAGCTCCTCGACCGTGTCACAGCCCGCCTCGTGGCCGGCGCGCAGCGCGAGTTCCACGAAGGCGGTGCCGGGCAGCAGCACGGTGTCCATGACGGCGTGGTCGGCCAGCCAGGGGTGGGTCAGCAGCGACAGCCGCCCGGTGAACACGAAGCCACCGGTGTCGGGGAGTTCCACCGCCGCGCCCAGCAGCGGGTGGTCGGCCGTGTCGAGGCCCGCGGAGATCACGTCCTCGACGGAGATGCCCACGTCGAGCCAGTAGCGCTGGCGCTGGAAGGCGTAGGTGGGCAGCTCCACGCGGCGGGCGCCGCGCCCGGCGTAGACCGCCGCCCAGTCCGGGGCCGCGCCGCGGACATGGAGGTGGGCGAGTGCGATGGCGAGCGCCTGGGCCTCGGGGCGGCCACCGCGCAGGGCGGGGACGAACACCGCGTCGGTGTCCACGCCGCCGTCGGCCCCAGTCCCGGCCCCGGTCCTGGTCCCGGTCCCCGCCTCCGTCTCGGCGAGGCAGTCCTCGCCCATCGCGGAGAGCACCCCGTCCGGGCCGAGCTCCAGATACGTGGTCACGCCCTGCTCGCGCAGGGTGCGGACACCGTCGACGAAGCGGACGGACTCACGGACGTGGCGCACCCAGAAGTCCGGCAGGCGGATCTCGTCGGCGGAGACCACGGTGCCGGTGAGGCAGGACACCAGCGGGATCGTCGGGGCGTTGTAGGTCAGGCCCTCGGCCAACTTGCGGAAGTCCGCGAGCATCGGGTCCATGTGCGGCGAGTGGAAGGCGTGGCTGACGGTGAGCCGCTTGGTCTTACGACCCCGCGCCTCGAAACCAGAAGCGATCTCCGTCGCCGCGTCCTCGTCACCCGCGATGACCACCGACGACGGCCCATTGAGGGCGGCGATGGACACGCGGTCGGTGAGCAGCGGCGCCACCTCGTCCTCGGACGCCTGGACGGCGATCATCGCGCCACCAGCGGGCAGCTCCTGCATCAACCGCCCGCGCGCCGCGACCAACTTCGCCGCGTCCGCGAGCGACAACACACCCGCCACATGCGCGGCGGCCAGCTCGCCGATCGAGTGGCCGGCCACGTAGTCCGCCTTCAGACCCCACGCCTCGACCAGCCGGAACAGCGCCACCTCGACGGCGAACAGCGCGGGCTGGGTGACGCCCGTCCGGTCCAGGGCCTCGGCGTCCTCGCCGAACAGCACGGTCTTCAGCGGCCGTTCGAGGTGCGGGTCCAGCGCGTCGCACACCTCGTCCAGCGCCTCCGCGAAGCGCGGGAACGTCCCGTACAGCTCACGGCCCATGCCGGGCCGCTGGCTGCCCTGCCCGGTGAACAGGAACGCCACCTTGCCCTCGGTGGCCACCCCGCGCAGCGCCTGCGCCGGGTGCTCACCGCGCGCCAGCGCGTCCAGCGCGCCCAGCACCTCGTCATGGCTCTCGGCCACCAGCGCGACGCGGTGTTCCAGCGCGGCGCGGGTCGTGGCCAGCGAGAAGCCCAGGTCGGTGAGGGAGACCCGGGGCTCGGCCGCGATCCGCGACCGCAGCCGCCGCGCCTGGGCCCGCACCCCGTCCTCGGTACGGGCCGACAGCAGCACGGGCACGTACGGCAGGGCCTCGGGCTCCGCCGCGGGCTCGCTCGGCTCGGGGGCGGGCGGCTGCTCGATGATGGCGTGGGCGTTGGTGCCGCTGATGCCGAACGAGGACACCGCGGCCCGGCGCGGGCGGCCGGTCTCCGGCCACTCCCGGGCCTCGGTCAGCAGCGACACCGCGCCCGCCGACCAGTCCACATGCGGCGACGGCTCGTCCACGTGCAGCGTCCGCGGCAGCAGGCCGTGCCGCATCGACAGGACCATCTTGATGACACCGGCCACGCCCGAGGCGGCCTGGGTGTGGCCCAGGTTGGACTTCACCGAGCCCAGCCACAGCGGCCGCTCCGCGTCCCGCTCCCGGCCATAGGTGGCCAGCAGCGCCTGGGCCTCGATCGGGTCGCCCAGCGTGGTGCCCGTGCCGTGCGCCTCGACGACGTCCACCTCACCGGTGGTCAGGCGGGCGTTGGCGAGCGCCTGGCGAATGACGCGCTGCTGGGACGGGCCGTTGGGCGCGGTCAGACCGTTGGACGCGCCGTCCTGGTTGACGGCCGAGCCGCGCACGATCGCCAGCACCTCATGGCCGTTGCGCCGGGCGTCCGACAGCCGCTCCAGGAGCAGCATGCCCGCGCCCTCGCCCCAGCCGGTGCCGTCGGCGGCGGCCGCGAAGGACTTGCAGCGGCCGTCCCTGGCCAGGCCGCGCTGGCGGCTGAAGTCGATGAACGTACCCGGGGTGAACATCACCGTGACACCGCCGGCCAGCGCCAGCGAGCACTCGCCCTGGCGCAGCGCCTGCGCCGCCAGGTGGAGTGCCACCAGCGAGGACGAGCAGGCCGTGTCGACCGTGACGGCCGGGCCCTCCAGACCGAAGGTGTAGGCCACGCGGCCGGACACCACGCTGCTGGAGCTGCCGGTGCCGAGGTAGCCCTCGACCTCGTTCGGGACGGCGTGCAGCCGGGACCCGTAGTCGTGGTACATGACGCCCGCGAACACACCGGTCCTGCTGCCGCGCACGGACAGCGGGTCGATCCCGGCGCGCTCGAACGCCTCCCAGGACGTCTCCAGCAGCAGCCGCTGCTGCGGGTCCATCGCCAGCGCCTCGCGCGGCGAGATCCCGAAGAACGCCGGGTCGAACTCGGCGGCGTCGTGCAGGAATCCGCCCTCGCGGGCGTAGGAGGTGCCCTGGGTCTCCGGGTCCGGGTCGTAGAGCGCCTCGAGGTCCCAGCCGCGGTTGTCGGGGAAGCGGGAGATGCCGTCCTCGCCCGCGGCGAGCAGCTGCCACAGCTCCTCGGGGGTGGTGACCCCGCCGGGGTAGCGGCAGCTCATCGCCACGATGGCGATCGGCTCGTCGTCGGTGGCGGCCACGACCGGCACCGGCGTGTGCACCACCGTGGACTGCGCTCCGACGAGCTCGGTGCGCAGATGGCGGGCCAGGACCTGCGGGTCCGGGTAGTCGAAGATGAGCGTGGCGGGCAGCCGCAGCCCGGTGACCGTGTTGAGCTGGTTGCGCAGCTCAACAGCTGTCAGCGAGTCGAAGCCGAGGTCCTTGAACGCCCGGCCCGAACCGATGGTCTCCGCACCGGCGTAGCCGAGCACGGTGGCCACCTGGCCGCGCACCAGGTCCAGCAGCAGCCGCTCCTGCTCGGGCTCGGACAGCCCGGCGAGCCGCCCGGCGAGACCGGACTCGCCGCCCGCCGCGGCCGCGTCCACCGCGCGCCGCGCCGGGATCCGCACCAGACCGCGGAACAGGGGCGAGACCGCGCCACTGGCGGCCTGGGTGCGCAGCGCCGCGACGTCCACCCGCATCGGCACCAGCGACGCCTCGCGGACGGTCAGCGCGGTGTCGAGCAGCGCGAGGCCCTCGGCCACCGGCAGCGGCGGCAGTCCGGCGCGCCGCATCCGGGCGATGTCGGCCTCGTCCAGGGTGCTGCCCATACCGGCCCCGGCCCACAGGCCCCACGCGAGCGCGGTGGCGGGCAGGCCCCGGGCGGCGCGGTGGCGGGCGAGGGCGTCCAGGAAGGCGTTGGCGGCCGCGTAGTTGCCCTGGCCCGGACCGCCGAACACACCGGAGGAGGACGAGAACAGCACGAAGGCGGTCAGGTCCAGCTCGCGGGTGAGCTCGTGGAGGTTCCAGGCCGCGTCCACCTTCGGGCGCATGACGCGGTCGACGCGCTCGGAGGTGAGGGAGCCGATCACACCGTCGTCCAGCACACCGGCCGTGTGGACGACGGCGGTCAGCGGGTGCTCGGCCGGGACGGTGGCGAGGGCCGCGGCGAGCGCGTCCCGGTCGGCCACGTCACACGCCGCCCAGCGCACGCACGCGCCCAACTCGGCCAGCTCGGCGGTGAGTTCGCCCGCGCCCGCCGCCTCGCCGCCACGGCGGCTCACCAGCAGCAGATGCCGTACGCCACGCTCCGCCACCAGATGCCGGGCCACCAGACCGCCCAGCGAACCGGACGCGCCGGTCACCAGCACCGTGCCCTCGGGGGCGAGGCCCCGGAACTCGTCGCCCTCCGGCTCCACGGCCACCCGCGCCAGCCGCGGCACGGACACCGCGCCCGCGCGGATCGCCAGCTGCGGCTCGCCCGAGGCCAGCGCGGCGGGCAGCGCCCGTAGCGACTCGTCCGCGCCGTCGGTGTCCACCAGCACGAAGCGGCCCGGGTTCTCCGACTGCGCCGAGCGCAGCAGACCCCAGACGGCCGCACCGGCCAGGTCCGCCACGGGCTCTTCCGTCCCGACGGCCACCGCGCCACGCGTCACCACGACCAGCGGGGCGTCCCCGAACCGCTCCTCCTCCAGCCACCGCTGGACGACGGAGAGCGCCGCGGCGGCGGCGCGGTGCGCCCCGCGGGCCACCTGCTCACCGACCTCCGCGGACGGCGACACGACGACGTACTCGGGCGCGGGCGCCGTGCCCGCGGCGACCGCCCCGGCCAGCGTCTCCAGGTCCCCGTACGCCGTGGTCCCGAGCCCGAGCGGATCGGCGCCCAGCACCGCCCACCGGCCGTCGGCGGGGACATCCGCCCCGGCCGCGTCGGCGAGCCCGGCCGTGGTCGCCCACTCCAGGCGGAACAGCGACTCGTGGTAGGCCGTGCGCGCGCTCCGCAGCTGCTCGGCCGAGACCGGGCGCAGCCCGAGCGTCTCGACGGCCGCGACCGGCGCACCGGTGGTGTCGGCGATCTCCAGCCGGACGCCGTCGGCGCCGGCCGGGGTCAGGTGTACCCGCAGCGCCGAGGCGCCGCTCGCGTACAGCGACACGCCGGTCCAGGCGAACGGCAGCCGTCCTTCGCCGCCCGTGTTGCCCAGGCCGCCCATCCCGATGGCGTGCAGGGCGGAGTCCAGCAGCGCCGGGTGCAGCCCGAACGCGGCGGCCTCCTCGGCCGTCTCCTCGTCCAGCGCCACCTCGGCGAACACCTCGCCGCCGCGCTGCCACGCCCTGCGCAGCCCCTGGAACGCGGGGCCGTAGGCGAAGCCGATGTCCAGCAGACCCTCGTAGCGGCCGTCCAGCTCCACCTCGGTCGCGTCCGCCGGGGGCCACGCGCTCAGCTCGAACGACGCCTCAGGGCGGCCGCCGGACGCCAGGACACCGGCGGCGTGCCGGGTCCACGGCTCCTCGGCGGGCAGGCTCTCCAGCCGGGAGTGCAGCGACAGCGGTCGGCGGCCCGTCTCGTCGGCCGCGCCGACCGAGAGCCGCAGCTGGACGCCGCCCCGCGCGGGCAGCACCAGCGGCGCCTCGAGGGTCAGCTCCTCCAGGTAGTCGCAGCCGACCTGGTCACCGGCGCGGATCGCCAGCTCCACGAACGCGGTGCCGGGCAGCAGCACGGTGTCCAGGATGGTGTGGCCCGCGAGCCACGGGTGCGTGGACAGCGCCAGCCGCCCGGTGAACAACATCCCGTCCGCGTCCGGCAGTTCGGCGCTGGCACCGAGCAGCGGATGCTCGGCCTCGCCCAGCCCGACCGCGGCCACGTCACCGAGGTACAGCGACGAGACCTTCGGCCAGTAGCGCTGCCGCTGGAAAGCGTACGTGGGCAGCGCGACCTGCGTGGCGCCGGTACGGGCGTAGTAGGCCGCCCAGTCCACCGCCACGCCCCGCACATGCGCCCGCGCGACGGCCGACAGCAGTGCCTCGGCCTCGGGACGGTCCTTGCGCAGCACGGCGGCGAAGGCGGCGTCCTCACCTGTCACACAGTCCTGGGCCATGGCGGTGAGCACACCGTCGGGGCCGAGCTCGACGTAGGTGGTGACGCCCTGGGCCTCCATGGTCCGGACGCCATCGAGGAAGCGGACGGCTTCGCGGACGTGGCGGACCCAGAAGTCGGGGCTGGTGATCTCCTCGGCGGAGACCACGCCACCGGTGAGGTTGGAGACGATCGGGATACGCGGGGCCGCGTAGGTCAACCCCTCAGCCACCTCACGGAACGCCTCCAGCATCCCGTCCATACGCGGCGAGTGGAAGGCATGGCTCACGGTGAGGCGCTTGGTCTTACGACCCCGCGCCTCGAAACCGGAAGCAATCTCCAGAGCCGCGTCCTCATCACCCGCGATGACCACCGACGCCGGACCGTTCAGCGCGGCGATCGAGACCCGCCCGGTCAGCAGCGGCGCCACCTCGTCCTCCGACGCCTGCACCGCGACCATCGCACCACCCGCCGGAAGCTCCTGCATCAAACGGCCACGCGCCGCCACCAGCTTCGCGGCATCGGCCAAGGACAGCACACCCGCCACATGGGCCGCCGCCAGCTCACCGATCGAATGCCCGGACAGGAAGTCCGCCTTCAGACCCCACGCCTCGACCAGCCGGAACAACGCCACCTCGACCGCGAACAATGCGGGCTGAGTGAACCCCGTCTGATCCAACGCCTCGGCGTCCTCGCCGAACAGCACCTCCCGCAGCGGACGCTCCAGATGCCCGTCCAAGTGCGCGCACACCGCGTCCAGCGCGTCCGCGAACACCGGGAAGGCGTCGTACAGCTCACGCCCCATCCCCAGCCGCTGACTCCCCTGCCCCGTGAACAGGAACGCCACCTTGCCACCGGCCACCGAGCCCCGCACCAGCCCGGCCGCCGTGCGGCCCTCGGCGAGCGCTTCCAGGCCGGACAGCAGACCGTCCCGGTCCCCGGCCACCAGCGCCGCGCGCTCCTCGAAGGCGGTACGGCGCGTGGCGAGCGTGAACGCCACGTCGGTGAGGTCCAGCTCGGGCCGCTCGCCGAGGTGGGCGCGCAGCCGTACGGCCTGGTCGCGCAGGCCCTCGGGGGACTTGGCGGAGAGCACCCAGGTGGCGGGGGAGCCGGACCGGGGCGCGGCGGCGGGCGCCGTGTCCTCGGTCTCGTCCGCGTACACCGGGGCCTGCTCGATGATGGTGTGCGCGTTGGTTCCGCTGATGCCGCACGAGGACACCGCGGCCCGGCGCGGACGCCCGGTCTCCGGCCACTCCCGCGCCTCGGTCAGCAGGGCGACCGCGCCCGCCGACCAGTCCACGTGCGGGGTGGGCTCATCGACGTTGAGGGTCCGCGGCAGCAGTCCGTGCTGGATGGCCAGCACCATCTTCATCACACCGGCGACACCGGCCGCGGCCTGCGTATGGCCGAAGTTGGACTTGAT
>NZ_JACVYG010000011.1:0-206385 GCF_014712245.1 Streptomyces sp. 5-10
CCTAGTGCTCTGACCGGGAAGGTTCATCGGGTTGATCCGGCGGCGGGAGGGTGTACTCCCATCCGGGTTGCCAGTGCGCCGGGGCTTGGACGAGGTCTTCGAGGCGGGCGTCAGCAAGTAGGCAGTCCAGGGCCAGGCGGTTGGCCGAGTGGGCGATCAGCAGAATGCGGCTGCCGCCCCACCGGGTGGCCAGGTCGGCGAGGAAGTCTTCGGTGGCGGCCAGAACCTCGCGGTAGCTCTGGCCGCCGGGGAAAGGCTCGTCGATGTGCTGGCCTCGCCGCGGGGCGAGAACTGTCTGCGGGCAGCCGTTGAGGTGCCCGTAGTTGCATTCCCGCAGGCGGGGGTCGTGGTGGATGGGCAGTGTGGTGCCCGCGAAGGCGATCCGCGCGGTGTCCACGGCGCGGTGCAGGTCGGAGGTGAACACCGCCGCGATGCCGTCGTTGCGGCGGCGGTCGCCGAGTTCCCGGGCCTGTCGGCGGCCGGTCGGTGAGAGGCTGCCCGGCAGCCAGCCGGTGGCGATTCCGGCTTCGTTGTCGGTGGTGGTGGCGTGGGTCTCATAGACGAGCCGGATCGGCTTCGTTGCCCTGCCGGTCATCGTCAGGCCGCTTTGAGATGGCGTCCGCCCCAGCGGATGCCCTTCTCGCTGCGGATGCGGGCCCGTTCCCTCCGTTGGGCGGCGAGGACGTCGGGGTGGCGGGCGTTGGCGTTGCGCCAGCGCAGATAGCGGTGCAGGGCCTGCGTCTGCGCGGGGTGGCTGCGGTGGTGGGAGTTGGCCAGGGTGAACTGCCGCAGTGGGCCGAAGTGCGCCTCGATCGGGTTGGCCCAGGAGGCGTAGGTCGGGGTGAAGCACAGCTCGACCTTGTTCTTCTTCGCCCAGCGACGGATGTCTGCCCCGGTGTGGGCGGAGAGGTTGTCCAGGATGATGTAGATCGGGCCGCCGTCGGGTCGGGCGGCGCGGATCGACTTCAGCGCGGCCAGGGCGTTGGCGGTGCCTTTGCGGCGGTGGTTGACGCCCCACAGCCGGTCATCGCCCACGGAGTAGCAGCCGTGGAAGTAGGTGACGCCGTGGGTGCGGCGGAAGGTCGCCGGGAGGCGGTCGGGCTTGCCCTGCCTCGCCCAGCAGGAGCCGCCGGTGGGCCGGATCCCCAGGGGACCGAATTCGTCAAAGGCGAAAACCCGGTCTGGGAAGTGCTCCAGCACGTGCTCGATGCGGTCGAGCTTGGCGTCGCGGTCGGGGTCGGGGGACTCCTTCCAGGTCTTCGTCCGCTGGAAGGTGATGCCACGACGCGACAGCAGGCAGCGTAAGGCTTCCCGGCCGATGCGGATGCTGTGTCCATGGACGCGGCACAGGTAGGCGGCGAGTTTGCGGATCGACCAGCGGGTGAAGGGCTGGCCGAGTTTGGTGGGGCGGGTGGTGGCCGTCTGGATGACGAAGTCTTCGTCGTCAGGGGTGAGCAGGCGGGGGCGGCCTCCCGCCCATTGAGGGTCCAGGCAGGCCAGGCCGATCTCGTTGAACCGGTGGATCACCTCCCGCACGGTGTCCTCGTCCGCCTGGACCAGCTGGGCGATCACCGGCACGCGATTCCCGCCGGCGGACGCCAGCAACATCATCGCCCGCCGGTAACGCACCGAGCTGGTACTGCCCCGACGCACGATCTGTTGCAGCTTCTGCCCCTCTTGGCCGGTCAATCGGCGCACCCGCACAGGCTCGGCCACCACACCTCCAGCGGTCGGAACGAACATCACCGCCCATCCAACCGCGCCGACCGCCAGCCCGGCGAACATATGCGGTCACAGCACTAGTCGTCAGTCGTCGTCGCCGCTGTCGTCGTCACCGTGGTCGTCGTCGGCCGGAGCCTGGGTGACCTTGCCCGAGTGGGCGTCTACGGTCAGGTCACGCTCCTTGTGGTTCGTCACGGTCTCGACCTCCCACACCGGGGTGCGGTCGTCGTCGAATTCCACGGAGGTCACCGTGCCGCTGGACGCCTTCCGGGCCGCCTCGGTGGCCGAGACGTCGGCGTTCCGCAGGGCCTTGGCCTCGGCCGCGTCCTCGGCGTCGGTGTCCCTGTCGACGCGCTGGTCGATCACCTTGGCGTTGGCGTCCAGCGTGACCTCGTGCCAGGTGCCGTCCTGGCCCAGGACGTCCGCCTCCCAGCGGCCGTGGTCTCGCTCGATGGAGTCCAGCGTGCCCGGGACCGCCTTCAGCGCGGCATGGGCGGCGTCGGACAAGGACGCGCGGGCGGCGGTCGCCTGGAAGCCGGTGGACGAGGACCGTGCGCTGTCCGTCCCGTCGCTCGCCACGGCGAAGGCCGTCCCGCCGCCGACCAGGGCGGCTGCGGCGACAGATGCGATGATGATGCGCTTCATGTGGGTTCCTCCCCATTCGTGTTCGGACGTCAACCACCCTGGCCGATCGATGCTGAAGCCCACCTGAAGACACCTGAAGAGATCTTCAGGTTCGCTCTGCGACGCTGGGCGCATGCGTTTGCTGATCGTGGAGGACGAGCGGCGGCTGGCCCTGTCGCTGGCCAAGGGGCTGCGGGCGGAGGGGTTCGCCGTCGATGTGGCGCACGACGGCCAGGAGGGGCTGCACCGTGCGCAGGAGGGGGTGTATGACCTCGTCGTCCTCGACATCATGCTGCCGGGGCTGAACGGCTACCGCGTGTGCGGGGCGCTCCGGGCGGCCGGGAACGAGGTGCCGATCCTGATGCTCACCGCCAAGGACGGTGAGTACGACGAGGCGGAGGGGCTCGACACCGGGGCCGACGACTATCTGACCAAGCCGTTCTCGTATGTGGTGCTGGTGGCGCGGGTACGGGCGCTGCTGCGGCGGCGCGGCCCCGGGGCCTCGCCCGTGGTGCGGGTGGGGCCGCTCACGGTGGACCGGGGCGCGCGCCGGGTGGAGCGGGACGGCCGGGAGGTGCCGCTGACCGCCAAGGAGTTCTCCGTACTGGAGCAGTTGGCGACGCGGGCGGGGGACGTCGTCTCCAAGCCCGACATCCTGGAGCATGTGTGGGACTTCGCCTACGACGGCGACCCCAACATCGTCGAGGTGTATGTGAGCGCCCTGCGCCGCAAGTTGGGCGCGGGGCTCATCGAGACCGTACGGGGAGCGGGGTACCGGCTCCGTGCGTAAGGTGTTCGGTTCGGTACGGTCGCGGGCCGCGCTCGGGGCGACCCTGGTGGTGGCGGTGGCCCTGGTGGCGGCGGGGATCGCGGTGCTGCAGGTGCTGCGCGCCGATCTGGGGGACCAGGCGCGGCTGAAGGCCCAGGTGGACGCGCGGGAGGTGGCGTCGAAGATAGCGGCCGGGGCGGGCTACGGGGCGCTGAAGCTGGACGAGAGCGTCCCGGTGCAGGTCGTGGACGAGGACGGCCGGGTGCGGGCGGTCAGCGAGGACCTGGAGGCCGTGACGGGCACCGGGAGCGCGTCCGTGAGGCCTGTGGCGGTGGGTGGCGGGGACGACGACGATGACGACCGCGGCGCCGGAAAGGTCTCCTCCGGGGAGGAGTACGGCGACGGCTCCGCCCGTGTCGACGGGGAGACCGCGGACTACGTCTGGGCGGCCGTGGAGGCCACCGACCCGTCCGGCGAGGACGTCACCGTCTACGCGGGCGCCCCGCTGGCCACCGAGCGCGGCGCGGTCGCCACGGTGCGGAACGCGATGCTGCTCGGGCTGCCGCTGCTGCTGCTGGTCGTGGCCGCCGTGACCTGGCTGGTGACCCGGCGCGCGCTGCGGCCCGTGGAGGGCATCCGGCGGGAGATGGCCGCCATCACGGCGAGTACGGACCTGTCCCGGCGGGTGCCGGTGCCGGGGTCGTACGACGAGGTGGCGCGGCTGGCCCGGACCACCAACGAGACGCTCACGGCGCTGGAGGCGTCCGTGGAGCGGCAGCGGGCCTTCGTGGCCGACGCCTCGCATGAGCTGCGCTCCCCGGTGGCCTCGCTCCGTACCCAGCTGGAGGTGGGCGCCGCCCACCCGGAGCTGCTGGACCTGGACGGCGCGGTGGAGGACGTGGTGCGGCTCCAGCGGCTCGCGGCCGATCTGCTGCTGCTGGCCCGGCTGGACGCGGGGGAGCGGCCCACGGGTGGGGCGCCGGTGGCGCTGGACGCCCTGGTGCGCGAGGAGCTGGCCCAGCGGGTGGGGGACCGGGTGCCGGTGCGGGACGAGACGGCGCCGGTCGCGGTGCCGGGCTCGCGCGGGCAGCTGGCCCAGGTCCTGGGCAATCTGGTCGACAACGCGCAGCGGCACGCCCGGAGCGGGGTACGGGTGGCGGTGCGCGACGAGGGCCGGTGGGCCGTGCTGGAGGTCGCGGACGACGGCGCGGGCGTGCCCGAGGCCGAGCGGGAGCGGATCTTCGAGCGGTTCGTACGGCTCGACGACGCCCGCAGCCGCGACGATGGCGGGGCCGGGCTCGGCCTCGCCATCGCGCGGGACGTGGCGGTGCGCCACGGCGGCACGCTGGCCGTCCGGGCGGCACCCGAGGGCGGCGCCCTGTTCGAGCTGCGGCTGCCGACGTAGGCGTCGGTCCTTAGACCCGGCCCCGCTGGGTGCGCAGATGCTCCGCGACGGGCACCAGCGATCCGTGCAGCGCCTTGAGGTCCTCCGGCGCGAGCAGATCGATGAAGTGCCTGCGCACGGACGCCACATGGTGGGGGGCGACCTTGCGCATGGTGTCCCAGCCGTGCTCGGTCAGCACGGCGTACAGCCCCCGCCGGTCCGATTCGCAGTTCTCGCGGCGGACCAGGCCGGCGTTCTCCATCCGGGTGATCTGGTGGGACAGCCGGCTCTTGGACTGCAGGGTCGCGGACGCGAGATCGCTCATCCGCATCCGGTGGTCCTCCGACTCCGAGAGGTTGACCAGGATCTCGTAGTCGTTCATGGTCAGGCCGAACGGCTGGAGGTCCTTCTCGAGCTGGTAGGTCAGCAGCCGGCTGACGTCCAGGTGGGTGCGCCAGGCGCGCTGTTCCTCGTCGCTGAGCCAGCGCGTGCCGTTCTCGGTCTCCATGGAATGTATTCTACCTATAGAAGTTGAATTCCGAACCAATGGATGTATCGGGCTAGAGGTCACGTGTTCGACGTTACACTCCGCACCTTCGTGCTCACGAACCGGTACCCCCCGTCTCGCCGACCGATATCTCGGCGACCACCTCCTCCGTGGACTGGAGCAGTACGGTCCCCGCGCCCACGAACTCGAATTGGTGCTCCTCGCCCGAGGCGCCCCCGATGCCCGTGCGCGACCTGATGGCCCCGAGGAAGCCGCGCAGATATGCGTGGTCGTAGTGGTGGCACGGGGTCGGGCAGTCCGCCCAGCCCACCAGCGCCTGCGGGTCCACCCGGATCGGCGGCTCCATGAAGACCACGGGCCCGTTGGAGGCGGCCACGAACTTCCCCGTGCCGATGAGGGTGAGGAAGCCCGGGACGATGGACTGCTTCAGGGACAGCGAGGGCTGGAAGGCGAGCAGGTTGCCGGACCGGATGGAGAGGTTGCCGTCGTCCAGGTCGTAGGAGTTGACGTCGAAGGCGCGGTCCGCGAGCACCATCTTGCCGTGGCCCTCGGCCACCACCCAGTCCGCCGCGTGCAGCGGGGAGTGGAAGCTGTGCGCGATGAGGTGGTCGAGGTGGCCGAGCCCGACGCCCTGGAAGTCGATCTGCCCGTAGTAGGCGACCATCTTCCCCTTCTGCAGGAACCACTGGCCGTTCAGGTCCACGCTGAAGGCGTACGGATTGATGTTGTCGTCGACGGGCAGCGTCCAGGCGTCGTGGATGACGGGGCCGTTCACAGCTTCTCCTCCGATGCCTGGACGTAGACCATGCCGGTGCCGGACAGCTCCAGTTGGAACGCCTCCCCCGAGCCGCGGCCCACCATTTCGCGCCAGCCGATCGCCGTCGAGAGCTTATTGCGAACATCACCCCGGTGGGCGACATAGGCTTGCGGATCGACATGCACCGGACGTCCGGGGCCGATCGGCAGTTCCAGCACCCCGCCGTGCGCCATGACCGCCGCGGAGCCGTGCCCCTCCAGGGTGGTGGTGAACAGCCCCTGGCCGGTGACCTGGCCGCGCACCATGCCCATCACCCCGCCCTGGGAGCCCAGGAACATCGTGCCCTGGCGCAGCGAGCCGTCGAAGGCCAGCAGCCGGTCCGACTCCACGTAGAGGGTGTCGCCGACCAGGTCGATCACATGGACGTGGTGGCCGCCGTGCCCGAACATCACCGTGCCCTGGCCCTCGACGGTCATCAGCGGGGTGGCCTCGCCCGCGACCCGCCGCCCGATCATCCCCCGCACCCCGCCCTGGCCGCCGGTGATGCTGGGGGTGAACCGCACGTCCCCGCGATAGGCGAGCATCGCGCCACGCTGGCTGAACAGGGTCTGCCCGGGCATCACCTGGGCCTCGACCATCCGGGAGGTGAGGACGTTGAACGGCATCACACCTCACCTCCGATCGTGTTGCGCTCACTCGGCTGCACGTAGACCAGCCCATCGCCCTCGAAGCGGATCTGGAAGGACTCCCCGCCGCTCTCGCCTATCAGCGCGCGGAAGTTCACCCCGGCCTGGAAGTGCTGCTTGAGGCCGCCGGTGTGGGCGATGTACGCGCCCGGGTCGACCTGGAGCGGCGTCTGCGGGGTGACGCGCAGCACGACCGCCGTGCCGGCGGAGACGAGCGCGGCCTGGCCGGTGCCCTCGACGGTCGTGGTGAACAGGCCGTTGCCCTGCGAGGAGCCGCGCAGCCCGGTGAAGGAGGTGCCGGTGCGCAGCGCGGAGTCCGTGCACAGCAGATTGCTGGACTCCACATAGAGCTTCTCGCCGTTCAGCGACACCAGGTTGATCTCGCTCGCCCGGTCGGCGAAGTAGCACGTGCCGTGCCCCTTCACCTCCATGACCGCCATCTGCTCACCGGTGAGCCGCCGGGTCACCATCCCGCGCAGCCCCTCGCCGCCACCCGTCCTCTTCTTGAAGGTCATCTCCCCCTCGTAGGCGACCATCGCGCCGTTCTTGGCCTTCACGGAGTCGCCGGTCAGGTCGACCGCGAGCACCCTGCTTCCCTGGAGCCGAAACTGAGCCACGGAGCCGACGGTAGCGGTCCGGCGACGTCGGCGAACAGGGAGCGCCGGGGGCGTGGGGTGCCCCCCGGACGGTGATCGCCCGCGCGGCTGCGACAATGGGCGAAAGCTTGTGCATTGCTTCACAAGCTGCTCCGTGTCTCTCTCTTCACACGAAGGTGCTCTCGTGGACTTCAAGACCGCCACCGCGCTGCGCCGGCTCCGCCTGGTCTCCGCGCCCGAGGCCGTGTCGTTCCTGCTGCTGCTCATCTGCTCGGTGCTCAAGCGCACCACGGACTTCAACGCGGTGCCGGTGATGGGCATGGTGCACGGCGTGCTCTTCATCCTCTACGTGGTCTTCTGGGCGGACGCCTGGAACCGCGCCAAGTGGAGGTGGCAGACCGCGGCCCTGTACTTCGTCCTCTCCGTCCTGCCCACCGGCGGCTTCTTCGCCGAGCGCAAGCTCAAGCGGGAGGCCGAGGCCGGGGTGATCGCGGCCCGCGCCCGTAAGGAGGGCGTGGTCAACGCATGATCGTCGCCTTTTCGGCCACGCCGCTGGGCGTCGGCGAGGACGTGGGGGAGTACGTGGCCGACGCGGTGCGGGTGGTCCGCGAGTCGGGGCTGCCCAACCGTACGGACGCCATGTTCACCTCGATCGAGGGCGAGTGGGACGAGGTCATGGACGTCGTCAAGCGCGCCGTCGCGGCGGTGGAGGCGCGGGCGCCCCGGGTCTCGGTGGTCCTCAAGGCCGATATCCGCCCGGGCGTCACGGACGGTCTGACCTCCAAGGTCGAGACCGTCGAGCGGCACCTCTCCGACTGAGCACCCCGGTGCGGGCGGGGGCCTCAGCCCCCGCCCACCAGGGCGATGCCCAGCGGGGTCCGCTCGTACAGCACCTGATGGCCCTGGCGGCGCGAGCTGAGCAGCCCGGCGGCGCGCAGCACCGCCAGATGTGCCGAGACCGACGAGGGCGCCAGGCGGTGCCGGGCGGCCAGGGCCGTGGTGGACGCGGGCTCCTCCAGACCGGAGAGGATCGCCGCGCGGCTGGCCCCCAGGAGCCGTACGAGCGCGTCCGCCGTGACCGCGTCCGGCTCCCGCCACAGCCCGCCGACCCCGCGCGCCGGATAGATCACCGTGGGCTGCCACGGCGGGACGAAGCCGCTGATCACATCCGGCCAGACGAAGACGCTGGGCATCAGCAGCACCCCCCGGCCGTCGAGCTCCTGCGTCTGGGCGGGCACCACGGAGTTGCGGATGGTGAGCGTGGAGTCGGCCCAGCGCAGCGCCGGGTGCAGATCCGCGAACAGCCGCTCCAGGCCGCCCTCGGCCAGCTGCCGTGAGCGATGGGCGATATCGGCCTCCAGCAACGCCCGCAGCCGGGGCCAGTCCGGTGCCACCAGGGCCCGCCAGGCCCGTTCGGTCACCTCCGCCAGCCGCTGGACGGCCCGCGCCGGATCGTCCAGCATCGCCCGGCCCCGCGCGGAGTCGGCGGCCCCCGGGGTGCACTCCAGGGACAGGGCCAGCTCGCGGCGGGCGGCGGCGGGGTCCGTGGCCCGCATCCGCGCCAGCTCGTCCTCGAAGGGCGCGTACGGCGCCTCCGGCGGCGGGCCCAGGAAGTCCGGGGTGTAGCCGCGCCCCGGCATCAGCAGCCACAGCTCCGACAGGTCGAGCCCGGCCAGCGCCTCCCGCACCCGCCGCAGCCACGGCAGGTGATAGCCGTGCCGCTCGGTCCGGCGCAGCGTGCGCACCGCCTCGTGCGTCTGGCACAGCGGCGAGATGGCGAACCGGCAGCGCAGCAGATCATCCGCACCGAACTGCATGTGCAGTGGCATGGCGGCACCCCCGGGCCCGAAGATTCGGCTCAGTCCGAAACACTAGAGCCCGCCCCGCCCGTACGGGCACGCTTCCGGCATGGCAACGCCCTCCGGGCCCGGCACCACGGGCCCCCTCGAGTCGCGCCCCGACGCGCCCGCCTCCCGACCCGAGCTCGCGCCCGGCGCCGACGAGGGGCCGCCGCGGGGCCCGGGGAGCGTTGGCTACCGCGCGGTGTTCGCGGTCGGTGAGTTCCGGGCCGTCTTCGCCGCGCACCTGGTCTCCATGCTCGGCGAGGTGGTCGGCCAGATCGCGCTGTCCGTGCTGGTCTTCCGGCTCACCGGATCGCCGCTGCTGAGCGCCCTGACGTTCGCCACCTCGATGCTGCCGTACGTGATCGGCGGCACCCTGCTGTCCTCCGTCGCCGACCGCTTCCCGGCCCGCCGGGTGCTGGTGGTCTGCGATCTGGTGCACGCCGGGTGCGTGGCCGCCATGGTGGTGCCGGGGATGCCGGTGGCCGTGCTGCTCGCGCTGCGCTGTGTGCCCGCCGCGATCTCCCCGGTGTTCAGCGGCACCCGGTCGGCGACGCTCGGCGACATCCTCGGCGAGGGCGACGCCTTCGTGCTGGGCCGCTCGGTCCTGCGGATCACCGCCCAGACCGCGCAGCTCGCCGGGTTCGGCGTCGGCGGGCTGCTGCTGGCCGCCGTCTCGCCGCGGGCCGCGCTGGTGCTCACCGCGGCGGCGCTCGTCGGCTCGGCGCTGGTGCTCCGCTTCGGCACCCGCCGCCGCCCCGCGCGGCAGCTGACCGGGGGCGGGGCTCCCCCGGCTACCGCTGGGAGGTACCCCCTGCTCGGGGACTCGCTGAGCGGGATGCGGCGGCTGTTCGCGGACCGCCGGATCCGGGCGCTGATGCTGCTGTCGTGGGTGCCGCCGATGTTCGTGGTGATGCCCGAGGTCCTGCTGACGCCGTACTCCGATGGGCTGGGCCTCGGCTCGGTGGGTCTCGGGCTGCTGATGTGCGGGATGCCGGTGGGCGCGATCGCCAGTGAGGCGCTGGTGGGCTCGCTGCTGGGGCCGCGCGCCCGGGCCCGGCTGACGCTGCCGGTCGGCGTCGCGGCGATGCTGCCCGCCCTGGGATACGCGGTCCATCCCTCGTTCGGCTGGGCGCTGGCCCTCCAGGTGCTGACCGGCTGCGGTATCGCCTACAGCCTCGGCCTCGACCAGTGGTTCTTCGCCGCCGTCCCCGATGAGCTGTTCGGCCGGGCGATGACGGTGATGACGGCCGGGCTGATGACCGCGCAGGGTCTCGGCATGGCGGTCTCGGGCGCGGTCGCCGAGTTCGTACCGGTCCATGTGGTGGCCGCGGCGGCGGGCGGCTGCGGGGCGCTGTGCTCGCTGCTGGTGGCGCTGGAGGTACGGCGTACGGTCCCCGGACCCGTCCGGCCCGAAGTGTGAGATAGGGCTGACCGCGATATGACCGGCCGGTAGGGTCGGTGGTGTGCCGAAGCCGCTCAGTCTGTCGTTCGACCCCATCGCCCGCGCCGATGAGCTCTGGAAGCAGCGGTGGGGGTCCGTGCCCTCGATGGCCGCGATCACCTCGATCATGCGGGCCCACCAGATCCTGCTCGGCCAGGTCGACGCGGTCGTCAGACCCTACGGACTGACCTTCGCCCGCTATGAGGCGCTGGTGCTGCTCACCTTCTCCAAGGCCGGTGAGCTGCCCATGTCCAAGATCGGCGAGCGGCTGATGGTCCACCCGACCTCGGTCACCAATACGGTGGACCGCCTGGTCACATCGGGTCTGGTCGACAAGCGGCCGAACCCGAACGACGGCCGCGGCACCCTGGCCTCGATCACCGACCGGGGCCGTGAGGTGGTCGAGTCGGCCACCCGCGACCTGATGGCGATGGAGTTCGGGCTCGGGGTCTACGACGCCGAGGACTGCGGCCGGATCTTCGAGATGCTGCGCCCGCTGAGGGTCGCGGCGGAGGACTTCGAGGACGACTGAGCGGGGCTTCGGCGGCGGCCGGTGAAGACCGGGGGCGGCGGAGATCGCCCCGGAACGGGCGGTTACGCTCAGGGCATGAAACGCAGCGTGCTGACCCGCTACCGGGTCATGGCCTACATCACCGCAGTGATGCTGCTCGTGCTCTGCACCTGCATGGTGTTCAAGTACGGCTTCGACACGGGTGAGGACCTCACGCTCGTGGTCTCCCAGATCCACGGCGTGCTCTACATCGTCTACCTGGTCTTCGCCTTCGACCTCGGCTCCAAGGCCAAGTGGCCGTTCGGCAAGCTGCTGTGGGTCCTGGTGGCGGGCACCATCCCCACGGCCGCGTTCTTCGTCGAGCGCAAGGTCACCCGCGAGGTGGAGCCGCTGGTCAGCGGCGCCGAACCGGCGCCAGCCCAGGTCTGACCCGCGGGTCTTTCCCCTCGCCGCACCTTCCCGATCCAGGGGCTCCGCCCCTGCCCCCGGGGTCTGGGGCGTAGCCCCCCACGCGGCGGAAGAGCCCGCCGCAGGCGTACGCGTACCGCCGGACCCTCCTGGCCGGGGCCACCCGATCGGACGGGTGTGGCGAGTCTCCCGTCGACAATTAGTAGGACGTCCAAGTACTTTTGAAGCATGGACGCCGAAGGCATTGAGGCGGGCCGCCGACGCTGGCAGGCCCGGTACGACGCGGCACGCAAGCGCGACGCGGACTTCAGCACGCTGTCGGGGGACCCCGTCGAGCCGGTCTACGGACCCGCCCCGGGTGACTCCGTGGAGGGGTTCGAGCGGATCGGCTGGCCAGGGGAGTTCCCGTTCACCCGGGGCCTCTACGCCACCGGGTACCGGGGCCGGGCCTGGACCATCCGCCAGTTCGCCGGGTTCGGCAACGCCGAGCAGACCAATGAGCGCTACAAGATGATCCTGAAGGCGGGCGGCGGCGGGCTCTCGGTCGCCTTCGACATGCCCACCCTGATGGGCCGCGACTCCGACGACCCGCGCTCGCTCGGCGAGGTCGGCCACTGCGGTGTCGCCATCGACTCCGCCGCCGACATGGAGATCCTCTTCAAGGACATCCCGCTCGGCGATGTCACCACCTCGATGACCATCAGCGGTCCGGCCGTCCCCGTCTTCTGCATGTACCTGGTCGCCGCCGAGCGCCAGGGCGTGGACATCTCACGGCTGAACGGCACGCTCCAGACGGACATCTTCAAGGAGTACATCGCCCAGAAGGAGTGGCTCTTCCCGCCCGAGCCGCATCTGAAGCTGATCGGCGACCTGATGGAGTACTGCTCCGAGGGCATCCCCGCGTACAAGCCGCTGTCCGTCTCCGGCTACCACATCCGCGAGGCCGGGGCGACGGCCGCGCAGGAGCTCGCGTACACCCTCGCCGACGGCTTCGGCTACGTGGAGCTCGGCCTCTCCCGGGGCCTGGACGTCGACACCTTCGCGCCCGGGCTGTCCTTCTTCTTCGACGCGCACGTGGACTTCTTCGAGGAGATCGCCAAGTTCCGCGCCGCCCGCCGGATCTGGGCCCGCTGGATGCGCGATGTCTACGGGGCCACCACCGAGAAGGCGCAGTGGCTGCGGTTCCACACTCAGACCGCCGGGGTCTCGCTCACCGCCCAGCAGCCGTACAACAACGTGGTGCGGACCGCCGTGGAGGCCCTTGCCGCGGTCCTCGGCGGCACCAACTCGTTGCACACCAACGCCCTGGACGAGACCCTCGCCCTGCCCAGCGAGCAGGCCGCCGAGATCGCCCTGCGCACCCAGCAGGTGCTGATGGAGGAGACCGGGGTGGTCAATGTGGCCGACCCGCTGGGCGGTTCCTGGTACGTCGAGGCGCTGACCGACCGGATCGAGGCCGACGCCGAGAAGATCTTCGAGCAGATCAAGGAGCGCGGCCGCCGTACGGTGCCGGGTGGGCAGGAGCCCCGGTGGCCGATCACCGCGGGCATCCTCCAGGGCATCGAGGACGGCTGGTTCACCGGCGAGATCGCCGAATCCGCCTTCCGCTACCAGCGGGCCCTGGAGAAGGGGGACAAGAAGGTCGTCGGCGTCAACTGCCACGAGGGCTCGGTCACCGGCGATCTGGAGATCCTGCGGGTCAGCCACGAGGTCGAGCGCGAGCAGGTGCGGGTGCTGGGCGACCGCAAGGCCGGGCGTGACGAGGCCGAGATCACCAAGGGGCTCGAGGCGATGATCGCCGCCGCCCGCGAGGGGTCCAACATGATCGAGCCGATGCTGGCCGCGGTGCGCGCCGAGGCCACGCTCGGCGAGATCTGCGACGCCCTCCGCGACGAGTGGGGCGTCTACACGGAGCCGGCCGGCTTCTGAGCCCCGTCCGGGGCGGGTCCGGCGGCCGCCGCGCCCCCGGAGTCCGCCCCGGTCATCCCGTACAGCAGCAGATCCGTGAAGTCCCGCGCCCAACGCGGGTCCACCGGTTCCGCGCTGACCATCAGCCGGTGGAGCACCGTCCCGGCGACCGCGTCGAAGACCAGGTCCGCGTTGCGGGCCGACGCCTCAGGGTCCTCCTCGCGCGGCAGCTCACCACGGAGCCGGGCGCGCTCCCGGCCCATGGTCACCAGCCGCTTCTGCCGGTCCACGATCGCCGAGCGCACCCGGCACCGCAGCGACTCGTCGTGCATGGCCTCGGCGAGGACGGCCATCAGCGCGGTGCCCGTCTCGGGGCGCTCCAGCAGCGCCCCCAGCCGGATCACCGCGGCCTCCACATCGGCGTGCAGACTGCCGTGGTCGCCCGCCTCCAGGTGTTCGTCGAAGACCGCCGCGACCGCGTCCACCACCAGCTCGCACTTGCTCGCCCAGCGGCGGTAGAGGGTCGTCTTGGCGACTCCGGCGCGGGCCGCCACATCGCCCAGGGTCAGCTTCGCCCAGCCCAGTTCCACCAGGGCGGCACGCGTGGCGCCCAGGATGGCGCGGTCGGCCTCGGCGCTGCGTGGGCGCCCGGTGCGGCGTGCGGACGGGCTCATGCGCGGCACCCTACCCGCCAGTACCCGCAGCGTCCCGGGTGAGTTACGCTACGACTCGTAGCGTAAGGGTGTGCCACGGCCGGTCCATCGGCCGATGCGCTTTTCCCTTCACCGCGCGAAGAGGGGAGGATGGGACCATGCAGCCACGGAACATGTCCATGAGTGGAGTGGTCGACCTCGCCGCGGTGAAGGCGGCCGGAGAAGCGAAGCAGAAGGCGGAGAAGGCGCGGGCCGAGGCGGCCCGCACCGGGGGCGCGCCCGCGCCCGGCCGTCTGATCTTCGATGTCGACGAGGCGGGTTTTCAGCAGGACGTCCTGCAGCGCTCCACCGAAGTGCCGGTCGTCATCGACTTCTGGGCCGAGTGGTGCGAGCCGTGCAAGCAGCTCGGTCCCGTCCTGGAGCGGCTGGCCACGGAGTACGCCGGGCGGTTCGTCCTGGCGAGGATCGACGTCGACGCCAACCAGATGCTCTTCCAGCAGTTCGGCGTCCAGGGCATCCCCGCGGTCTTCGCGGTGATCGCGGGCCAGCCGGTGCCGCTCTTCCAGGGCGCCGCGCCCGAGGCACAGATCCGCCAGGTGCTGGACCAGCTGATCCAGGCGGCGGAGCAGCAGTTCGGCATCGTGGGTACACCGGTTGAACCCGGCGCCCAGGACGAGGCCGCCGAGGAGGCCGCCCCGGCGGCCCCCGAGTCGCCGCAGGACATCGCGCTCGCCGCGGCCCATCAGGCGCTGGACGCCGGTGACCTGGGCGGTGCGGTGCGGGCGTACCAGAACGTGCTCGCCGACGACCCCGCCAACAGCGAGGCCAAGCTGGGCCTGGCCCAGGCCCAGTTGCTGGAGCGCGTCCAGGGAGTGGACGCCGCGCAGGTGCGCAAGGCGGCCGCGGAGAGCCCGGCGGATGTCAAGGCCCAGATCGCGGCGGCCGACCTCGACCTGGTGGGCGGTCATGTGGAGGACGCCTTCGGCCGGTTGGTGGACGCGGTGCGCCGTACGGCGGGGGAGGACCGGGACGCGGCCCGCGTTCATCTCCTGAGTCTGTTCGATGTGATCGGCGGTGAGGACCCCCGAGTGGTGGCGGCGCGCGGCGCGTTGGCGCGGGTGCTGTTCTGACCTCTTGCTCCTCAAACAACACAGCGACCGCTCTTTGCCAAAACTTGGTAAACGCGGTCGCTGTTACTGCCAGTAAATGTCGGCCCGGACTTTGTCCGGTCTTGGAGTAAATCTCCCTCTCTTTCCGGTCACTGTCCGGCAACCCTGCGTGCCTGATCTCGACCGTCCTGCCGCGGTTCGGTTATCCGTCCGTTACTCGCTAGTAACGAACCCCTTGTGCCCGGGCCGGGAATGGACCACGATCGGCCAAGCTCGGTCCATCCCCCCGTAGCTCGGCATCCGGTCGGCGCGTCGGTGTGGTTGGGTCCCCACCGGGCAGGTCGGCGGCAGTGGCGCCGACCGTGGACAGGGGGGTCTCTGCCCACACGGCAGGGCCTGTCCAGGAGGTTGCGCGAGATTGCGTGGCCAGTGGTTGTCGCTCGGGGGTGATCGCCGGTGTTTCGGGTGCGGTGTGCGCCTGTGAGACGTGGGCGCTCTCCTTCCCGAGGACGTAGCACTTCTCCCATCCCAGGTCCGGGGCCCCGCCCCGGCCGGAGATGTACGTCCGAGAAGGAGGAAAGTCATGGAGTCCGTGGCTCGTGGCGGCACCAGATGGAAGCGGTTCGCCGTTGTCATGGTGCCGAGCGTTGCTGCCACGGCCGCGATCGGCGTCGCCCTGTCCCAGGGTGCGCTCGCGGCCTCGTTCAACGTGTCCGGTCAGCAGTTCAAGGTCTCGGTCGACCGGCTCGACGGCACCGGGTTCGCGCAGTACGGCGCGCTTGACACCCAGCACGGGGGCAAGAAGGTCCCCGTCGCGGTGTCGGCGTTCAAGAGCGCGAAGCTCAAGGGCCTGTGCCAGTCCGTCGTGATCCCGGTTCCGGTCTTCGGCGATGTGTCGCTGAAGCTGACGGCCGGCAACGGCAGCAAGCGGGTTGAGGCCAAGAACCTCTTCATCGATCTCGATCAGCTCAACGCGGACGCCACGTTCCGCGGCATCGACATCGGTGTCGCGGCCGGTGACGCCCACAAGGGTCCCGGGATCAACAAGGGCGACGCGGCCGATCCCGGTTCGTTCGGCCAGCAGTCCGATTCCGCCACGCTGACCGGTGTGAAGCAGACCGCCTGGGCGACCAGCGCGGGCACGTTCAAGCTCTCCGGCCTTTCGATGAAGGTCAGCAAGGGCAAGAACGAGTGCTTCTGATCAGCTGAGCCAAGGGTGGGGGGCCGCGGTGCTGCCCCTCACCCGGGCATCGACCCGCAGCGGGTATGCGCCACGCTAGTACCGCTGTAGAACAACCGCGATCACACCGATCGCCAGCCCCAGGGAGCTGTTTTCAATGAGTGCCGAGTCGCCGGGGGCGAGTGACCGTATCAGCCGCCTGCGGGAGTCCTTCAGGGCATGGCGCTGGCAGCGCCCGTTCTGGGCGGGGCTGTTGAGCCTGCTGGCGGGCGTACCGATCATGTACTTCCCGTACAACGACCTCAACGCCGGTGGATTCACCATCAACATGTCCACCACCGCCGGATCGGCCTCGCTGATCATCGGGGTGCTGTTGGTGGTCCTGGGCCTGACCATGTGGTTCCAGCCCATGGTGCGGGTGTTCGCCGGAGTCGCCACGATCCTGCTCGGTCTGGTGTCGATCCCCGTCTCGAACTTCGGCGGCTTCCTGATGGGATTCCTGCTCGCGCTGTTCGGCGGCGGCATGAGCATCGCCTGGGCCCCCGGGGAGGCTCCCTCCGCGCAGCCGGCCGAGGGGCCGGGAAACGCGTCAGAGGACGACGGGAACGGTGGAGACGTGCCGGAGCCGGCCGGGGCCGGGTCCGCGCCGGACCAGGAAGCCACGAATGGGAGGCACCGTGCGGGGTGAAGACCGACCCGAGCAGCCGGAGGGAGTGAGCGCACGCCGGGTCAGAACCGGCCCACGGCACGCGGCACCGAAGAAGTCGGTCCTCACCCGCCTTCAGGTGCCCGCCGGCAAGGCCATAGCGCTGGCCGCCATGCCGACGGCCGTGCTGATGGGCATGGGGCTCACCCCGCAGCTCGCCTCGGCCAACCCCCGGCCCGAGGACCGCTACAAGCCCGGACCGTGTGTGTCCCAGCCGGACGAGGCGGACAAGGACGCCAAGGGCGGCAAGGACGCCTCGGACTCCCAGAGCCAGGACAAGGACGCCAAGGGCTCCAAGGACAAGGACTCCAAGGGTTCCAAGGGTTCGTCCGAGAAGGGCTCCCGGGACGGCTCCAAGGGCTCTGAGGAGTCCTCGGACGGCCAGGCGGGGTCCCGGGACGACAAGGCCGCTCCCACGCCGTCCCCGTCCTCCTCCGCTCCGTCGTCCGACGCCGGGGACGAGAAGGAGCCCTCGGCCTCGCCGAGCCCGTCGAAGTCCAAGAACCCCCTGGACCCGCTGGGACTGGGGGACACGCTCCACGACATCTTCACGCCCGACGACAAGGGCGGGGAGGAGTCCGCCGAGCCGAGCGCCTCGCCGAGCCCGTCCTCCAGCGCCGAGCCCGGCTCGTCGCCGTCGCCGTCCCCGTCCAAGTCCTCCGGCAAGCCCACCGATCCGGTCAAGGACACGGTGGACAAGGTGGGCAAGGGCGTCAAGGACACCGCGGACGAGGTGGGCAAGACCGTCGACGACGCCAAGGACAAGGCGGACAAGGCGCTTCCCAAGCCCTCCGCGTCCGCCTCGAAGGGCGCGGACGGCAAGGAGCCGTTCCCCTGCCCGAAGTTCGACGCCGACGCGTACGAGAACGCCGAGACGGACCCGACCCCGAGCCTGCTGCCCGAGGACCCCTGGACCCTCAAGAGCACGCTGCTGACCCTGCACGGCCTGGACTACAAGGGCATCGTGGAGGTCAAGACGCAGGGGGGCCAGATCAAGAAGGTCCTGAAGTTCACCGCCTCGGGCGTGGACATCAAGGACCTCCACCAGCTGGTGGTGGGCCCGGCCGGGACCACCACGCATGTGCAGGCGCGCGAGGGGTCCACCTCGACCATTCGCAACGGCACGGTGACCATGTACACCGAGGAGCTGAAGGGGAACCTCCTGGGGCTCATCCCGATCACCTTCAACCCCAAGAGCCCGCCGCCGGTGAACATCCCCGAGGTGTTCTTCACCGATGTCACCGTCACACAGGCCGGTCAGTTCGGTGGCGATCTGACCGTGCCGGGTATGCACCTGTTCAAGACCGGGGAGTGATCCCGCGACACCACCGACCCGTTCGGGAGCCGCACACCCCTCCGTGAGGAGGGAAACGTCCGTGGGCACCGCCTCCACTTGGAGACGGTGCCCACGGACGCGTGACGGGCCCGTTCGGCGCTTACTGGTTCGCGCCGCCCAGGTGGTGCACCCGGACCATGTTGGTGGTGCCGGGGACGCCGGGGGGCGAACCGGCGGTGATGATCATGGTGTCGCCCTCGGCGTAGCGGCCCAGCTTCAGCAGCTCGGCGTCCACCAGGTCGACCATCGCGTCGGTGTGCTCGACATACGGCACCACGAAGGACTCCACGCCCCAGCTCAGCGTGAGCTGGTTGCGGGTGGCGGCGTCGGTGGTGAAGGCCAGGATCGGCTGCTGGGCGCGGTAGCGGGAGAGCCGGCGGGCGGTGTCGCCGGACTGGGTGAAGGCCACCAGCGACTTGGCGCCCAGGAAGTCGGCGATCTCGGCGGCCGCGCGGGCCACCGAACCGCCCTGGGTGCGCGGCTTCTTGCCCGGCACCAGCGGCTGCAGCCCGCGCGAGAGCAGCTCCTGCTCGGCGGCCTGGACGATCCGGGACATCACCTTGACCGTCTCGATCGGGTAGGAGCCGACCGAGGACTCGGCGGAGAGCATCACCGCGTCGGCGCCGTCCAGGATCGCGTTGGCGACGTCGGACGCCTCGGCGCGGGTCGGCCGGGAGTTGGTGATCATCGACTCCATCATCTGGGTCGCGACGATCACCGGCTTGGCGTTGCGGCGGCAGAGCTCGATCAGCCGCTTCTGCACCATCGGGACCTTCTCCAGCGGATACTCCACCGCGAGGTCACCACGGGCCACCATCACCCCGTCGAAGGCCGCGACGACCTCGGTCATGTTGGCGACCGCCTGCGGCTTCTCCACCTTGGCGATCACTGGTACCCGGCGGCCCACCTCGTCCATGATCCGGTGGACGTCCCGGACGTCGGCCGCGTCCCGGACGAAGGACAGGGCGACCATGTCGCAGCCCATCCGCAGGGCGAACTTCAGGTCCTCGATGTCCTTCTCGGACAGCGCGGGCACATTGACCGCCGCACCCGGCAGGTTGATCCCCTTGTGGTCGGAGATCACCCCGCCCTCGATGACGATGGTCCGCACCCGCGGGCCCTCGACGGCGGTGACCCGCAGCTCGACGTTGCCGTCGTTGATCAGGACCTGGTCGCCCTTGGAGACGTCGCCCGGCAGCCCCTTGTAGGTGGTGCCGCAGATGGTCCGGTCACCGTCCACGTCCTCGGTGGTGATGATGAACTCGTCCCCGCGGACCAGCTCCACCGGGCCGTCCTTGAAGGTCTCCAGACGGATCTTGGGGCCCTGGAGGTCGGCGAGGACGCCGACCGCGTGCCCGGTCTCCTCGGACGCCTTACGGACGCGGTGGTACCGCTCCTCATGCTCCGGGTGGCTTCCGTGGCTCATGTTGAACCGGGCCACGTTCATCCCGGCCTCGATCAGGGACTTCAGCTGGTCGTAGGAGTCGACGGCGGGGCCCAGGGTGCAGACGATTTTGGAACGGCGCATGAGGCGGATCCTATCGGGTTTGTTTCGGAGCGGAATATTTCAGTCAAGGGCACAGCGGAGCGGAACCGGAACCTGGGGGATCCATCAGCAGCCCCCTAGGCGCTGACCAGGTGATACGTCTGGCTGGCGATCTCCAGCTCCTCATCGGTGGGCACCACGGCCACCGCGACCCGGCTGGCCTCCGTGGAGATCAGCCGCGCCGTGGCGGAGCGCAGCGCGTTGCGGACGCCGTCCACCTCGATGCCGAACGCGGTGAGGCCGCGCATCGCCGCCTCCCGTACCGCCGCGGAGTTCTCCCCCACACCGGCGGTGAACGCGATGGCGTCCACCCGCCCGAGCACCGCGGCGTACGCGCCCACATACTTCCGCAGTCGGTGGATGTAGATGTCGAAGGCGAGCTGGGCGGCCTGGTCGCCCTCGCCCATCCGGCGGCCGATCTCGCGCATGTCGTTGTCCCCGCACAGCCCGGCCAGCCCGCTGCGCTTGTTGAGCAGCGTGTCGATCTCATCGGTCGACATGCCGCCCACCCGGGACAGATGGAAGATCGCCGCCGGGTCGATGTCCCCGGAACGGGTACCCATCACCAGGCCCTCCAACGGGGTCAGCCCCATCGAGGTCTCCACGCACCGGCCGCCTCGCACCGCCGAGGCGCTGGCCCCGTTGCCCAGGTGCAGCACGATCGTGTTGACCTCCGCGGGCTCCTTGCCCAGCAGCTCCGCGGTGGCCCGGGAGACATACGCGTGCGAGGTGCCGTGGAAGCCGTAGCGCCGCACCCCCCAGCGGTCGGCGGTCTCCACGTCGATCGCGTAGCGCGCCGCCGCCTCCGGGATGGTGGAGTGGAACGCGGTGTCGAAGACCGCGACCTGCGGCAGGTCCGGGCGCAGGTCGCGGGCCACCTTGATCCCCGTGACATTGGCCGGGTTGTGCAGCGGGGCCAGCGGGATCAGCTTCTCGATCTCCTCGACCACCTCGTCGGTGATCAGGGTCGGCTCGGTGAACCGGGTGCCGCCGTGCACCACCCGGTGGCCGACCGCCGCCAGCTCGGGCGAGTCGAGGCCCAGGCCCTTGGCGGCCAGCTCGTCGGACACCTGCTTGAGGGCCGCCGCGTGGTCGGTGACGGGGCCCTCGCCGATGCGCTCCACGATGCCGGAGGCCGGACGGGAGCCGTCGGCCATGTCCAGCAGCTGGTACTTCACGGACGAGGAGCCTGAGTTGAGGACGAGGACTCGGGAGCCGTTCACGCGGACTGCGCCTTCTGTGTCGGGGACGTCGGGGAGGTGGCGATCGCCGGGGACTGGGCCTGGATGGCGGTGATCGAGACGGTGTTGACGATGTCCTGCACGAGTGCCCCCCGGGACAGGTCGTTCACCGGCTTGCGCAGGCCCTGGAGCACCGGGCCGACCGCGATGGCGCCCGCCGAGCGCTGCACGGCCTTGTAGGTGTTGTTGCCGGTGTTCAGGTCCGGGAAGATCAGCACGGTGGCCTTGCCCGCCACCTCGGACTCGGGCAGCTTGGTCGCCGCCACCGCGGCGTCCACCGCCGCGTCGTACTGGATCGGGCCCTCCACCAGCAGGTCCGGGCGGCGCTCGCGGACCAGCCCGGTCGCCTTGCGGACCTTGTCCACGTCCGCGCCGGAGCCCGAGGTGCCGGTGGAGTACGACAGCATCGCGATCCTCGGCTCCACCCCGAACTGGGCGGCCGTCGTCGCCGACTGGATGGCGATGTCGGCCAGCTGCTCGGCGTCCGGGTCGGGGTTGACCGCGCAGTCGCCGTACACCAGCACCCGGTCGGCCAGGCACATGAAGAACACCGAGGAGACGATCTGGGCGCCCGGGGCGGTCTTGATGATCTCGAAGGCGGGCCGGATGGTGGCGGCGGTGGAGTGGACCGCGCCCGAGACCATGCCGTCGGCCAGCCCCTCCTGGACCATCAGGGTGCCGAAGTACGACACGTCGGCCACCACGTCGTACGCCAGCTCGTAGGAGACGCCCTTGTGGGCGCGCAGCTTCGCGTAGCCCTCGGCGAAGCGCTCCCGCAGCGGGGAGGTCTGCGGATCGATGATCTGAGCCTCGGCGAGCTGAATGCCGAGCTCGGCGGCGCGCTTGCGGACCGCCTCCTCCTCGCCCAGCAGTGTGAGATCGCACACATCGCGGCGGAGCAGTACGTCGGCGGCGCGCAGCACCCGCTCCTCCGCGCCCTCGGGCAGCACCACCCGGCGGCGGTGGGACCGGGACCGCTCGATCAGCTCGCGCTCGAACATCATCGGAGTGACCCGGCTGGAGCGGCCCACCGAGATGCGCTCGGTCAGCGCCGCGGTGTCCACATGCCTCTCGAAGAGACCCAGCGCGGTCTCCGCCTTGCGCGGCGCGCTCGCGGTGAGCTTGCCCTCGATGGCGAACAGCTCGGCCGCCGTCGGGAAGGACCCGCCCGCCACCGACACCACCGGGGTCCCCGGGGCCAGCCGCGAGGCCAGCGCCAGGATGTCAGGGCCCGGCCGCTCGTCCAGGGTGAGCAGCACCCCGGCGATCGGCGGGGCGCCCGCGCTGTGCGCGGCGAGCGCGCCGACGATCAGGTCCGCGCGGTCCCCGGGCGTCACCACCAGGCAGCCCTCGGTCAGCGCGGGCAGGAAGGTCGGCAGCATCGCGCCGCCGAAGACGAGGTCCCGCACGTCCCGGGAGAGCCCGGTGTGATCGCCGAGCAGCACCTCGGCACCCAGGGTCCGGACGATCTGGGAGACGGTGGGCGCCGACAGCGACCCGTCCTCGGGCAGCACATAGCTGGGGGCCGGCAGCTTGGCGGCCAGCCGCTCGGCGATGGCCGCGCGGTCCGCGGGCGCCACCCGGTTGACGACCACCGCGACCACGTCGCAGCCCCGCCCCTCATAGGCGCGGTAGGCGTTGTGGGCCTCGGCGCCGGCCGACTCGGCGGTCTGTTTCTGACCGCCGACCACCGTGATCACCGAGGCGCCGAACTCATTGGCCAGCCGTGCGTTCAGCCCCAGCTCGTCGGGGAGGCTGGTGGCCGCGTAGTCACTGCCCAGCACCAGGACGTAGTCATACGCGTCGGCCACCTCGTGGAAGCGGCCGACCAGCTGCGAGACCAGCTCGTCGGTGCCCCGCTCGGCCTGGAGCGTGGCCGCGGCCTCGTACGTCATGCCGAAGACGGACTCCGGCGACTGGCTCAGCCGGTAGCGCGCCCGCAGCAGGTCGAAGAGGCGGTCGGGGTCGTCGTGCACCAGGGGGCGGAAGACGCCGACCCGGTCGACATGGCGGGTCAGGAGCTCCATGACTCCCAGCTCCACGACCTGGCGTCCGTCGCCACGCTCGACTCCGGTCACGTACACGCTGCGTGTCACGCGTGCTCTCCGTTCCTCTGGCGTTCGTCGGTGTTTTCGTGATGTGCGCTCATCGGACACAAATTGGCCACATTGACCGGCCCAGTCCTCTTGACAATACCTGCGACCGTGATTAAGGCGCTTGTCGCTCGGGGGATACAGCACCACCCCGCCCATGAAACAATCGGACTGGCTCACATCTACCCGTAGGGAGCAGGAGACACAGCACGATGCGCATCGGAGTTCTCACCGCAGGCGGCGACTGCCCCGGCCTCAACGCTGTGATCCGGTCGGTGGTGCACCGCGCGGTCGCCGGCCACGGAGACGAGGTGATCGGGTTCGAGGACGGCTTCAAGGGGCTCCTCGACGGCCGTCACCGCAAGCTGGACCTCGACGCCGTCAGCGGCATCCTCGCCCGCGGCGGCACCATCCTCGGCTCCTCCCGGCTGGAGCGGGCCCGGCTCCGCGAGGCGTGCGAGACCTCGAAGGACCACGCCCGCGACTACGGGATAGACGTGCTGATCCCGATCGGCGGCGAGGGCACCCTCACCGCGGCGCGGATGCTCTCCGAGGCCGGGCTCCCGATCGTCGGCGTCCCGAAGACGATCGACAACGACATCTCCTCCACCGACCGCACCTTCGGCTTCGACACCGCCGTCGGCGTCGCCACCGAGGCCATGGACCGGCTGAAGACCACCGCCGAATCCCATCAGCGGGTGATGGTCGTCGAGGTCATGGGGCGCCACGCGGGCTGGATCGCGCTGGAGTCCGGGATGGCCGGCGGCGCCCACGGCATCTGCCTGCCGGAGCGGCCCTTCGAGGTCGACGGGCTGGTGAAGATGGTCGAGGAGCGGTTCGCCCGCGGCAAGAAGTTCGCCGTCATCTGCGTCGCCGAGGGCGCGCACCCGGCCG
This sequence comes from Streptomyces sp. 5-10, assembly GCF_014712245.1. Taxonomy (NCBI): domain Bacteria; kingdom Bacillati; phylum Actinomycetota; class Actinomycetes; order Kitasatosporales; family Streptomycetaceae; genus Streptomyces; species Streptomyces sp. 5-10. Next base: position 23,917 of record NZ_JACVYG010000011.1, read on the forward strand.
AGGGCTCCATGGAGTACCAGAAGGGCGAGATCGACCAGTACGGCCACGAGCGGTTCACCGGGATCGGCAACCGCCTCGCGGCCGAGCTGGAGCGGCGCCTGGGCAAGGAGGCCCGCCCGGTCATCCTGGGGCATGTGCAGCGCGGCGGCACGCCCACCGCGTACGACCGCGTGCTGGCCACCCGCTTCGGCTGGCACGCCGTGGAGGCGGCGCACCGGGGCGACTTCGGCATGATGACGGCGCTGCGCGGCACGGACATCACGATGGTGCCGATCGCCAACGCGGTCACCGAGCTCAAGACCGTGCCGGTGGACCGGATGGACGAGGCCGAGTCGGTCTTCTGATCGCCCACGCCCTCGCTCCCGCTCTTTCTCTTCGGCTCTTGTCCTCACCCCCGCCCCTACGTTTCTCCTCCCTCCGCGCCCCCGGTGGGGGGGATCCGGGGGTGGCAGGCGTGCGGCTGCCGCGCGCTCCGCAGCAGCCCACCGCTCGCGGCCACGCACCGCGCGAGAGCTGGTCCTCAGCGCACGGGACGGCTCACCGTTCTACCGGCTGGAGGCGTATGGCGGCCTCCTACGCGGAGGACGTCCGTTCCCAGTTCACCCGGGACTACGACTACGAGAACGTGACCGTTCCTCAAGGCTGAGCGGCGGTGAGTCCTGTTGCCAGGACCTGTGCTCAGCCGGACGCCCCGAACGGTGTTGGGCGTCCTGGTTCCTCGCGTTCTCGCCGCACCCGGCGTCAGCGCATCGTGTGCGTGCTCCGGGGATGCGGGGGCGGGGTCCCTCACGCCCTGGGGTACCCCCGTCGGCCTGGACGGTCCGATGCCCCGCACGATCGCTCTGGTCATGCGGGGGCGGTGCCGTCCGTCGCCGGATCGGGTGCCCCAGGGCGCGCCTGCCGATCGCCACTGCTGCCGCGTGGTGGCGAGTGGTCTTCCGGTTCTTGCTGGTGAGGGGCTTTTGCCAGTGCTGGGCGCCCCACCGTGAGGTGTAGGCCGGGTCCACGGCGACGACCGTGATACCAAGCTCGGCTGCCATCGATACGAGACGTGCCCGCAGCTTGGAGGTGGGCATGCCGGAGATCAGCTTGCGGAACGGCTTCTTGTGGCCGTGCTTCTCGCGGGTCTTCTCCGCTGCGAAATCAAGATCTTCAATCGCGATGGACATCCTGCGCCGTGCGGCCCAGTGCAGGAGGCGGATGATCGCGTGCCGGACCTGAGCGTCGCGGTGGTCCGCGCTGCCGGACAAGTCGTAGCCGAACCGGCGGGGCTGGCCGACCGGGTTGCCGTGCTCGTCCAGTCGCCAGGCCGCCAGGTGGTCGGCGTTGGTGTCCACGCCGATCAGCCCGCCGGCGCGGGCCGTCTCCAGCGGAACTGTCTGGATCGGCGGGATTGTCCACGACGCCGTCAGGTACCAGCGTCGGCGAATGGCATCTTCGTGGATGCGGTAGGCCACGGCCCGGTTCGCCCCGACGCGATCGCGCCACTGCTCGCCCCGGTGCGGAAATGACACTCTCGCGGCCAGCACGTACCGGCCCCCTGGCCTGTTCGCCAGCCCGGCCAGCGGCGCCGGAAGCTTGATGCTCACCTCACCGTCCGGGCTGACAGGGATTGTCTCGTTCCCATACCGCTTGCCGGACTCGCCGTTGGCCTGGAGGAACCAGCGCTCGGCCTCCCAACGCACGCGCCACTGGGCCTCGGTCAGTTGGGCGGCTTGGAGATTGTGCCGGTTGCGCAGTAGCTTCCTTCCGCCACGCACTACTCGCACGCGTCCGGTCTCACGGTCGACCCGCTCACGCTCCAGCCGGTCTTGGAGCAGGTGCAGGCGGCGGGACTTGGCGAACCACTCCTGCCGGGAGCGGTACCACCCGGCGAGCCCTTGGACCCCTTTGCCCCGACCGGCAGCGACAGTCGACGAACGATCATGTCGATACCCCTCTGGAGGGACTGGATATGGGCAAGCTGGCAACGCCGGGCCAGTGCCCACTGATCGTGCGTCGCCTTCGTGATGCTGCCCGCCCACCGCGACGACGACCGTCCGGTCAAGGCACGCTTGCGCTCCGCCCACTGGTCGCTGTCGTGGTCGAGCCCGGCCGCAGCGCGGGCCTTGAGGTCTTTCCCCGCGAGTGAGCCGAGCAGGTCACCGACCACGCGGAGAACCTTCTCATCCTCGGCTGTCAGTTCTTTGAGCCGGTCGCGGACCGCCACGCCCGAAGGCCCGAGAGCGACGAACGGCGGATCGATCGTGCGCAGCCGGGAGTCAACCATGCTCGGCGGCCTCCAGCGCCTTCCGAGCGCGGTCTCTGGCTGAGCGTCGACCGTACAAGCGAGCACAGAAGGAGGTCAGAACCTTCACCATGTCGCGTACGAGGTCATCATCGACGTCATCGGACTCGCCATCGTCGAGCGCCACCAGACGCCGCCCGCCGGCGGACAATGCGGCCTCAACGAGTTCGACGTTCACGCGGCCGAGCCGGTCTTTGTGCTCCACCACCAGACAGGTCACGACAGGATCGGCCAGCAGCCGCTTCGCTTTCGACCGGGAACCGTTCATGCCGGAGCCGATCTCCGACTCCACACGGACGACGTGGTGACCAGCCGTCGCAGCCCAACGGGTCAGCCGGGCGACCTGACGATCCAGATCAGCCTTCTGATCACGGGAAGAGACGCGGGCGTACAGACCGATCCCATCGGTCACCTCTGGTGTGGTAGCGGCCTCGATATTCACCAGGATCGTGCGTGGACCGACCCGCTGAGCCGGTACCGGCAGTGTCCCCTCACGGAACCAGCGATACGCGGTCTGCGGATGCACGCCCTGCGTCTTCGCCCATTCCGTCAGATTCACGCTCTGACAACGACACTCACTCGTACATGGTTACGCTCATTTACCCGACTTCGGTCGAAGGCCAGCAGATGAAGACCTCCGCCGAACGGCTCGCCGGGCGGCTGTGCAATGGCGCCCGCTGGGCCGGGGCCACCTGCCCACGCGAGCCGAGTCCGTCCTCATACCTGATCCGTGCTGACGATGCCGACGGGAAGCCCACCGCCCCGACCTTGCCCGAGGCTGAATCAACGGCCGGACCGGTGGCGGCGCCGTCATCCCTTGACGGCGCCGCCCAGGGCGAAGCCGCCGCCGAGGCGGCGGGAGATCAGGACGTAGAGCAGGAGCACGGGCGTGGAGTAGAGGATCGAGAAGGCGGCCAGCTGGCCGTAGACCACCTGGCCGTAGTTGCCGAAGAAGGTGAAGATCGAGACGGACGCGGGGAGTTGTTCGGGGGAGAGCAGGAGCATGAAGGGGACGAAGAAGTTGCCCCACATCATGATGAAGCTGTAGATCATGACGACCGTGATGCCCGGGCCCATCAGCGGCAGGATCACCCGGGTCAGGCTCTGCAGCCAGGACGCGCCGTCGGTCCACGCCGCCTCCTCCAGGATCACCGGCACGCCGTCCATGAAGTTCTTCATCAGCCAGATGGCGAACGGGAGTTGGGAGGCGGCGAGGAAGAGGGCCGTGCCGGACATGGTGTCGATGAGGTCCACCTGGACGAAGAGTCCGTAGACCGGAACCATGATCGCGGTGATCGGCAGACAGGTGGTGAAGAGCACCGTCAGCAGGTACGGGCGCACGACGCGGGAGCGGAAGCGGGAGAGGGGGTAGGCGGCGAGGGCCGCGCAGGCGACGGTCAGGATGGTGGCGCCGCCGCACAGGAGCAGGCTGTTGAGCATCGGTGTGAAGGTGATCTCGTCCGTCCACACCGCCGAGAAGTTGTCCAGCGTGGGCGAGCCGGGCGCCGAGACCCGCAGGGTGGCATCGTTGTCGATGGAGGCCAGGACCAGCCAGGCGAGCGGGAGCAGGAACGCGGCGGCGACGACCAGCAGCGCGGCGTCGGCGGCCAGCCGGCGGCGCAGCCGAGGGGACCAGCGGGGGCCGCCGGTACGGCTCTTGGCGGAGCGGGGCCAGGGGCGGGCGGGGCGGGCGGAGAGCGCGGACAACCTCGGACCTCCTCGCGCGCTTGCGAGCGCAGTCGATCAGCGTCCGTCCATGAAACCGGTTGCCACGCGCGTTGGGGAAGACGCGTGCGCGGGTCATACCCGCCTTACGGCGTCTGCGGGGCGATCGTCACCGGCTGGTCGTTCCGCAGCTGGTCGAAGAGGCGCCGCGCCTGCGTCACGTCCCACTGCACCGCGCTGCCCTTGGAGGTGCGGAGGTTGGTGTTGGACACCGGGACGTTGAGCTGCTTGCCGTTGCCCGAGGTGACGCCCTTCACCGCCTCGAACAGGGACATCAGGGTCGGCAGGCCCATGTCCTTGTCCACGATGAGCGTGTCCAGACCCGCGCGCACGGTCGGGAAGGCGGCGAACGGGTTGGCCAAAACGCCCGGGGTGGCGGCCTTTTTGGCGAGCGCCGCCAGGAACTTCTGCTGGTTCTGGGTGCGGCCCAGGTCGCCCTTGGCCTCCTGCTTGCGCTGGCGGACGAACGCGAGCGCCTTCGCGCCGTCGAGGGTGTGGCAGCCCTTCGTCAGGTCCAGCCCGGACTTGGGGTCCTTGATGTCCCGGTCCACGCACATCCGCACCCCGCCGACCGCGTCCACGACGTCCACGAACCCGGCGAAGCCGATCTCCGCGTAGTGGTCGATGCGCAGCCCCGTGTTGCGTTCGATGGTCGAGACGAGCAGATCGGGGCCGCCCATCGAATAGGCCGCGTTCAGCTTGTTCTGGGACGGGTTGTAGCGCCTGCCGGTCTCGGGGCGGACGAAACCGGGGATGTTCACCCAGGAGTCACGGGGCAGGCTCATCATCGTGGAACCGTGGGCGCCGGTGTGCAGCACCATCATCGAGTCGGTGCGGCGGCCCTCGGCCGAGCCGGTGCGCAGGTTCTTCCTGGCCTCCTCGGAAAGGCCCTCCCGGCTGTCGGAGCCCACGATGAGGTAGTTGGTGCCCTTGCCGGGCGGTGGGCGGTCCGGTGCCCTGCCGAGGTCGACCTCGCGGTTGAGCTGGGTGTCGGCCCAGACGTAGGCGCTGCCGGAGGCGAGGAGCAGCGCGGAGACCGCCACGATGGCCAGCCGGACGATCCGGCGGCGCCGGCTGAGCGGTTCCTTGGGGGCGCGGCGCCGGACGGTGGGGGTGGGCACGGGGGGAGGTACGGGCTCGGGTGAGGGTACGGGGTCGGGGGTGCGGGTCTCGTCGCCCGTGCGGTAGGGGGCCGGTTTGCTGGGCACGCCGGGGGACGCGGGGACACCCGGTGGCGCGGAGGGCCCCTGCGCGAAGAGGCCCCGGGGCCCCTGCGCGGGCATGCCCTGGGCCCCCTGCGCGGAGAGGTCCTGAGCCCCCTGCACGGGGATGCTCTGCGTGTCCGCCGTGGAGATCTCCCAGGCCCGCGCCGACGGCCGGTCCCCGGCGGCCCACCCGTCCAACCGATCGTTCATGGGCGGCAGTCTGCCGAGCGGCCGGAGGCGCCCGCCGTCCGTTCATAGAGGTATGACAACTTCGGCGCCGCGTTGAACGCGGAACCGGTCGCCGTACGTCACCCGCCTTGCGCCACCCCGCCTTGCGCCACCCCGCCGTACGCCATCCTGCCGTAGGTCATCCCGCGCTACGTCACACCGCCCTCGTCACCCCGCCCCACGTCACCTCGGTGTCAGGCTCCGGTGCGCGGCCGCCTCGCCGAGCGCCTGCGCGGCCGTCCCGGAGCGCTGGATGCGGTGCCACCGCAGCCGCGTCCCGAGCAGGAGGGCGACCACGGACTGGATGACCACCAGATACATCAGCTGCCGGTAGACGAAGAGCTGGAACGGCAGGGACCACAGCGCCCGCATCCGCTCCCCGTCCAGCCGCAGCGCGTACCCGGCGCAGACCATCTGGATGGCGAGGTAGCCGAACCACACCCCGGCCGCCTGAGCGGGGTCGAGGAAGAGGGCGCCGTACAGGGCGAAGAGGTCGATCACCGGCGCCAGCAGCGGCAGCAGCACCTGGAAGAGCGTGAGGTAGCTGAGCCCCCGGCGGCCGAACCGCCCCACCGAGCCCAGCGAGATCACCGCGCGGCGGTGCTTCCACATGGCCTGGAGCGTGCCGTACCCCCAGCGGTACCGCTGCCGCCACAGCTGGCGCAGCGAGGTGGGCACCTCGGTCCAGGCGACGGCGGTCTCCTCGTACACCACCCGCCAGCCCGCCCGCCACAGCGCCATGGTGAGGTCGGTGTCCTCGGCGAGGGTGTCCTCGCTGACCCCGCCGACGCCCATCACCGCGTCCCGCCGGAAGGCCCCGATGGCGCCGGGCACGGTCGGCATGCACTCCAGCACCTCGAACATCCGGCGGTCGAGGTTGAACCCGAAGACGTACTCCAGGTGCTGCCACCTGCCCAGCAGACTGCGCCGGTTGCCCACCTTGGTATTGCCGCTGACCGCGCCGATGGCCGGGTGGGCGAGCGGCTGGATGAGCTGGTGGATGGCGTCCGGTTCGAAGACCGTGTCGGCGTCGACCATCACCACGATGTCGTGCTTGGTGTGCACGAGACCGGTGTTGAGGGCGGCCGCCTTGCCCGCGTTGGGCTGCCGGACCACCAGCACCCGGCGGTCGTTGACGCTCGCGGCGATATCGGCGGTACGGTCCGTCGAGCCGTCGTCGATCACGATCACTTGCAGCCGCTGATGGGTGGAGGCGAGCAGCGAGCGGATGGTGGCCTCGATGCCCGCCTCCTCGTTGTACGCGGGGATCAGCACCGTCACCGGCTCGTTGACCTGCTTCCCGGGCCGGAAGCGGGTGAGCCGCCGGACATGGGTGCGGGCGAACACCACCAGCATCAGCAGCCGCAGCACCCCCAGCGCCCCCGCGATCCCCAGCACCCACGTCATGGTGGACACGAAGCCCCGGCCGATGGCCGCGACCCAGATCAGCGCCTTGCCCTCCCAGCGCTCCAGGCCGGAGACCGGGACGTCGACCGGGGGCACGCCGAGCCCGCCGGTCACGGTGGTGAACTTCTTGGCGCGCGGGTCCTTGAGCAGCTTCTCCGTCTCCTGGTACGCGGTGTCCGTCTGGCTGAACTGCCGGACCAGCCCCTGCGAGGGCTTCTTGCCCGACCGGTCGGCGGCCACCAGCGCGTAGCCCTCGGCGGCCACGCGCCGCGCCGCCTGCCACTCGTCGCCGCACAGCGTGTCCACATCGGTGGTCAGCGGCAGCCGCAGCAGCCTCGGCTGGACCCCCACGGAGCCCGCCAGCGCCGACTCGGTCAGGGACAGCTCCATCCGGGAGCGGCTGGAGGACGCCGTGCCCATGTCGGCGCCGGTGTAGGTGTTCGACCCGATCTCATGGCCCTCGGCGCGGATCCGGCGTACGAGGTCGGGGTACTGGGCCGCCTTGGCGCCGGAGACGAAGAACGTGGCCCGCGCGTCGTACCGGCGCAACAGGTCCAGCAGGCGCGGCGTCTGGACGGGGTCGGGCCCGCCGTCGTAGGTCAGCGCCACCGTCCCGGCGGGCATGCCCACGGTCCGCACCCGCCCCCCGTTGATCTGCACCACCGGCCCGCCGTCGGCCAGCGCCCGGGGCACCGGGCTGGTGCACGGCCGCCGCGTCTTCGCCGCGTCGACCTCGTGGTTGGTCCAGCCCTGGAACATCAGCAGGCCGAACATGACGGGAAGGACGAGCATCAGGAGCAGCCAGTGCGCGCGCGGATCACGGGCCGCCTTGTGTCGACCTCCCCGGGACAGGTGGTGTGGTTCCTGGCGTTTCTTCGACCGGTTGCCCTCAAACATGGTTGGTCGCACCGTAGTTGTCGGGCGCGCGGCGGATCCGGTGAAGCAGCGTGAATGGATAAGAATTCCCGGGACGCTCCCCGCCGCGTGGCCGGATCGCGTAGTGGGCACGCGGAAGGCCCGCCTCCGCGGGGCGGCTCTGCTTGACTGCCGCGTATGACCTCTCCCGTTCCCTCCGTCTTCGAGACCTCCAGGCCCGCGTCCGCCGACTACCTCACCCGTCTCGCCGCGAGCGACGCCGGACGCGACTACAAGGGGCGGATGCTGGACGCCCTCGAGCTTCGGGCAGGGCTGACCGTCCTCGACGCGGGCTGCGGACCCGGCGCCGATCTCCCGGCCCTCGCCGAGGCGGTGGCCCCCGGCGGTACGGTCATCGGGGTCGACCGCGACCAGGAGATGCTGGACGCGGCGGCGGCGCGCGGCGCCGCGCGTTCGTGCGTCGAGCTGCGGCGGGGCGATGTCCACGCCCTCCCGTTGGACGACGCCGCGGTGGACCGCGCCCGCACCGACCGGGTGCTACAGCATGTGGACGACCCGGCCCGTGCGCTCGCCGAGTTCCACCGGGTCCTGCGGCCTGGCGGGCGGCTGGTGATGGCCGAGCCCGACTGGGACACCCTCGTCGTCGACCACCCCGACCCGGCGCTCTCCCGCGCCTACACCCGCCACATCACCGAGCGGGTGATCCGCAACGCCACCATCGGCCGCGAGCTCACCCGGCTCGCCACCGGTGCCGGGTTCCGGGTGCCGGAGGTCATCCCGGCCACTCAGGTCTTCCGCGATGTCCGCGCGGCGGACCGGGTCTTCGGATTCGAGCGCACCACCCGCCGTGCCGTCGAGGCGGGCTACCTCGCCGAGGACCAGGCTGCCGAGTGGCTGCACCACCTCGCCGACGGCCCGTTCTTCGCCTCGGCGACGCTGTACGTGGTGGTGGCGGAGGCGTAGCCGGGCGGCCTCAGACGGGCCGGAACCAGGTGCCCAGGGCCTCGTGCAGACCGTCGTTCGTGGTGCCCTGCCAGGCGATGTAGCAGTCGGGGCGGAGCAGGAGGGCGGTGTCGAGGCCGGGGACGGTCGCGGTGTCGACGTGGGGTGACCAGGGGCCCGGGTCGAGGGTGCCGGTGGGGTCCAGGAGGAGGGGGCGAGCGGTGCGGGTCAGGTCGGGCAGGCCCGGGAGGTCCGGGGCCCAGTGGCCGACGAGGGGGCCGGTGGCCGGTCCCATGGCGTAGGTGATGTCCGCGCCGGAGAGCAACCCCGCGAGGTGCCGCCGGGCCGTGGGCTGGTCCAGCAGCTCGCCGAACAGTTCGCGCAGCGCGGTCACATCGCCGCCCGGCCGGGTCAGCAGCGACTGCGCCTGGGTATGCATGGCGACCCGCCGCGCCGCCGGGTGCCGCTCCGACTCGTACGTGTCGAGCAGCCCCTCCGCCGCGTGGCCGCGCACCTCGGCGGCCAGCTTCCAGCCGAGGTTCACCGCGTCCTGCAGTCCCAGGTTGAGCCCCGGGCCGCCGATCGCCGAGTGCACATGGGCGGCGTCGCCGAGCAGCAGGACGCGGCCCGCGCGGTATCGCTCGGCGATCCGGGTGTTACCGCCGAAGAGCCGCCGCATCAGATGCGGTTCCGGACCGGTCGGCGGGCCGACGGCGATGTCCGCGCCGAGCACCCGGCGGGCGCTGGCCCGCAGCTCGTCCAGCGACGCCTCGCCCTCGGCCGGCTGCCCCCATTCCACGGTGCTCAAGCTCGGGTCACGGCCCGGGAACGGCGCCCAGGTGATCAGCCCGTGCTCGGTCCGCAGATGCTGGAACGGCGGTATGACGCCGAAACCGGGCACGGTCAGGCCGCCGTCGGCACCGATGGCGTCCGGGGCCACGTTCACCTGCGCGGTGCGCGACACCGAGTCGTCCGTCGTCACGCCGGGGAACGCGATCCCGGCGAGCTTGCGGACCGCGCTGCGCCCGCCGTCGGCGCCGACCACGAACTCCGCCTCGATCGGGTCCCGTTCGCGCAGCTCGACCGTCACCGACTTCTCGCCCTGCGCCAGGCCGATGACCTCGTGGCCACGGCGGATGTCGACGCCCAGCTCCGCCGCGCGCTCGGCGAGCATGCCCTCGATCCGGCGCTGCGGCACCATGAGCGTGTACAGCGGGTTGTCCGGCAGATCGCTCAGATCGAGCGGGAACGCGCCGAACGTGAAGCGGGGCGCCGGTTCGGGTGTGGTGTGGGGCGCGGTCAGCCGCTCGTACAGCCCGCGCCGGTCGAGCAGACGCACGACCTGGCCCACGAGGCCGTTGGCGCGTTGAGCGTCGTGGGGTTCGGTGAGTCGTTCCAGGACGACCGGACGCACACCGGCCAGGGCGAGTTCGCAGGCGAGCATCAGGCCGTTGGGCCCCGCGCCTGCGATGACGACCTCGATCATGGATTCCCTTTCCGGGCAGGTTGGTTGAGGGCTCTACGGGGTGGACAGCCCCGCCGCGAACCGGGCGAGGGCGTCCGTGAGCAGGCGGCTCACCGGCACGGCCGCGTCGGTGCGGAGATGGTGGGCGATGGCGGTGTTGACCGCGCCCATGACCGCCGCGGCGACGAGGTGCGGGTACAGGTCCCGCTCCAGGTCACTGCCGGTACGTTCCGCGACGGCCGCCGCGATCTCGGCCTCGGCGGTGGCCCCGGCCCGCGACATCTCGCCCCGCAGGGCCGGCTCGGCGACCATCACCCGCACGCCCTCCGCCCACCGCTCCGCGTCGGCGACGGGCGGATGGGCGACCGCCTCCGCGTCCGGCGCGAACTGCCGCAGTACGGACTCGGTGATCGCGTCCCACAGCGGCTCGCCCGGCCGTTCGCGCAACGCCTCCGCGACGCGCAGACAGCGGTCGAGGTGGCGGAAGACGATCGCCTCGGCCTTGCTCGAGAAGTAGTTGTTGAACGTGCGCGGCGAGACCCCGGCGGCCTCGGCGATGTCCTCCACCCTGACCTTGTCGAACCCACGCTCCACGGTCAGCCGCACCGCGGCCCAGCTGAGCGCGGCATGCGTCTGGGCCTTCTTCCGCTCTCGCAGTCCCATGCGGGGAGCGTAGCAAAACTTGCGTGCCCCGCAAATGTGCGGACCCCGCAAGTTTTAGGGTTCGAGAGGCCAGCGATGTCGTCCGTCCGGAACGTGCCACGCGAAGTGGTGACCGTCGGCTTCGCGGGCATAGCCGAAACGGTCCTGAGCGGGGCGGTCGTGGTCGTTCCACCACCGCCAGGCGGCCTCCGCCCGCCGCCACAGGTCGGCGCTCCCGCCGTACGTGACGGTGGTGGTGTGTTCATCGGCGATCGGCGCGCGTGCCCATGTGCCGTCGCGCCCCTGGAGCTGGAGCGACATGGCCCCCGTGTCGTCGTCCATGTGATAGACCAGCTCGGCGCCGGGAAGGTGGAAGGCGAGCAGCAGCCGGAAGGCGTAGTGCGCCCGGATGTCGGCAGCGGTGAGCGAGGTGGAACGGGACCCGCCTTGCGGTGCGTAAGGCGCCCACCCGGGGTGCCGGTAGGCATGCGCGTCACTGCGGGCGGCCATGAACCGGCCGGTTGTGGTGGTGAAGTGGCCCACGGCACGTCCGTCTTCGTCCACGGTCAGGCGGACCAGGCCACCTTCGATGCCCAGGGACACGTCGGCGAGGATCGCGCCGCCGGGTCGCGTCTGCTCGATCCAGGCAGCCGGGATACGGGGGACCGAGCAGGTCGCGATGGTCCGGTCGAACGGTGCCGGGTGCCCCGGGAAGCCCTGTTGCCCGTCTCCGTCGGCGAGGTGCGGCCGGTACCCCACGGAGGCGAGCCGGCCACGGGCGGCTTCCACGAGCTCGGGGGAGACATCGACGGAGTACACAAGGCGATCGCCCAGCCGGGCGCACAAGAGTGCGGCGTTGTACCCCGTGCCGGTGCCGACTTCCAGCACTCGGTGGCCGTCCGCCACGTCCAGGTCCTCCAGCATCTGTGCCATGAGGCTGGGCAGTGTGCTGGAAGATGTCGGAATACCGGTCCACGCCCGCTCGCCGACGCGTTCGGCGGTGTCGGGGTCGAGTGCCGTGACGAGGGTCTGGTCGCTGTAGACGGCGGCTTCCCAGGCGTCACGGTCCACCGCGGCATCACGGTCCGCCGTGTCATGCCGGCGCCATACGGTGATACCCCTGCTGTCGGCCTCCTGCCCGTACCACTCGGGCACGAAGACATGGCGCGGCACTTTGGCGAACGCCTCGGCCCAGACGGCCGAACGGATCGCTCCCGCCCGCTGCAAGTCGTCGACCAGGGAGCGCAGTCGTGGCGGCGGGCCGTCGAAGCGGGGGACACTCACGTGGGTACTCCTTGCAGTTCATCGGCGATGGCTTCGGCGATGGGCAGACCTGTGGCGCCTTGAATCCAGTCCCATTGACCGCAGGGATTAGCCTCCAGGAACGTCCATGCTCCCGATGGCGAGACGACGAAATCGAGGGCGGCGAAACGAAGGCCCAGACGGCCCATCAGGCGGCGCACCCCCTCGGCGACGTCCGCGGGCGTGTCCGTCCGGCGATAGGTGAGGGAGCCGTAGTCGCTGCGCCAGTCCTCATGTCCTCGGGAGCTCCGGGCATGGACTTCTGCCGCGAGCAGACGGTCGCCCGCGGTGGCGAGCCGGACCTCGTACGCCTTCTCGATCCAGGCCTGAAAGAGGTGGGCGGTGGTGTCGATGCCGCGTAGATCGACCAGGTCGTGCGGGGAGAGGCGCCGGGTGTAGACGGTCTTGAGTTCATTTCCCTCGATGAATACCGGTGAGGCTACGGGTTTGCAGATGATCGGGCTCGGGATGTCCTCGGCGAATGCCCTGACGGCATCGGGATCGTTCGTCACGAGGGTCGCGGGGATGGCGAGGCCGCACTCACGGGCTGTCGCGAGCTGGATTGGTTTGTACTCGGCGCGCGTCATCGCCGCCGGGTGGTTGACCCACCGGGCGTCAAGCGCCGAGATCACTCCGCCGAACCCCGCGCGTGCCTGCGCCGCGGCGAACCGTCGTTCGGCCTCGGACATTCCGTCCGCGAGGCGGAACTGATGGGGGGCGCGGAAGTAGACGGCCTCGATGTCCGAGAGTTCGACAGCCCGGTGGGAGTTGGCGAGTTTGCCGCACCATCCTCGTCGGGTGTCGATGCGCCCAGCGAGGATGGCCCGCTGCGGAAAGTCCGCAGTGTCCATCCGGAATACCCGCACCCCTCGATTGGTGAGTACGTTCACGACGCGGTCCGTCGGCCAGTCGTCGCAGGCGGCGATCACGAGGATGGTGGGCATGCCCTCAATCCTTCGGACCCTCGTCGAGGGGCGGCGGATTGGTCATGTTGCCGTCGGGGACGGTGGGGCTGTGAGTCGTCATGTACGGCAGCGGGCCGTCGTAGAGGCCGACCGACATCTGCGATCCCTCGTCGTAGACAGCCGCTGGCAACTCGATCGCCTGTGTCGAGTCGGGCACACGGGCGAAACGAAGGATCCATGGGCGCGTGGTGGAGCCCGAGGGCCCCTCGTCGCTCTGCGGAATCCGCTCGCCAGGGGGCAGGAGCGGAAACGCCTCACGTGGATGCGCGAACGTGGTCACTGCTTGCTGTCCTCTTCCTCGCGATGGTCGAAGCGGCAGGAACCAGTGTGGTCCCATTCGCCTTGGTTACGGCTCGTTTGTGTGTCCAGCTCGGCCCAGATCTCCTTGCCGACGGTGCGTTCGCGGACGCCCCAGCGGTCCGCGAGGGCGCGGACGATGAGCAGGCCGCGGCCGTGCTTGTCGCGGGGCGAGGGGTGGCGGGGCCGGGGGAGCCGTTCGCCCCGGGGGTCGGATACGGCGATCCGCAGGCGGGTTTTGGTGAGCGTGAGCTCGACGCGGAAGAGCCGCCCGGGTACGTGTCCGTGACGCATGGCGTTGGTGGCCAGCTCGGAGACGATGAGCGCCGTGTCGTCGGCGAGCGCGGGGTGCCCCCACTCGGAGATCAGTCGGGTGGCGTGCTGGCGGGCCCTGGTCACGCTTATCGGTGTCGGGACGTAGTCGACGCGGCCCTCGTTGATGATGGGGTCGCTGGGGTCCGGGATCCGGGGGTCTTGGGGCGCGAATGCCATCGCGTACCTCCAGTGGGCAGGGCAGGGCGGAGTCCGTCCGCCAACTGACGTCCCTGTGCGAGCGGTTCATTACGGACCGTAGCCCCGTGATAGTGATCGGTTCAACTCCACTGAGGAAAATTCAACCGATCTCGATTGCGAGGCGCCCCGCTACGCTCCAGACTGGCGTCACATCACGGAGGAGAGGTATGCAGTGACAGAAGGTCAGTCCACCCAAGGGAACAGCACATCCAGCGTCTTGGGGAGGAGACTGGGCGCCGAGCTGATGAGCCTCCGGACCAGGGCGGGCCTGACGCAGACGCACGCGGCGAAGGCGCTCAGCGCTTCGACGGGCAAGGTCGCGAAGATGGAGGGCGGGTGGGTTCCCATCCGGGACCCGGACATCCGCGCCCTGTGCATGCTGTACGGCGCCAGCGATCCTGCGACTGTCGGCGGGCTGCTGGAACTGGCGCGTATCGACCGCGAACGCCGGAAGGCGAAGGGCTGGTGGAACGAGGCCGCGTTCACCGGCACCATGAAGGAGTACGTGCCGCTGGAGAATGCCGCCACTGCGATCAAGGCGTGGCAGGTTTCCTTCATTCCGGGCCTGCTCCAGACCGTTGGCTACGCCCGATCGGTGCGCCGAGCGACCGTGCCGGAAGAGCATCCGGACCGAGTGGAGGAGTTCGCCGCCTCCAGAGCCGCGCGGCAACGCAGGCTTTCAGGTGAGTCGCCACTCTCCCTCTGGGCCATCATTCCGGAGGCGGCACTGCGCATTCCCGGGGCCGAGCCCGCGATGGCGCGTGAGCAGTTGTCGAGCCTCCTCGACTGGGGAGAGCGGCCGAATGTCACCATCCAGGTACTCCCGTTCAGCGCCGGACTCGTCGCGAGTCTCACCGGCTCTTTCAACATCCTCTCGTTCGCGGAGCCCGGGGCCATGGACGTGGTCTACATGGAGCTGCCGCTCTCCGAAACGTGGGTGGAGGGTGGCGAAGGAGTCGCCCAACACGCAAAGCTGTTCGAGGAGACCGCGAGGATGGCTCTCCCCGAAGCCGAGTCCCATGCCTTCATCGGGGCGCTGATCAAGAAACTGTGAGCTCATGATGACCTTCGACTTCCGCAAGTCGAGCTACAGCAACGGAGCGCAGGAGTGCGTCGAGGTGGCCACGAACGTGCCCCACGTCGTGGCGGTACGCGACTCCAAGGACCCGGAGGGTCGAATACTCCGCTGCGCCCCCACCGCGTGGGAGACCTTCACGGCGGCGGTGCGCCACGGGCTGGACGAAAAAAGTTCCGCGTCGGCGTAACGGATCGGGTGTCCATCGACCCATACCGGTCGTGTGCCGCGTTATCAGGATGCGGCCGTCCGATCGCGAGGCGATGTGATGATCGATCCCTTGTTTCTTCCGGTGCTCGGCGCGGGCTTGTCCCTGGTGGTCCACCTGGGCGCTGCCGCCGCCGAGGTGTGGGTGTTGCGCGGGCGCGCCCGGCTGACCGCGGCGGCCGCCAGGGCGCCGGAAGGGGTTGAGCTGGGAGGGCGCGGGCGGGACGGCGCGACGTGGTACGTGCGGACGGCCCGGACGGAGGGCGGCGGGCGTGCGCGATGAAGCTGCGGGCGGTAGCCCCTGGCCCGATGGCCTGACCGTGGCCGACCTGGACCGTGACAACGGGCGGTTTTGGAAGGTGGACCTTCGCGCCTACGCCGAGCGCCAACTGAGACAGCACGGCGTGCCGTCGGGCCGGCTGGACGCCGACGATGTGGTCCAGTCCGCTTGGCTGGAGCTCCACACCGCGAAAACGGAGATCCGGTGGGCCGATCGGTACGCGTACCGGGTCGCTTGGAACGCGATCCGCCGGGCCGCCCGGGAAGGCCGTCGGACCGCCTCGACGGCCCTGGCTTCCGATGACGTACCCGTGCTCGGCGAGGCGTACCCGACCGCGCATGAGCAGGAGTGGAACTCCCCGGTCGAGTATCGGGTGCTGCAACAGGAGACGGCGAGCGAGATCGCCGCGGCCAAGGAGCGGCTGACCCCTTTGCAGCGCGGCGCGGTCGAGGGAACGGTGGAGCACGGGTTGCCGCGCTCCGATGTCGCTGCCCAGATGCGGGTGCGGGTGGGGACGGTATCGGCACATCGGGCCCGCGGGCTGTCCAAGCTCCGTGCCGAGTTGGTGGGGCTCTTCCTGCTGTGGTTGTTCCTGCTCTCGTGTGCCGTGTCGTTCGCTCTGGTGCATCCTCCGGGCTCGTTGGCCAGTGGGGTGGGCGGCCTCCTGGTGTTGCTCGTCACCGGCGTCGGGAAGTTGGTCCACTCGCTGAAGCGGGAGGGCAGGCGGATCATGACGTACGGGGTGGAATGGCTGGCGGTCGCCGCGACCCTGGGCCTTACCGCGTGTGTCGTGGTCTTGATCGTCGTGAGCCGTTCCGCCGACGGCACCCCCGGATTGGACTACGCGTCGGGGGCCGAGCCGACGCTGAACCGGTCGGGCCTGGAGAACTGCTTGGTGAGCGGCTACCCGCGATGCCCTGGCAACCAGTGGTGGTGGTCCGTCTCGACCGACGAGCCGCTGAGAACCACGCTCGCCCTGGACGGGGCCGGTACGTCCCGGGCCCTGCGTGGCCAGCTGTGGCTGGACCCCTGCGGCCTCGATGACATCTCCGTACGGTGGTCCATCGCGGCGGGCCCCCGGCAGGTCGCCTCCGGCACCATGACCACCCACGGCGCTCTCGAATCCAGGACGCTGACGGGGAAGGTCCCGCGGCAGGCCCGGACCCTGGTCCTCACCGTGCGGCGCACCGACTCCGATTCCGACTGCCACGGTGTCTTCACCTGGGACAGGGCCGGGGTTGAGGCGACGAGACGCTGACTGAGACTCACTCGACGGCGCGGCGGTGCGGGCCGGGTTCACACCCGCTGGTAGCGCTTCGGCGGGCCCACGCGGCCCGCCGTGCCGCCAACCGGCCGAGACGGCACATCAGGGGATCGCGGCCTCGATGTCGGCGAGTTGGGCGGCCAGGATCTCTTCGAACGCGGCGCGGCGGTCCGCCCCGAGGGGACGGACGTCGCGGGCGAAGTGGGCCAGGGCGGGGAAGCGTTCGGGGTCGGCGCCCAGCACCGCGACGCGGAAGAGTTCCATGCCCTGTTCGTACTCGTCGGAGGTGAGGGTACTGATTCCTCCCTCGGAGGAGATCAGCGCGGCGACTGGGACGTGCTCCGGCATGTGGTTCAGCACGCCGCCCAGTGGGGCATCGACCCGGCGCGCACGGCCCTGTTCGGCGAGAGTTGTGGCGCGTTGATCAGCGCCCTGGCCGCCCTCCGGGCCAGAGAGGCGGGCCCGCGCCTTACCTCGCAGGTGCTGGTCAACCCCGCTGTCGATGTGACCGAGACGATGCTCGACCACCCCTCGATCGCCGAGCACGCCCACACCCCCACCCTCACCGTGCCGCAACTGCGGCTGTTCCAGCGGCTCGCGGTGCCACCCGGAACCGACCCTCGCACGCTGTCGCCGCTGTACGCCGACACCCTGAGCGGGCTGGCCCCAGCGCTCGTGGTGGTGCCGACCCACGACCCGATCGCCGACCACGGCCGCCGCTACACCGAACGCCTGCGAGCGGCCGGAACGCCCGCGCGGCTGGCCGAATACCCCGGAGCGGGGCACGCGTTCCTCAGCTTGCCGGGCGTGGTGCCGCAGGCCGAGGCCGCGCGGAGGGAGATCCTTGCGTTTCTCCGGGCCTCCCTCGCCGCATGAGGAGAAAGACCGGGCGCTTGTCCCAGGCCCGGACCACCACGTGCCAGGACCACCACGGACCAAGGAGGCAGACACAGTGAAGCGCGTCGGCATCATCGGAGTGGGCGAGATCGGCCGGGCCATCGTGATGGGCCTGCGTCAGGGGGGCGGTGAGTCGCCGGAGGTGTTCCTCTCCCCTCGGGGAGCCCACACCGCCGCCGAACTGTCCGGGCGCTACGAGGGCGTACGGGTATGCGCCGACAACCAGGAGGTGGTGGACCGCTCCGAGCTGGTGATCATTGCCGTACGCCGCCAGGACCGGCACGCCGCTCTGGCCGGGTTGACGGTGGATGATGACAAGGTCGTGGTCAACGTGATGGCCGGCGTGGGCAACGACGAACTGCGCCGAACACTCGCCACCGACGCTCCGCTGATCCGGGCCATCCCCCTGCCCGCCATACGCGAACGCCGCTCCATCACGGTGACGTATCCCTCGCACCCGGAGGTGAACTCCTTCTTCGAGCGGATGGGTGGGGCGCTCCCCGTCGCCGAGGAGACCGCCTTCAACGTCCTCTCCACGCTGACGGGGACGCTGACCGCCCACTACGCCTATCTCGCCACGCTCACCTCGTGGGCCACCGGCCAGGGCATCGCCTCCGACACCGCCGACCGTTACGTCCGCGACCTCTTCCAGGGCGTCGCCCGCGCCCTGAGCGACGGGACCCGCTCTCTGCACCAACTCGCGGCCGACCACGAGACCCCGAACGGAAGCAACGAACGCATCCGCACCACCTGGTTCGACCCGGCCAACTCCGAAGCCCTCGAGAAGGCCCTCGACGACCTCCTCGCCGATCTGCGGTAGCCGGGGAGCCAGTCAGCGGCCCTTCTCGCCGAACCGTGCGATCGCGTCCAGGGCCGTGGCCCGCAGCGTGGGACTGCCCGTGTGTCCCGAGTCGTCGATCACCTTCAGCTCCGCGTCCGGCCAGGCCTTGGCCAGCTCCCACGCGCTCTTCAGCGGGCTGCCCAGGTCGAGTCGCCCGTGGATCAGCACTGCGGGGATACCGGCCAGCCGGTGCGCGTCGCGGAGGAGTTGTCCGTCCTCGAGCCATGCGTCATGGGAGAAGTAGTGGGTGCAGATCCGGACGAAGGCCATCAGCGCGTCGTCGGGCTTGTCGCTGTAGTAGCCCGGATGACCCAGTGCCTCGTGGGCGATGACGGCGTCCTCCCACGCGCACCAGGCCCGCGCCGCCTCGACCCTGACCGCCTCGTCCGGACTGTTCACCAGCCGGTCGTAGGACGCGACGAGATCGCCGTCCCGTTCCGCCTCCGGCACCGCGTCGCGGAACGCCTCCCAGGCGCCGGGCAGCAGGCGTCCGACACCGTGGTAGAGCCAGTGGGTCTCCTCCGGCCGGGTCATGGTGACGCCCGCGATGACGATCTCGGAGACCCGCTCGGGGTGGCGCTCGGCGTAGGCGAGGATCAGCGTCGAGCCCCAGGAGCCGCCGTAGAGGAGCCAGCGGTCGATGCCCAGGTGCTCGCGCAGTCGCTCCATGTCGGCGATGAGGTGGTCGGTGGTGTTGTGATCGAGGCTGACGGACGGGTCGGAGGCGTGCGGCAGGCTTTCACCGCAGCCACGCTGGTCGAACAGGACGATCCGGAAGACCTCGGGATCGAACATCCCGCGAACGCCGCGGTGTCCTCCGCTGCCGGGGCCGCCGTGCACGCACAGGGCCGCCTTCCCCTGGGTGTTCCCGCTGGTCTCCCAGTAGATCCGGTTTCCGTCGCCGACCTCGAGGAGGCCGTGCGCGTACGGTTCGACGGGCGGGAACGGCTCGGCCATGGCGGTCTCCTCCTGAAGGCGCGAACAACAACCTCGCGAGACTAGCGGCCGACTGACACGACGACACCTCATGTGTAGAGGCCCGTGGTGGCTGCGGAAGAGACACCACGGGCCGGGGAGAGGGGTCCGGGTCACCACCAGATGGTGCAGGCGACATCCGGATAATTGCTGGCCTTGCCGCAGGCCCGCATGAGGTTGCCCTTGTTGTTGAACGCGTCGGTATGGTTGCTGCCACCGGTGTTGATCTTGGTGACGCTGAGCTGGTTCCAGGTTCGGCCGCCGTCGTAGCTGCGGTCCACCCACACCAGGTCACCCGGGGAGCCGAAGATCCTGCCCCAGGCGCATGTCCCGTTGTACCGCAGCTCGATGCCGCGCGAGTGGGTCGAGGCGGACGCGACCGTCCGGGCGTTGTTGGTGTTGCAGCCTTCGGCGGCCTGAGCCGGAGTCGCGGTGACCGCGGTGAGCATGGCTCCGGTGAGCCCTGCCGCGGCGATGGTCCCGAGGAGGGCGTTGCGCATACCCATGTCTGGTGTCCTTCCGGTTGCGTGAATCGCTCGTTCAGCGACGTTCTGGGGTATATCGCAAGCCGGTTGGGACCGGTCCCGCCCGGTGTGGCGGGATATGGCCTGAAGTAGCCGGTGTGACGCAGGCCCCGGACGGGGCCGTTACCCCGGCCGGGCCCACCCCGGCCGGGCCCACCCCGGCCGGGCCCACCCCGGCCGGGCCCACCCCGGCCGGGCCCACCCCGGCCGGGTTCAGGGTGGGGTTCAGACCTCCTCGCGCATCAGCCGTAGGTACACCACCGAGAACACCGCGCCCACCAGCAGCAACAGCAGGGCCACCGCCGTGCCGTAGCCGATGAGGGACTTGTTGAACGCCTGGTCGTACATGAAGACCGGGAGTGTCTGGCTGCGGTTTCCCGGGCCGCCTCGGGTCATCGCCCAGATGAGGCCGAACACCGACAGCGTCTGCAGGGTGTTCAGCATCAGATTGGTGCCGATGGAACGGCGGATCATCGGCAGGGTGATGTGCCAGAAGCGGCCGAGGCCGCCGGCTCCGTCGACCTCCGCCGCCTCGGTGATCTCCTTGGGGATCTCCGAGAGCGCGGCCGAGTAGACGAGCATCGAGAAGGCGGTGCCGCGCCAGACGTTGGCGAAGGAGACGGCGAGGATGGGCAGGGTGTAGAGCCAGTTCTGGGACGGCAGGCCCAGCCAGTCCAGCAGGGCGTTGAGCGTGCCCTCGCGGCGGAAGAACGCATACAGCAGGAAGCCCGCCACGATCTCGGGGACGACCCAGGCCGCGATGACGATCGAGCCGGTCAGCGTGCGCACCGGCCGGGAGGCGCGCTGCATCAGGGCGGCCAGGGCCAGGCCGAGGGTGTTCTGGCCGACGAGGGAGGAGAGCAGGGTGAAGACGAGGGTGAGGACGACGGCGTTGCGGAAGTCGTCGTCCCCGAAGGCGCGCTGGAAGTTGTCCAGGCCCACGAAGTCCGTGGAGGACGCCCCCGTGAGCTGCATATTGGTGAAGGCGATATAGACGCAGTAGGCGATCGGGCCACCGAGGAAGAGCAGCAGCATCACGGTGGCGGGGGCGAGCGGAAGCCAGCGCAGGGGGCGGCCGCGACGGGGGCCCGGCCGGGCCGGGGTCTCCGTCGGGGCCGCCGCCACCTTGGTCGCGGTTGCCATCGGGGGGCGGCCCTCAGCCCTGGCCGCCCGCCGCCACCGTGGCGCCGTCGGCGATGGACTTCAGCTGGTCGTCGTAGGACTTCGCGGCCTTCTCCGGTGAGGCGTCACCCGTGGTCGCCGCCTCCATCGCCTCGCCGATCGCCGTGGACACCTGCGGATAGACGGGGGTGGTGGGGCGGTAGTGGGTGTACTTCACCAGGCCCGTGAAGAAGGTGATCCCGGGCATGGACGAGGTGTACTTCGGGTCCTGCGCGACGTCCTTGCGGACCGCGATCTGCGCGTCGACGATGTCCCAGGTGACCGCGTTGTCCTTGGTCTGGAGCTGCTCGATGAACTTCCAGGCCAGATCGGGGTTCTTGGACTTCGCGGTGATCGCCCACGTCCAGCCGCCGGACATGCTGACCTTGCCCGGCGCCTGGCCGTGCTGCGTGGGCATCGGGGCCTGGCCGAGGGTCTTGGACCACTCGGGCCAGGGCTTGCCGCCGGTCTTCAGCCAGTTCTGGCCGAGCCAGGAGCCGTCGAGGGCGATGGCCAGCTTGCCCTCGGGGAGCCATTCGCTGAAGACGGTGGTGCCGACGTTGGGGTCGAGGGCGTCGGAGATGTCCGGGCCCAGCTTCTCGGAGTAGACGGTCTTGAGGAAGCCGAGGGCGTCGCTGAACCCCTTGCCGCCGGTGACCCACTTCTTGGCGCCGGGGTCGTAGAGCGGGTTCCCGCCCGCCTGGCCCGTGCCGTACAGCAGCATCTCGAAGCCCTGCATCACGGAGGTCTCGCCCGGGGCCTTGCCGGTGTAGACGTTGAGCGGGGTGATGCCGGGGACCTTCTTCTTGATCGTGCGCGCCGCCTCGAGGATCTCGTTCCAGTTCTTGGGGGACCAGTCGGCGGGCAGCCCGGCCTTGGCGAAGATCTCCTTGTTGAACCACAGGCCCCGGGTGTCGGTGCCGTCCGGCACGCCGTACGTCTTGCCGTCCTCGGCCTTGGCCGCCGACTTCGCGGTGTCGACGAACTGGTCCCAGGTCTTCCACTTGGCCAGATAGTCGTCGAGGGGGCGCAGATAGCCCGCCTTGATGTCGGAGTTGATCCGGAAGGTGTCCTCGTAGACCAGGTCCGGGGCGGTCTTCGGGGACCGCATCATCTGCTGGACCTTGGTGGCGTAGTCGTTGTCCTGCGCCTGGATCGGGATCAGCTTGACCTTCTTGCCGGGGTTGGCCTTCTCGAACTGCTTCTTGACCTCGGCGAGATGGTTGTCCTTGAAGCGGATCTTGTTGTCGGTGGAGCGGTTGTAGGCGACCTTGACGGTGTCCGGGTCGCTGCCCGAACCGCCACCGCAGGATGTGAGTCCGGCGGTGGCGGCGAGGGTGGCGGCGAGGATCAGTGGGGCGGTGGGGCGCACGGGCACGACCTCCTTGCTGGCCTCTGTGGGCTGCGGGCTGACCGTAAGGTCGGCTTCAACGGAAGGTCAATCCCCGTGACCGGGATGGTCACTTGATCGAACGCCGCGCGGCGGGCGGATGGGGCTCAGCGCGGTGTCAGCCGTTGTAGCCCGCGAGCGCCTTGGTGAAGTCGTACGTGCCCTGGTTGATACCGCTGCACGCGTCCCCGTCCGTGCCGGAGCCGCACTTGCGGTCGCGGTTGAGCGACCAGAAGCTGACGCGGGCCAGGTGGTGGCTCTTGGCGTAGGAGACCATGTCCTTGAAGTTGTTCAGGGATATCGTCTCGCCCGCGACGTCGGTCTTGCCGTTCATCGAGGAGAAGCCGACCTTGCGGTAGGCGGCATCGGAGGAGAGGCCGTACGCGCTCGCCACGGTGTTCTTCAGGCCGTCCACCGCGGACTTGGTGGCCCCCGCCATGTCGATCGAGCCCTGGCCGAAGTCGAACGGCATGACCGTCCAGCCGTCCACGTCGAGCCCGGCGGTGGCGCCGCGCTTGACCAGGTCCTTTCCATTGGAGTCGGGACCGGACGTGGTGGTGCCGAAGGTGACGTACACCTTGATGCCGCTGTTCTTCTGCTTGACCGTCTTGAGCGCGTCGATCACGCGCTGGCGGACCGTCGCGTTCTCGAACTCGGTCGACTCGATGTCGATGTCGATCGACTTGAGCTTGTACGCGTCGATGACCTTCTGGTACGCGCCGGCGAGCGCGGAGGCGGAGGAGCACTTCTCGCCCAGCTTGTTACCGCTCCAGCCGCCGAAGGAGACGGTGACATCGCCGCCCGCCGAGCGGATGGAGTTGATCGTCGACTGGTCGTTGCCGCCGGTGAGCGCGCGGGAGCCGTCCCACTTGGGGTTGCAACCGCCGTCGGACAGCATGAAGGCCATCGTGAACTGCTGGATGCCGGTGGCCGACATGACGTCCGTGGCCTTGGGCGGGGAGCCCCAACCCAGGTAGAGGTAGGGGCCGTTGAGCCCGCTGGGAGCGGCGGCGGTGTGCGCCGCCCGCGGCGCCGCCTGGGCGGTGGCCGCCGTGGTGGCGCCCGCGGCGAGCAGGCCGATGGTGGCGGCGAGGGCGAGTCTGCGGTGCGTCGGCTTGGAAAGAGGCATGGCTGATGGAGCCTCCTGGTGGGGGGTGGGAGGAAGTCGAGCGAGGCCGAACCTAGCGAGGCGACATGGCCGCGACAAGATGTCGGATAGGAAACTTTCCTATTCGCGTACCGATGCGGTGGGGCACCTACGCATTCATGCGGTCACGCGCCCCCGGGCCTACACGCCCCCGGACCTACGCGCCCCCGGGCCTACGCGGCTAGGCGCTGACGCGGAGGACCGTCTTCCCCTTCGCCGTACCGGACTTGATGTCCTCCTGGACCTCGGCGATCTTCTCCCAGGGCTCGACGCGCCACACCGGAAGGCTCAGGGTTCCGGCGGCGATGGCGTCGGCCACCGTCTGGGGAGCGTCCAGGCGGAAGTCGGTGCCCTCGCGGCCGCTCGCCCGGACCCCGAACTCGGCGGCGTGCTCGAAGTCGCTGATCGTCACCAGGCGGGAGGGGTCCCCGGCGAGCGCGATCAGCGTGGGGAGCACGCCGCCCCGGCCCATGTCCACGACGCGGTCGACACCCTGCGGGGCGAGGGCGCGTACGCGCTCCTCAAGGCCCTCGCCGTAGCGCGTGACCTCCGCCCCGAGCTCGCGCATGAGGGCTTCCTTCGCCTCGCCGGACGTCACGATGACGCGGGCCCCGCGGCGTACGGCGATCTGGGTGGCGAGTTGCCCGACGGCGCCGCTTCCGCCGTTGAGGAACACGGTGTGCCCCTCGGCCACGCCCACTTCATCCAGAACGCGGACCGCGGTCTCGGCCACCATCGGGATCGCCGCCGCCTGCTCGAACGACATCCCGTCCGGGATGGCGCCCCAGTGCGCGAGCACGGCGAACTCGGCCGCGCCGGAGGTGGTGCCGCCGAAGAACAGGTTCCCGAAGACCCGGTCCCCGACGGCGGTGCCCTCGACGCCCTCGCCGAGCGCCGACACGACCCCCGCTATCTCGAAGCCGGTCCCCTGGGGCAGCTGCCCGCCGAGGGCGCCCTCGCGCACGACCCAGTCGGCGGGGTTGGTGCCGCATGCGCGCACCTCGACCTGGATCTGTCCGGGTCCGGGGGCGGGGGCGTCGGTCTCCACGAAGCGGAGCACCTCCGGGCCGCCGAACGTGTCGATCTGGACAGCTCTCATCATGGCCTCCTGATAACACTTGGTGTCGTCGTTCGCGATCGCCACGATAACACCAAGTGTCATCAGGAGGGTATGGATACCCTGAGGGCATGCCTCGATGGGAGCCGGATGCGCAGCTGCGCCTGGAGACGGCAGCTCTTGAACTGTTCGCCGAGCGTGGCTACGACGGCACGACCGTCGCGGACATCGCGGAGCGGGCCGGGCTGATGAAGCGCTCGTTCTTCCGGTACTTCCCGGACAAGCGGGAAGCGCTCTTCGGCGGAACGGAAAGGCTGGTCGCGCACCTGCGGCAGGAGGTGGAGGAGGCCCCCGCCGACACCCCGCCCTGGCAGGTGCTCATCGCCGCGCTCACCAGCTCCGGACGGCTCTTCCCGAAGGACCGGGCCGTCGCGCACCAGCGGCAGAGCGTCATCGCGGCCAACCCCGAGCTGCGCGAGCGGGAAGTCCTCAAGATGGCGACGCTCCACGATCTGCTCACATCGCTCCTGGCGCAGCGGGGCATCCCGGAGCGGCAGGCGGCGTATCTGGTGCGGCTCGCGCAGACGGTGTACGAGCAGGCCTTCGCGCAGTGGATCGCCCCAGGGACGGACATGACGTTCGAGGGCTGCATGGCGGACGCGGCGGCGGAGCTCGACCGCGCGCTGACGCTGGGGATGGTCGACGCGACGAGCGCCGGCTGAGCCGGGCCTGGGCGCGGGTGGCCCGCGACGCGCCTGTGGGCCGTCCGGCGGACCACGCGGCGGAGCCGCGTATTGATGCTGCCCCTCCCCGCCCGTTCCCGCGGCATCGATGTGCGGCTCCAGCCGCGTGGCGGGGCTTCGCCCCTGGGGCCCGGGGTCTGGGGCGGGGCCCCGGGCACCCCCTGGCGTGTTGGCGCGCCAGGGCGACGGGGTCTGGCGGGCGGGTGGTCAGCCTGGGTGACGCACGCTGGGGCGGCGGGGCCGGCGGGTGTTTCCCCCTCCCCGCCCCTTCCCACGGCATCGATGTGCGGCTCCAGCCGCGTGGCGGGGCTTCCCCCCCGGGGACCCGGGGGGTCTGGGGCGGGGCCCCGGTTCGGGAAGGGGCGGGGAGGGGAACAGCCCGCCGCGGGCGGCACGATCCGCGCCGGATACCCCTAGTGCTCGCTGAGCCAGCGGTACAGCAGCTCGGGCCGTCCGATCTGGCCGTAGTGCGGGGCGCGGGCGGCCCGCCCGGCCTCCACCAGGTGCTCCAGATAGCGGCGGGCGGTGATCCGGGAGATCCCCACGGTCTCGGCGGTCGCCGCGGCCGAGATGCCCTCCTCCGCCGCGCCGCGCAGCGCCTCCGTGACCGCGTGCAGGGTGGCCTGGGTCAGCCCCTTCGGCATCGCGGCGGGCTGCGGCGCCCGCAGCGCGGCCAGCGCCCGGTCCACCTCGTCCTGCCCGCTGGCCTCGCCCGCGGTCGCGCGGAACTCGGCGTACCGGAGGAGGCGGTCCCGGAGGGTGGAGAAGGTGAACGGTTTCAGCACGTACTGCACGACCCCGAGGGAGACCCCGTCCCGGACCACCGCGAGGTCCCGGGCCGAGGTGACCGCGATCACATCCGCCCCGTTCCCGGCGGCGCGCAGCGCCCGTACGAGCTGGAGGCCGTGCCCGTCGGGGAGGTAGAGGTCCAGCAGGAGGAGGTCGGCGGGCGTCCGCTCCAGCAGCCGCTGCGCGTCCCCGCCACTGCGCGCCGCCCCGACGACGGCGAAGCCGGGAACGCGCTCGACGTACATCCGGTGCGCGTCCGCCGCGACGGGGTCGTCTTCGACGACGAGAACCCGGATCGGCGCCGGATCCCCCGGTCTCGCCTGCGGCGGGCTCATGAACGGATTCCTCTCGAAACGCGGTCGACATGCGGTGCGCGCAGAAGCTCAGGCCTCCAATTTACGGAGGGTAACCGCAAGTGGCCAGATCCCTACGGTGACGATTCCCCTACGGCCTGCGTCCCGGGGGTGCCGCCCCTCGACCCCTCGCCGGGTGCGGCCGAATATGGCCGCCCGGCGGCGGGGCGGGATGGCGACCCGTCCGGGTCGTCCGGCGCCTTGGGCCGACTCGGGCGGGCCGCAATCCCCGCACGGGGTGGTCGGCGGCGGCCCGTCCCGGGGAGCCGGGCGACGCGCACCGTACCGGCTGCCGTCGCGTGCCCGGCAGTGCCCCGGCTGCCGCCGGGTGGTCACGTCGGGGCGGCCCCGCCCGACGCGGGGCTCACGGCGTGGTGGCCGGAGTCGTCAGGGGGAGGCGGGCGGTGAATTCGGCGCCGCCGTCCGGGGAGGTGGTGACCTCGACCGTGCCCGCGTTGCGGCGGGCGGCCTGCTGGACCAGGGCCAGGCCGAGGCCGCGGCCGGGGGACTTCGTGCTCCAGCCGCGGCGGAAGATCTCCTCGGCCGCCGCCGGGTCGAGCCCGGCGCCGGTGTCCGCGACGCGCAGGGTCAGCTCGCCGTCGTCCGTGCGGGCGGTGACCGTGACGCGGGCGCTGCGCGGGGCCGACTCGTTGCCGACGCCCTCGGCGGCCGCGTCCGTGGCGTTGTCGATGAGGTTGCCGAGGATGGTCACCAGGTCGCGGGCGGGCAGGCCGGGCGGGAGGACGCCGTCGTCGATGCGGCTGTCGGGGGCCAGGACGAGCTCGACGCCGCGCTCACTGGCCTGGGCCGCCTTGCCCAGCAGCAGGGCGGCCAGGACGGGCTCGGCGACGGCCGCCACGACCTGGTCGGTCAGCGCCTGGGCCAGCTCAAGCTCGGCGGTGGCGAAGTCGACCGCCTCGTCCTCCCGGCCCAGTTCGATCAGCGAGACGACGGCATGCAGCCGATTCGCGGCCTCATGGGCCTGGGAGCGCAGCGCCTCCGCGAAGCCCCGCACCGAATCCAGCTCGCCCGAGAGCGCCTGCAGCTCGGTGTGGTCGCGCAGCGTGACGACCGTGCCGCGCTGCTCACCGCTGCTCACCGGCGAGGTGTTGACGACCACGACCCGTTCCGCGGTCAGGTGCAGCTCGTCCACGCGCGGCTCGGCGGCCAGCAGGGCGCCGGTCAGCGCGGGCGGCAGGCCCAGCTCGGAGACGTAGCGGCCGACGGAGTCCTCGGGCAGGCCGAGCAGCTCCCGCCCGCCGTCGTTGATCAGCGCGATCCGCCGCTGGCCGTCGAGCATCAGCAGCCCCTCGCGCACGGCGTGCAGCGCGGCCTGGTGGTAGTCGTGCATCCGGCTCAGCTCGGCCGCGTTCATCCCGTGCGTATGGCGGCGCAGCCGGGCGTTGATCACATACGCGCACAGGCCGCCGACCGCGAGCGCGGCGGCCGCCACGCCCAGCAGCGCGAGCAGCTGGCGGCGCACCTGGGCGCTGATGGTGTCCACCGTGATGCCCGCGCTGACCAGGGCGGTGATCCGGCCGCCGGCGCGGGTGTCGCGCACGGGGGCCACGACCCGCACGGAGGAGCCGAGCGTGCCGGTGTAGGTCTCGGCGAAGATCCGCCCGCGCAGCGCGGGCTTGATGTGGCCGAGATAGGTGGCGCCGATCTGGCGCGGATCGGGGTGCGCCCAGCGCACACCGTGGGTATCCATGATCGTGACGAAGGTGACGCCGGTGTCCCGGCGCACCTTCTCCGCGTACGGCTGGAGCCGGGCCGTGGGGTCCTTCGACCGCGCGGCCTCGGCGACCGACGGCGAGTCGGCGACGGACGCCGCGGCGGCGGTCGCCCGCTGTCGCGCGGCCACCACCGCCTGCTCGCGGTCGGTGACGTAGGCGAAGACGGCGCATCCGGCCACCAGGGCGGCGACCAGTACGACCTGCATGGCGAACAGCTGGCCCGCCAGGCTCCGGGGGTGGGGGATGCGCATGGCCATCAGTCTGCACACGCATCTTTGTGTGAACGAAATGAACGGAAGGGTGACCCCCGTCACAGGCTGGGGCATAGTCGCCGGGACCGTTCAAGGCGGTGTGCGAGCCGCACACAGTACAGCGCCGGGACAGTTGGACGGCAGAACAGAAGGAGGCAGCACCGTGGCTGCGGACACCACGCCGCCCGCATCCGGGCGTACGGAACCGGATGGGACGAAGCCGAAGAAGGAAAGGATTCACTACCTCTACCTCGCCGTCATCGGCGCGGTGGCGCTCGGCATCCTCGTGGGCTTCGTGGCCCCCGATACGGCGGTGGAGCTCAAGCCCATCGGCGAAGGCTTCGTCAACCTCATCAAGATGCTGATCTCGCCGATCATCTTCTGCACGATCGTGCTCGGCGTCGGCTCGGTGCGCAAGGCGGCCAAGGTCGGGGCGGTCGGCGGTCTGGCGCTCGGCTACTTCATGGTGATGTCGACCGTGGCCCTCGCCATCGGCCTGCTCGTCGGCAACTTCCTCGAGCCCGGCAGCGGCCTGCACATGAGCCATGAGGCGGCCCAGGCCGGGCAGAGCCAGGCCGAGGGCGCCTCCGAGTCGACGGCGGACTTCCTGCTCGGGATCATCCCGAAGACGCTGGTCTCCGCCTTCACCGAGGGCGAGGTGCTGCAGACCCTGTTCGTGGCCCTCCTCGCGGGCTTCGCCCTCCAGGCGATGGGCAAGGCGGGCGAGCCGGTGCTGCGCGGCATAGGCCACATACAGCAGCTCGTCTTCAAGCTGCTGTCGATGGTCATGTGGGCCGCCCCGGTCGGCGCCTTCGGCGCGATCGCCGCCGTGGTCGGCGAGACCGGTCTGGACGCGCTCAAGGCGCTCGCGGTCATCATGGTCGGCTTCTACGTGACCTGTGCGCTGTTCGTGTTCCTCGTTCTCGGAACGATTCTGCGGCTGGTCGCGGGCATCAACATCTTCCTGCTGCTGAAGTACCTGGGGCGGGAGTTCCTGCTGATCCTGTCGACGTCGTCCTCCGAGTCGGCGCTGCCGCTGCTGATCGCGAAGATGGAGCACGCGGGCGTCAGCCGGCCGGTCGCCGGCATCACCGTCCCCACCGGCTACTCCTTCAACCTGGACGGCACCGCCATCTACCTGACGATGGCCTCGCTGTTCATCGCCGAGGCCATGGGCGACCCGCTCTCCATAGGCCAGCAGATATCCCTCCTCGTCTTCATGGTCGTCGCGTCGAAGGGCGCCGCCGGTGTGACCGGCGCGGGCATGGCGACGCTGGCGGGCGGTCTGCAGTCGCACCGGCCCGAACTGGTCGACGGCGTCGGCCTGATCGTCGGCATCGACCGCTTCATGAGCGAGGCCCGCGCCCTCACCAACTTCGCGGGCAACGCGGTCGCGACCGTCCTGGTCGGCACCTGGACCAAGGAGATCGACAAGGAGCGGATGAACGAAGTCCTCGCCGGACGGCTGCCGTTCGACGCGGAGGGCTTCGCGCGGAGCGGTGGCGGCCACGGCCCGGCCGCGGACGACTCCGAGACGGCCGAGGGCAAGTCCCTCCCCGAGCGGCGTGACGGTGACACGGCGAAGGAGCACGTGCCCGCCTGACACCCCGCGCGCAACGCGGCCCTGCCCTCCTGAATCGGGGCAGGGCCGTTGCGCGTCTCACGGGACTGGACCGTCGCACGACGAATGGCGCCCCGCGTCTTCCCCCCGTTGGAAGACGCGAGACGCCGGCATGGGGCCCAGCCGCGAACGGCCCTTGGCGGCCCTGGGCCGGCCCTCGGAGCCGCATGGCCCGCCGCAGGCGTACGCGTACCGCCGGACACCTCCTACCGCTCGCCGTCCGGCGCGCGGCGCAGTTGTTCCGGGAGGGCCGTCCACTCGGGGCCCTCGCGCAGGGGTTTGACCCAGGCGATGTTCCCGCCGGTGTCGACGTAGGCGACCCGGCCCATGGCCCCGCGTTCGAGGTCGTAGACGAGCTCGCCGATCCGTGGTGTGCTCCGTGTTCCTCCTGCGGTGGTCATGAGCCGCCTCCCCGGCACCTCACTGCCATACCGTCCCCCGTTCATCGTCGGAAGAGGGCCCGGAGACCGGAGAGTTCCGGTCCGGCCGCCGCCGACGGCGGTGACCGGGGAGAGCTTCTGGTGCCCGTGGGACCCTCGAACACTCGTAGGGTGCTACGAGCCGCTGATATCCCGCTGATGCCTCGCTGACCCGAACCCGTGGGTAGGCTTCCACGTGGTCACAGTGAAATCTCTGGTACCAACGGGGGCAGTGTGTGGACGGGACCGAGTTTCGCCTGTTGGGACCGGTCGGAATATGGCAGGGCGAGCGTCTGCTGGGGCCGACCGCCGCACAACAGCGGTCCGTTCTGGCGATGCTGCTGATGGCCTCCGGCCGCGTGGTGTCCGTCGACAGGCTGGTGTTGGCAGTATGGGGCGAGGACCCGCCGGGATCCGCGCGAAACGCCGTACAGGTGCAGATTTCCAAGCTGCGGCGGATCCTGTCCGCCCTGCCCGGGGCCGAGTTGACGACATCGGCGAAGGGCTATTCCCTGACCGTCGCGCGTGAGCAGGTCGATCTGCACCGGTTCCGCGATCTGGTGCGGGCCGCGCGGGAGGCTCCCAAGGACGCCGGGGCCACCGGGGAGCCCGAGGCCGCCGTGGCCGCCGAGGACCGGGCCGGTGAGCTGCTGCGCGCCGCGCTCCATCTGTGGCGCGGGCCCGCGCTGGCGGATGTCGCGGGCGGCTGGCTGCCCGAGACCCTGGGCGCCGGTCTTGAGGAGGAGCGGCGGGCGGCGGTCGAGGAGTGCGCCGCGATCGATCTGCGCTCCGGACGCCACCACGAGGCCGCCGCGGAGCTGTCCGTCCTGGTGGCCGAACATCCCTTGCGGGAACGTTCGGTGGCGCTGCTGATGGAGGCGCTGCGGCGCTGTGGCAGGCGGGCCGACGCCCTCGCGCTGTTCCGCTCCACCCGCCGGAGGTACGTGGAGGAGCTGGGCATCGAGCCCGGCGACGAACTGCAACGGCTCCACCGTCAGGCGCTCGAGGACAGCCAGGACAGCCAGGACAGCCGGGACGGCCGGGACGGCCGAGCCAGTCAGGACGGCCGGTCCGGGGATCCCTCCGGGCCGTCCGGCGCGTACGGGAGCGCTCCCGCGGCGCCGACGCCGGCGCCGTCGCCGCCCGACGCGGCACCCGCGCCCGCCCCCGCCCCGGAGGGCGTCCCGCCCGCCGCCGAGGCCCCCGAGCCCACCACCGAGCCCGCCACCGAACCCGCCGCCGAGCCCTCGGGCATGGCGGCCGCCACCGCCCCCGAGCCGATCACCGTCGTCACCGCCGTACCGCAGCAACTCCCCTCCGACGTCGCCCACTTCACCGGCCGCGAGCGCGAACTGGCCGGACTGGACGCCCTGCTGCCCGCAGGCACGGGCGCGGGCACGGGCGAGGGCGGGGGCGACGGCGAGGGCCGGGGACGGGCGCCCACGGCCGCCAGGATCACCGTGATCGCGGGCAGCGGCGGCCTCGGCAAGACGACCCTCGCCGTGCACTGGGCGCACCGCGTCCGCGACCGGTTCCCCGACGGCCAGCTCTATGTGAATCTGCGCGGCTTCGGCCCCACCGACTCGGCCATGACCGCCGCCGAGGCCGTACGGGGCTTCCTGGACGCCTTCCAGGTGCCCGCCCACCGGATCCCCGCGACCCTGGAGGCGCAGACCGCGCTGTACCGGAGCCTGGTGGCCGACCGCCGGATGCTGATCCTGCTCGACAACGCCCGGGACGCCGAGCAGGTGCGACCCCTGCTGCCCGGTTCCCCCGGCTGCCTCGTGGTGCTGACCAGCCGTAACGAGCTCACCGGCCTGGTCGTCGCCGAGCAGGCCCAGCCGCTGCCGCTGGATCTGCTCGACCGCGACGAGGCCCGCGACCTGCTGATCAGCCGGGTGGGCGCCGAGCGGGTGGCCGCCGAACCCGAGGCCGTGGAGGAGGTCATCACGGTGTGCGCCGGGCTGCCGCTCGCGCTCGCCATCGTGGCCGCCCGCGCCGCCACCCACCCCCGCTTCGGCCTGGAGGCGCTGGCCGGGGAGCTGCGCGACGCCCGCGGCAGCCTCGACGCGTTCGAGGGCGGGGACGCCACCACCGACGTCCGGGCCGTGTTCTCCTGGTCGTACCACACCCTGGGCGCCGACGCCGCCCGGCTGTTCCGGCTGCTGGGCGTCCACCCGGGCCCCGACATCGCGGCCCCCGCGGCCGCCAGCCTGGTGGGGATCCCGGTGCCGCAGGCCCGCCGGCTGCTGATCCAGCTGACCCGGGCGCATCTGATCACCGAGCGCGCCCCCGGTCAGTACGGCTTCCACGATCTGCTGCGCGCCTACGCCATGGAGCTCACCCAGGCGTACGACGAGCGGGAGGAGCGCCGCACCGCGCTGCACCGGATGCTCGACCACTATCTGCACACCGCCGTGGCCGCCGGGGCGGCCTTCACCCCGCACCGGGAGCCGATCGCGGTCGAGCCGGTCCGGCCCGGCGTCAGCGTCGGCGAGTTCGCGGGGCACGGCGAGGCGCTGCTCTGGTTCATCGTCACCTACCCGGCGCTGATGGCGGCCCTGCAGGAGGCCGCGGAGGCCGGATTCGAGACCCACGCCTGGCAACTGGCCTGGTCGCTGACCGAGTTCCTGGACCAGCGCGGCCACTGGCACGACCAGCGCACCGTGCACCGGATCGCCCTGGGCTCGGCCCACCGCATCCGCGACCTCACCGGTCAGGCCCACTCCTGCTACGCCCTGGGCCTCGCCGATCTGCGGATGGGGCGCTACGACCGGGCCCGCGGCCATCTGGTGCGCGCCCTGAACCTGCACCGCGAGACCGACAACGCCATCGGCCAGGCCCTGGCCCATGGCGCGCTCAACCTCGCCAGCGAGCGCGAGGGGCGCCATGACGAGGGGCTGCACCACGCGCTGCGCGCCCTGAAGCTGTACCGGGCGGCGGGCCACCGCAGCGGCGAGGCGTACGCCCTGAACAACGTCGGCTGGGCGTACGCCATGCTGGGCGACTTCCAGCAGACCCTCGTCCACTGCGAGAAGGCGCTGACCATGCTGCGGCAGGCGGGGGACAGGCGCGGGGAGTCCGCGGCCTGGGACAGCCTCGGCTACGCCCACAGCCACGTCGGCGACCACGAGCAGGCCATCAGCTGCTACCGGCACGCGGTGGACCTGCGGCGCGGCCGGGGCGAGCGGGTCCGGGAGGCGGAGTCCCTGCACCGGCTCGGCAGCGCCCAGCTCGCCGCCGGGGACCGGGCCGGGGCCCGCCGCAGCTGGCAGCGGGCCCTGACCCGGTTCGACTCCCTCGGCCACCCCGACGCCCACCGGGTCCGGGACGGCCTCACCGGGCTGGGCGGTCCCGACGGCTGACGGGGCGTAAGGCCGTGCACCTGTGCGTACGTACGGCTCAGGCGGGCCGCAGCCAGATCGTTCCCAGCGGCGGCAGCACCGGCAGGATGGAGGCCGGACGGCCGTGCCACCCCGTGGGCTCGGCCTTCAGCGGCTCGGCGTTGACCACGCCACTGCCGCCGTAAGCCCGGTCGTCGGTGTTCAGCACCTCGCGCCACACCGGCACCGCCTCCGGCGTCCCGACGCGGTACTCATGACGGACCACCGGCGCGAAGTTGCTGATGGCCAGCAGCGGCGAGCCCTCGGCGTCGAAGCGGAGGAAGGCGAAGACGTTGTCCTCGCGGGCATCGCCCTCGATCCAGGAGAAGCCCTCGGGGTCGGTGTCCCGCTGCCACAGCGCGGGCGTGGCCGTGTACGTCCGGTTGAGGTCGCGGACCAGATCGCGGACGCCCCGGTGGTCGGGCTCGGCGGAGTACGACGGGTCCAGCAGCCACCAGTCCGGACCGTGCGCCTCCGACCACTCGGCGCCCTGCGCGAACTCCTGGCCCATGAACAGCAGCTGCTTGCCCGGGTGGGCCCACATGAAGCCGAGGTAGGCGCGGTGGGTGGCGCGCTGCTGCCACCAGTCGCCGGGCATCTTCGACACCAGCGCCCGCTTGCCGTGCACCACCTCGTCGTGCGAGATCGGCAGCACGTAGTTCTCGCTGTACGCGTACACCATCGAGAACGTCATCTCGTGGTGGTGGTAGGCGCGGTGCACCGGCTCGTGCGCGAGATAGGCCAGCGAGTCGTGCATCCACCCCATGTTCCACTTCAGCCCGAAGCCGAGGCCTCCGAAGCCACTGGGGCCCACATGGTGGGTGGCCCGGGTGACCCCGTCCCACGCGGTCGACTCCTCGGCGATGGTGACCACGCCCGGGCAGCGGCGGTAGACGGTCGCGTTCATCTCCTGGAGGAAGGCGACCGCGTCCAGGTTCTCCCGGCCGCCGTGCGCGTTGGGCGTCCACTGGCCGGGCTCGCGGGAGTAGTCGAGGTAGAGCATGGAGGCGACGGCGTCCACGCGCAGCCCGTCGATGTGGAACTCCTCGCACCAGTAGACCGCGTTCGCCACCAGGAAGTTGCGCACCTCCGCGCGCCCGTAGTCGAACTCCAGCGTGCCCCAGTCCGGATGCGCGGCCCGCAGTGGATCGGCGGGCTCGTACAGCGGACGGCCGTCGAACTCCGCCAGCGCCCAGGCGTCCTTGGGGAAGTGCGCGGGCACCCAGTCCACGATGACCCCGATACCCGCCCGGTGCAACGCGTCCACCAGGTACTTGAAGTCGTCGGGGGTGCCGAGCCGGGCCGTGGGCGCGTAGAAGCCGGTCACCTGGTAGCCCCAGGAGCCGCCGAAGGGGTGCTCGGCCACCGGCATCAGCTCGACGTGGGTGAAGCCCAGGTCCTTGACGTACGCCGGGAGCTGCTCGGCGAGCTGCCGGTAGGTCAGCCCGGGCCGCCAGGACGGCAGGTGCACCTCGTAGACGGAGAACGGCAGCTCATGGACGCGCCCGCCCCTTCGCTGCGCCATCCACGCGTCATCGCCCCAGTCGTGGTGCGAGGCGTGGACGACGGACGCGGTGGCGGGCGGGCACTCGGTGCGCCGCGCCATCGGGTCGGCGCGCAGGGAGTGGCCGCCGTCGGGCCTGGCG
Source organism: Streptomyces sp. 5-10 (assembly GCF_014712245.1). NCBI lineage: Bacteria > Bacillati > Actinomycetota > Actinomycetes > Kitasatosporales > Streptomycetaceae > Streptomyces > Streptomyces sp. 5-10. Next base: position 59,530 of record NZ_JACVYG010000011.1, read on the forward strand.
ATCTCGAACTTGTAGAGCGCGCCCTCGCCGACGCCCGGCAGGAACAGCTCCCACACGCCGCTGCCGCCGAGCGAGCGCATCGGCAGCGCGGTGCCGTCCCAGTAGGTGAAGTCGCCGGTCAGCCGCACTCCGAGGGCATTGGGCGCCCATACGGTGAAGCGGGTGCCGGACACGCCCTGGTGGGTCATCGGCCGCGCGCCGAGCGCCCGCCACAGCTCCTCGTGGCGGCCCTCGCCGATGAGGTGCAGATCGAGTTCGCCGAGGGCGGGCAGGAAGCGGTACGGGTCGTGCAGCTCCAGCTCGGCGTCCTCGTACGCCACCAGCAGCCGGTAGTCCGGGATCTCCCGCAGCGGCAGCACCCCGGAGAACAGCCCGTCCCCCTCGGCCCGCAGCCGCGCGCGCAGCCCGGCGGCGGCGACGGTCACCGACCGGGCGTACGGGCGCAGGGCGCGGAACAGCACCCCGCCGCGCACGGGGTGGGCGCCGAGCAGCGCGTGCGGATCGTGGTGCGCCCCGGCCAGCAGCCGCCGCCGGTCCTCGTCCCCCAGCGCGGGCGCGGGCCGCACCCCCCGCTCGTCCTCCACCACGTCGTCGGGGCCCGCACCATCCCCGGCCACGGGCCGCCCGTTGTCTCCGGCCACGAGCTGCCCGCTGTCTCCGGCCACGGGCCGCCCGCTGTCTCCGACCACGGGCCGCCCGGCCACCCGCGACGGCCCGGCCGCGCCGCCGTCCTCCTCGCGCCGCTCCTCGCCCGCGCGCGGCGCCCGGGGGACGGGCGGCGAGCCGTAGGACACCCGCTCCTCGCGGCCGGTGCGGGGGCTGTCGGCAGGCGCCTCTTGCCCCGAGCTGCCGCGGTGGGCGGGGGCCTCCAGCCCTGGGGTGTCGCGGTGGGTGGGCGCTTCCTGCCCTGGGGTGTCGCGGTGGGCGGGGGCCTCCCGGCCCGGACCGCTGCGGCCGACGGCCGCCTCTGGCCGCCTGGCCGGGTCCGCCGCTGTGGCGGCCGCGTCGGGGGGCGGGGGTGGCGCAGGGCGGTCCGCGCTCCCGGCCCGACGGGCGGGCTCGGCCGACTCCCGCTCGGGGTGCGCCGGGGGCTCGGAGCCCGGGCGGGTGGCGGCGGCCTCGGGCCGCGGGCGGGTGCGGCCGGGGAGGAACGTGGCCGGGACCGCCGAGCCGGTCGTGGCGCCGGTGGCGGCGGGCGCGTGGCCCGGTCCCTCGTCGGACGGGTACTGGCCGGACGGCGGTCGTGCGGTCACGGGGTGGTCCTCCCGGAGGTGTCGGAGGTGTCGGGGGTCGGACGGGGCGGCCGGAAGCGGGAGTCGGGGAAGCGGGGAACGGGCGGGGGCGGTGGGGCCGCGGTCCGGGGGAGCCGGTCCGGGCCCGGACCGGCTCCGGGCCACGGCCCGTTGCCGACCCCGGCCCCCGGATCAGGCGCGGGTGGCGGCCAGGCGGTGGATCGCGGTCATCGGGACGGAGAGCCAGTCGGGGCGGTGCCGGGCCTCGTACAGCACCTCGTAGACGGCCTTGTCGGTCTCGTGGGCGCGCAGCAGCTCCGGCTCGTCGCGCGGATCGCCGCCGGACGCCTCCGCGTAGCCCGCGCAGTACGCGGCGCGGGTGCGGCACGCCCACTCCTGCGGGTGCTCATGGCGTCCCACGGCCGCCGCGTAGTCGAAGGACCGCAGCATGCCCGCGATGTCGCGCACCGGCGGCTGCGGGCGGCGCCGCTCGGCCAGTGGACGGGACGGCTCGCCCTCGAAGTCGATGAGCGACCACCGCCCGCCTCCGCCGCCGTCCCCGTCCCCGCCGTCCCCGGTCAGCAGCGCCTGCCCCAGGTGCAGATCGCCGTGGATGCGCTGGGCCGCCCAGGTGCGGCCCGCGCGCCCCAGCGCGGCCAGGTCCTCGTACGCGCCGTGCAGCGCGGTGCGGTACGGCTGGAGGGCGGGCACCGCGGCGGCGGCCGAGTCGAGCCGTTCGCTCATCGCGGCGGCCAGGTGCTCGATCTGCGGGCGGCGCAGCACGGAGGTGGGCAGTGCGCGGGCCATCGCCAGATGGACCTCGGCGGTCGCGTGCCCCAGCGCGCGGGCGGCGCCGGTGAAGTCGCCGTCGGCGGCCAGGGCGTCCAGCGCGAGCTGCCAGCCGTCCCGGGAACCGGCCAGGTAGGGCTGGAGCACCCCCAGGGTGAACGGCTCCGGCCGTGGCCCGGCGCCCTCGGCCGGGGGCTCGGCCTCGAACCAGGCGGCGGGCGCGGGCACCCGGGTGCAGCCGGTGCGGGCGAGCGCGAGGGGGAGTTCGAGGTCGGGGTTGGTGCCGGGGCTGACCCGACGGAAGAGCTTGAGAATAAACGTATCGCCGTACACCACCGAGGAGTTGGACTGCTCGGCGGTCATCACCCGGGGCGCGAGCGCGGACGGGATCGCGCTGGACGGCTCCCGTACGAAGCGCAGCGGGCCGAGCCGCCCGGGCATCCGCAGCCGCTCCAGCAGCAGCGTGGTGAGCCGGGGGTCGGCCAGCGCCTCGTACACCGTCTGCCCGTCCAGCGGCCCGCCGCTGGGCCGGCCGATGAGCGCGGGGGCGAGCGGCGGCGGCAGGGCGGGGCGCGCTCCGAGCAGGAGCTGGTAGCAGTCGCTGGCCGCCGCCCCGCGCCGGTGGCCGCAGCCGAAGCCGTGCCGGTGGCCGGGCGGCTCCGGCTGCTGGGCGCGGACCAGCAGATGGAGCAGCCCGGGCGTGCCGCCGCTCGCCCGCCACGGCAGCAGCTCGGTCGCGGAGACCAGCGCGAAGCCGGTGACGGGGCGGCCCTTGCCCGCGAACCAGCGCTGCCGGGGCAGCCACTCGGCGAGCAGCGGCGCGAGTGAGGTGAGCAGCCCGGGCGGGCCCGCGGCCGCGGCGGTGCGAGCGGTGGTCGGTGGGGGCTGGTCCCGCGGTACGGCGGTCGGCGGGTGGTGTGCCCCCCGGGAGAGCGGAGCTTCCGGCATGGCGTCGCGTCCTTTCCCCGGGCACACGACAGATCAGGGCAAAGTGTCCCGGATTGCGGCATTGACTGTGCGACGGTGCGGGACGTGTCGGGCGAGGATCGTCCGTACGGCGAGCCCGGTGAACGCGATCGGGTCCGCCGGTGACGATGTGAGTACAGAGTGCCCATGACGGGGGGTCGAAAACGCCCGTACGCGGCCGAGATGGACGCGTACGGACGGGCGAAGGCCGTGCCCGGCCAAAACCACAGGGCGGCTTTGGCGCCTGCGGCGGGCCACGCGGCGGAGCCGCATATCGATGCCGCCCCTCCCCGCCCCTTCCCGAAACTGGGGCATCCGCCCCAGACCCCGTGCCGGGCCGTCGGCCCCGGCCCTGGCCCCGGGCCAGGGCTTCGCGGCCCCAGACCTTGGGCCGGGCCTTCGGTCCCAGGCCCCGCGCCGGGGCATCCGCCCAGGCCCCGGGTCGGGGCTTCGCGCCTTTCCGCGGCATCGATATGGGGCTCCGTCGCGTGGGGGCTCCGCCCCAGACCCCGCCTCCTCAATCTCCCCCAGCTACCGCTGGGAGGTGCCCCCTGGACGGGCTGAAATCAGCCCCTCCGGCGCTTGAGGAGCGGGGTCTGGGGCGGAGCCCCAGTTGAGGGAAGGGGCGGGGAGGGGAAAGCACATGCGGACCCGGACGCGTGGCTCGCCGGACACTCCGTAGCCGACTTCACTCGGCCCAATGTCCCGCCGGTTCGCCGCGTCGCAGCCGGAACCAGTAGAAGCCGTGCCCGGCCAGCGTGAGCAGATACGGCAGCTCGCCGATGGCCGGGAAGCGGACCCCGCCGATCAGTTCGACCGGATGGCGGCCGGCGAAGGACTGCAGGTCCAGCTCGGTGGGCTGGGCGAAGCGCGAGAAGTTGTTCACGCACAACACCAGGTCGTCCTCGCCGTCCCGGGTCCTCGGGGCCTCACGCAGGAAGGCGAGGACGGCCGGGTTGGAGGACGGCAGCTCGGTGAAGGAGCCGAGCCCGAAGGCGGGGTTCTGCTTACGGATCTCGATCATCCGGCGGGTCCAGTGCAGCAGCGAGGACGGGCTGCTCATGGCCGCCTCGACGTTGGTGACCTGATAGCCGTAGACCGGGTCCATGATGGTCGGCAGGAACAGCCGCCCCGGATCGCAGGAGGAGAAGCCCGCGTTCCGGTCGGGGGTCCACTGCATGGGGGTGCGCACGGCGTCGCGGTCGCCTAGCCAGATGTTGTCGCCCATGCCGATCTCGTCGCCGTAGTAGAGGATCGGCGAGCCGGGCAGGGACAGCAGCAGCGCGGTGAACAGCTCGATCTGGTTGCGGTCGTTGTCCAGCAGGGGCGCCAGTCGTCTGCGGATCCCGATGTTGGCCCGCATTCTCGGGTCCTTGGCGTACTCCGCGTACATGTAGTCGCGCTCTTCGTCGGTGACCATCTCCAGCGTCAGCTCGTCGTGGTTGCGCAGGAAGATGCCCCACTGGCAGCCGGAGGGGATGGCGGGGGTCTTGGCGAGGATCTCCGAGACCGGGTAGCGGGACTCGCGCCGCACCGCCATGAAGATGCGCGGCATCACCGGGAAGTGGAAGGCCATATGGCATTCGTCGCCGCCCGCCGAGAAGTCGCCGAAGTAGTCGACGACGTCCTCCGGCCACTGATTGGCCTCGGCCAGCAGCACGGTGTCCGGATAGTGGGCGTCGATCTCGGCCCGGACGCGCTTGAGCATCTCATGCGTCCGGGGCAGGTTCTCGCAGTCGGTGCCCTCCTCGGCATACAGATACGGGACGGCGTCGAGCCGGAATCCGTCGATGCCCAGGTCCAGCCAGAAGCGCAGGGCGGCCAGTACCTCCTCCTGGACGGCGGGGTTCTCGAAGTTGAGGTCCGGCTGGTGCGAGAAGAAGCGGTGCCAGTAGTACTGCTTGCGTACCGGATCAAAGGTCCAGTTGGACGTCTCGGTGTCGACGAAGATGATCCGCGCGTCCTGGTACTGCTTGTCGTCGTCGGCCCAGACGTAGTAGTCGCCGTACGGTCCGTCCGGGTCGCTGCGGGACTCCTGGAACCACGGATGCTGATCACTCGTGTGGTTCATGACAAAGTCAATGATCACGCGCATCCCGCGCTGATGAGCGGCGTCGACGAACTCCACGAAGTCCGCGAGGTCCCCGAACTCCGGCAGCACGGCGGTGTAGTCCGAGACGTCGTAGCCGCCGTCGCGCAGCGGTGAGGCGAAGAACGGCGGCAGCCACAGGCAGTCCACGCCCAGCCACTGCAGATAGTCCAGCTTGGCCGTCAGGCCCTTGAGGTCGCCGACGCCGTCGCCGTTGCTGTCCTGGAAGGAGCGGACCAGGACCTCGTAGAAGACCGCGCGCTTGAACCAGTCGGGATCGCGGTCGCCCGCGGGCGTGTCCTCGAAGGTGTCCGGTACGGGCTCGTTGACGATCATGTTGTGGGTGACCCTCCGATCGGTGAGGACGGTCGCAGGGACAGCACATGCGCCGGAGCCATATCCCGCCCCGGCTCCAGGCGCACATAGTTGTCCCTGCCCCAGTGATAGGTCTCGCCGGTGAGCTCGTCGCGCACCGGGACGGACTCATGCCACTCGAGGCCGAGTTCCGGCATGTTCAACGAGACCGTCGCCTCCTGGGTGTGGTGAGGGTCGAGGTTGACGACCGTGACCACACACGAGTCGCCCGCGCGCTTGGAGTAGACGATGACGGAATCGTTGTCGGCGTGGTGGAATCTGAGGTTGCGCAGCCGCCGCAGCGCGGGATGGCGGCGGCGCACCCGGTTCAGCCGGGCGAGCAGCGGGGTGATCGTTCTTCCCTCGCGCTCGGCCGCCGCCCAGTCGCGCGGCCGCAGCTGGTACTTCTCCGAGTCCAGGTACTCCTCGCTGCCCTGCCGCAGCGGGGTGTTCTCGCACAGCTCGTAGCCCGCGTAGACGCCCCAGGCGGGGGAGAGGGTGGCGGCGAGCACGGCCCGCACCGCGAAGGCGGGGCGGCCGCCCTCCTGGAGGTAGGCGTGCAGGATGTCGGGGGTGTTGACGAAGAAGTTGGGCCGCATCCAGGCGGCAGCGTCCCCGGACAGCTCGGTGAGGTAGTCGGTGAGCTCCTGCTTGGTGTTCCGCCAGGTGAAGTAGGTGTACGACTGGTGGAAGCCGACCGCGCCGAGGGCGTTCAGCATCGCCGGGCGGGTGAACGCCTCGGAGAGGAAGAGGACGTCGGGGTCGGAGCGGTGGATGTCGCCGAGCACCTTCTCCCAGAAGACCACCGGCTTGGTGTGCGGATTGTCCACCCGGAAGATCCGCACCCCGTGCGCCATCCACAAGCGCAGCACCCGCTCGGTCTCCCGGACCAGGCCGTGGAAGTCCCGGTCGAAGGCTACGGGAAAGATGTCCTGGTACTTCTTGGGCGGGTTCTCTGCGTACGCGATGGTGCCGTCGGCGCGCTGGTGGAACCACTCGGGGTGCTGGGAGACCCAGGGGTGGTCCGGGGAGCACTGGAGCGCGAAGTCCAGCGCCACCTCCATGCGCAGCTCCCGGGCGCGCGCCACGAAGTGGTCGAAGTCCTCGAAGGTGCCGAGGTCGGGGTGGATCGCGTCATGGCCGCCGTCGGCCGAGCCGATGGCCCAGGGCGAGCCCACGTCGAAGGGGCCCGCGGAGAGCGTGTTGTTGGGGCCCTTGCGGAAGGCGGTGCCGATGGGGTGGATCGGCGGCAGATAGACCACGTCGAAGCCCGCGGCGGCGATCGCGGGCAGCCGCTCGGCGGCGGTGCGCAGGGTGCCGCTGACCGGCCGCCGGCCCTCGGTCACCTTGGCGCCCTCCGAGCGCGGGAAGAGCTCGTACCAGGAGCCGAACAGCGCACGCTCCCGGTCCACCTGGAGCGGCATGGGGCGCGAGGAGGTGACCAACTCCCGCAGCGGGTGGCGGTCGAGGGCCGCGGTCACATCCGGCGCGAGGGCGGCGGCGAGCCGGTCGGCCACCGGGCGGCGCTCGTCGCGCAGCCCGTCGACGGCCGCCAGCACCGCCTCCCGGCCGTCGTTCTTGGGCACTCCGGCCGCGGCCCGCTCGTGCAGCCGGGCCCCTTCTTCCAGGACCAGATCGGTGTCGATCCCGGCCGGGATCTTGATACGGGCGTGGTGGCGCCAGGTGGCGATCGGGTCGCTCCACGCCTCGACCGTGTACGTCCAGCGGCCGGGCGCGCCGGGGGTGACCTCGGCGCCCCAGCGGTCGGTGCCGGGGGCGAGTTCACGCATCGGGGTCCAGGGGCCGGAGCGGCCGGAGGGATCTCGGAGGACCACATTGGCGTTGACCGCGTCATGGCCTTCCCGGAACACGGTGGCACTGACCTCGAAGGTCTCGTCCACCACCGCCTTGGCGGGGCGGCGGCCGCAGTCGATCAGCGGGCGGATATCCAGAATGGGAATGCGACCGATCATAGGATCACCTGACGGCAGTGCGAATGGAGACGCGGGAGCGGCTTTTGTCCTTTGTATCGGTTTTGCCGCCGGGCGTTGGGTTGCGGGCATGACAGCTCCTGTCCGCGTTCACTCTGGTGGGCGGATGGGGTCGGCCATGGGGGGCGCGCGTGGAAAGCCTTCCCCTGCGGAACGGGGAGACAATCCGGGTTCCCGTTAACTACCGGTTCGTAACGCGGGGTACATGAATCGGCCCCGCCCGTAGGCGGGGCCGTCCACCCGATGCGCTCTGTCGTTACGTCAGTTGGCCACCCGCAGCAGACGGTTCGGCGAACCCGGGCCCGCGCCGCGCACCCGGCCCTCGCTCGCACCGGCCGTCAGCGCCGCCCCGACCTGGGCCGGAGTCGCGAAGCGATGGCCGGCGAGGTACAGGGCGGCGGCGCCCGCGACATGCGGGGCCGCCATCGAGGTGCCCGACAGCGTCCTGGCCGCCGTATCGCTCGCGTTGGACGCCGAGACGATCCGGTCCCCGGGCGCGAACAGGTCAACTCCCGGGCCCCAGTTGGAGAATCCCGAGCGCCGGTCGGCGCGGTCGGTCGCGCCCACCGTGAGCGCCCCCGGCACCCGGCCCGGTGAGAACGAGGCGGCGGGCCGGTCCTGGTTGCCCGCCGCCACGGTGAAGACCAGACCGGCGGCGATCCCCGCCCGCACCGCCGCGTCCCATTCGGGCAGCGGGGTGGCGGCCGCCGAGCCCAGGCTCAGATTGACCACCGCGGGCCGCCTGGCGTGTCGCAGCACCCAGTCCATTCCGGCCAGCACCTGCGCGATGGTGCCCTCGCCCCGGTCGTCCAGCACCCGTACGGCCACGACCGCGGCCTCCTTCGCCACGCCGTAGCGGGTGCCCGCCGCCGTGGCGGCCACATGGGTGCCATGGCCGTTGCCGTCCTCGGCCACCGGATCGTCGTCCACGAAGTCCCAGCCGGAGCGGGCCCGGCCGCCGAAGTCCTCATGGGAGGTGCGCACCCCGGAGTCGATCACATAGATCGTGGTGCCGCGCCCGCCGCCGCGGGGCGCGGTGTACGCCCCGTCCAGCCGCCGGTCCGGCTGGTCGATCCGGTCAAGACCCCACGGCGGACGCGCCCGGCCGCGGTGCGGGGCCGGTAACCGCACCCGGGACCAGCGCAGCGACACCCGCTCGTCCCGGGTCACCGAGGCGATGCGCGGATCGGCCGCCAGCCGCCCGGCCTGCGCCGCGTTCGCCCGTACCGCATAGCCGTTGAACGCGGTGCGGTAGACCCGGCGCACCCGCGCCCCGTACCGCTCGATCAGCGCCCGGCCCGCCCCGGACGCCGCCGCGGGCGCTTCCGGGCCCCGCTTCAGCGCGACGATATAGCCTTCGGTTCCCGCCCCGCCCGTGGCCTGGACCCCCTGGGCGGGAACGGTCTGAGCGGGCGACAAGACCACCAGGACCACCGCGACGACGGCGGCCGGCGCCGCCACCCTCCGCCGGGGGCCCGCAGACGCACAAGCCATGGAACGATCCCCTCCCCAACTCGACGGCGCAAGCGTCGCGTGGGACGAAGGTCCCGACAAGGGCGCATCCCCGACAAGGGCGCATCAGGGGGCGTACAACGCGACGGCCTCCCGCGCCAGCAGCCGCAGCGCCGCCTCCGACGGCGACCCCGGCTCCGCCCCGTACATCAGCAGGGCCTGGCCCCCCGAGTCCGGCAGCCGGGTCATCTCGAAGTCCAGCTCCAGCGGCCCCACCAGCGGGTGGTGGAAGGACTTGGTGCCGAACGCGCACCGGCGCACCGGGTGGCGCGACCACAGCGCCGCGAACTCCCCGCTCTTCATGGTGAGTTCGCCGATCAGCTCCGCGAGCCGCCGGTCGTCGGGGTGCGCCCCCGCCACCACCCGCAGCGAGGCGACCGCGCGCCGCGCCTCGCCCTTCCAGTCCGGATACAGCTCACGGGTGTGCGGATCGAGGAACAGCATCCGCTGGGTGTTGGGCCGGTCGTCGGGGTGCTCGGGCGCGTCGGCGGGCAGATGCCCGGCGATCAGGGCGTGCCCCAGCGGATTCCACGCCAGGACGTCGAAGCGGAGGCCGAGGACCACGGCCGGTACGCCGTCCATCGCGGCGAGCAGCCGCCGGGTCGCCGGGCGCGCGGACTCGGCGCGCCGCGCGGGGCGGCGCCCGGCGCGCGGCGGACGGGCCAGGTTGCCCAGGTGCGCCCGCTCGTCCGGGCTGAGCCGCAGCGCGCGGGCGATCGCGTCCAGCACCCCGTCCGAGGCGCCGGTGGACTGGCCCTGTTCCAGCCGGGTGTAGTACGCCACGCTCACCCCGGCCAGCTGCGCCAGCTCCTCGCGGCGCAGCCCCGGGACCCGGCGCCTGGTCCCGTACGCGACCAGTCCGACGTCCTCGGGGCGCAGCCCGGCGCGGCGGGTGCGCAGAAAACTCCCCAGCTCGGCAGGTGTGTCCATACCCACCAGTGTCCGGCACGGGCACGCGCCGTGCCTGTCCCTGTGAGGGTCAGGCACGGCGCGCGGGTTGTCCGCCGTTTCCGGCGATCACTTATAGGTGATGTCGGAGCTGCTGTACTTGCAGTAGGTGCCGTCGGGGCCGCTGCCGTTCTCGGTGGGCTCCTTGCCCGTGTTGTTCCCGATGTACTTCTGGCACGGGACGATCTTCTTGCTGCTGTCCCCGATGATCGTGATCCCGCGCAGGGTCAGCGAGTCGCCGTAGTTGGTGTTGATCCCGCCGATGGCCTTGCCCGGGGCGGTGACCTCGGTGTTGCTCACGTTGATGGTGCGCTTGTACTGCGACGAGCAGTTGCCGCAGGAGCGGACCAGCTTGCCGAAGTCCTGGACGGCGAAGCCTGAGATGTTGAGCGTGCCGCCGCCGTTGAACTGGAACACCTTGTCGGACGCCTTACGGGCGCCGCCACCGATGACGTTGTACGTCTTGCCGGTGCCGCGGAAGGTGGCGGCGTCCTCGCCGACGTCCTCCCACCAGACGTTCTGCAGGGTGCAGCTGCCGGCGCAGTGCACTCCGTCGGCCGCCGGGGCGCCGAGGATGACGTTCTTCAGCGTGGCGCCGTCCTTGAGGTCGAACAGCGGGTCCTGGCCCTCGTTCTGGCCACCGGAGCCCAGGTCGCCCGAGCCGTAGTAGCGCTTCATGCCGCCGTCGAGGGTCCCGCTGACCGGGATGCTCTTGGTGACCGCCTGCGGGGTGCCGCTGGGGGTGGGCCAGGTGGCGGCGGAGGCCGTGGGCAGGGTCAGCCCGGTGGTGATCGCGCCGGCGGTGAGGGCGACGGCGCCGAGGGCCCCGGCTATCGCCCGGTGCCTGGTGCGTTGTGCAGCCATGTCGGATCTCCTTCGGTGGGGGGTTTCACGGGGTGGTGATGGCCGGCCGCGGCGGGGTCGCCATCTTGTTGCCGATGAAGAAGCTGGGGTGCGGGGGCTGGTTGTAGGCGGTGTTCTGCCAGGCCAGCGCCTCGCGGTACTGCCGGTCGTGGAGCAGCGTGGTGATCTTCCGGTCGGTCTCGTACGGCGTGGAGTAGATCCGCAGCGCCTTGTTGTCGCTGGTCGGCCAGACCACCTCCTCGCGCCAGTCGCCGAGGATGTCGCCGGACAGCGACGGGGTGGCCTTGGTGCCGTTGTTGGAGTGCACCCCGGAGCCGGTGAGCAGCCGGGTGTCACCGGAGGTGCCGTACTTGTCGATGTGGGTGCCGTCCAGCAGCTCGCGCACCGGATCGCCGTCCCACCAGGCCAGGAAGTTGATCGAGGAGGGCTTGCGGCCCTTGGCGCCGCCGCCCTCGTCGCGGATCTGGTCGTCCCGCGCGGACCACATCTCGGCGCCGTCGTTGCCCGCCCAGATGTCATCGGCCACGCCGCGCCCGTTGTCGCCGCCGGACGCGGTGGACCACAGCACCTGGCCGGTGCGGGCGTCGGCGAAGTACGAGCCCGGTTTCGAGGAGTCCTCGTCCACCTTGAAGTACTCCAGGCCCGCCCGGGAGGGGTCGAGATCGCCGAGGTGGGCGGCGTCGCCGTGGCCGTTTTTGTTCGTCCACAGCCCGTTGCCGTTGTCGTCCACGGCCATCGAGCCGTAGACGATCTCGTCCCTGCCGTCGCCGTCCACGTCGCCGGTGGCCAGCGCGTGGTTGCCCTGGCCGTCGTAGCCCTTGCCGGTGTTGGTGGAGCTGTTGGTGTCGAACGTCCACTGGCGGGTGAGCTGGCCTCCGCTGAACCTCCAGGCGGAGATCACGGTGCGGGTGTAGTAGCCGCGCGCCTCGATCAGCGAGGGGGTGGAGCCGTTGAGGTACGCCGTCCCGGCCAGGAAGCGGTCCACGCGGTTGCCGTAGGAGTCGCCCCAGGAGGAGACGGTGCCGCGCGGCGGGACGTAGTCCACCGTGCTCATCGCGGCGCCCGTGCGGCCGTTGAACATCGTCAGGTATTCGGGTCCGCTGAGTACGTAGCCGCTGGAGTTGCGGTAGTCGGCGGAGGCGCTGCCGATGGTCTTACCGGCGCCGTCCACCGTGCCGTCCGCGGTCTTCATCGCGATCTCGGCCTGGCCGTCGCCGTCGTAGTCGTACACCTGGAACTGGGTGTAGTGGGCGCCGGAGCGGATGTTGCGGCCCAGGTCGATCCGCCACAGCCGCTGCCCCTGGAGGGTGTAGCCGTCGACGATGGTGTTGCCGGTGACGCCCGACTGCGAGTTGTCCTTGGCGTTGGTCGGCTGCCACTTCAGGACGAAGTCCAGGTCGCCGTCGCCGTCGAGGTCGCCCACCGAGGCGTCATTGGCCTCGTAGGTGTAGTCCGAGCCGCCCGCCGGGGGTGAGATCGGCACATCGTAGTACCCCGGGCGGAACTGGATCGCGCTCGGCGAGGCGGGCTGCTCCGCCCCGCCCACAACGGCCCGTACGGTGTAGTCCGCGCTGTTCGGGGCGTCCTTGTGGAGGTAGTTGGTGGTGGTGATGGGGGAGGAGTTGACCTTGACGCCGCCCCGGTAGAGGTTGAACGTCACACCGTCCGGGTCGGTGGCCAGCCAGCGCCAGCTGACCAGGTTGTCATTGCCGGTGTGCACGCTCACCAGCCCCCGGTCCAGCTTCTCGAGCTGGGCCGCGGCGGCCGCCCTCGGCGTGGGCCCTGTGCCCTCGGCGGCCTCCGAGGCGCTCACCAGCGAGGTGACGGTCAGCGCGCCCGCCGCGCAGGCGGCGGCCAGCGTCCGGCCCCTGCGCGGGGTGGGTCTGGGCGGATGAGCGGGGGGCGGAGTGTGCGAACTGTCCCGAGAGCGCACGTGGTCCTCCAAGGCATGGGGGGAAGGTGTGACCCCTAGTCGTCCCCTTGGCCGGAAAGGTTGCCGCCTTCGGGCCGACTTCTCGGGAGCGGGGCGAAACAGCCGAAACGGGGACTCGTCGGCCGCTACCGTCGAAGGGTCAACTTCGCGGCTCTGCAGGACCGAGCTTGTTGACCCGGTTCCTCCAAGCCTCGTCGCGCTCCCGACTGCCCCCTACGACAGGGCGGTCACAGGTCGCATCCACTACAAAGGAGGTGTGCACGTCCCTTGCGATGCGGGTCCGTTGACAAGAACCCACGCCGAGCGCGCGCGGTTGCGCACGTTGACCCCGGCGACGATGTCGGCCGGGCCAGCGAGCCCGCACCGACGACAGCGAAATTGGTCCCGAGCGGGACGATTGGTCTTCGCGGTGTGCCCGCACCTTGGGCACCTCTGCGAGGTGTAGGCCGCGTCCACCCAGATCACCGGTACGCCGACGCGCTCGGCTTTGTACGCGATGTACCGGTCGAGCTGGTGGAACGGCCAGGAGGAGAGCGGGGCCCGCTGGTCGCGACAAGGCCGTACCCGGTCACGGATTCCCCGAAGCTCCTCCAGGGCGACCCCGCGTCCGGTGCGTTTCGCGACGGCCACGCACTCCTTACTGATCTTGTGGTTGATGTGCGCGGCGTGTCGCGCTTCCCTCTTCGCCCGCCGCTTCAGGCGGCGGTTGGCGCTGCGGGTCCGCTTGGCCTGCAACTCGGCTTTCTTACGCGCCTGCCATCTGCGGTAGCGGGACAGCCTCCGGCCGGAGTAGTTGGTGCCGTCCGAAGTCGTGGCGAGGTTGACGATGCCCCGGTCCACACCGATCCAGTCCACCGGAGCGGTATTCAGCGGCTCGGCCGGTACTTCGCACACTGCGATCAGGAACCACTTGCCGTCCCGGCATATCAGGTCCGTCTCGCCCTTCCGGAACTCAGCAAGGGTTTTGATCTGGTCCGGCGAACCTATGAAACGCATGCCTTTGAGCCGTCCCGCAACGGTCCAGATACTCACCGTCCCGGTGTCGTGCTGCCAGGACAGGATGCGGTCGTCGAATGGCTGCGCCGCGTCTTCGCGGAAGGTCACCGGCTTCGATGTCGCCTTCGCCCGCCGCTTGGAACCCTGCGGGCCCAAGCGGCCCGCTCGCAGGTTGGCGCGCAGCGTCGCGTATGCGTCCACAACCTTCTTCACCGTGCGCACGGCAGTCTGTGCGCCGAGCCCGAACTCGCCTTTCAACCGGCCATAGACAAGTTTCTGTAAGTCGTTGCGGGACGTGATGCCTTTCTCGAATGAGAGCGCGGAGGCCAGGTTCGCCCCGGCGTTCGCGGCGCGCAGGGTCGCTGTCAGAGCCAGCGCCTCATTCGGCGTCGGCAACAGCCTGACCTGCACCACGATCTTCACCCCACCAGGTTAAAAGGAGGCACTGACAATGCCCGCCGACCAGCGATTCCCCAGCGATGCTGCGGCGCCCCGTGCCACAGCCACAAGGACGATGTTCTTCTCGGCCCTCCAACAGTCGGCGTCCAAGGGAGAAGTCCAGTGAAGGCCATTCGTCGATTCAGCGTGCGCCCCGTCCTTCCGGAGCCCCTGCGACCGCTCAACCGGCTGGCGCGCAATCTGCGCTGGTCCTGGCACCCCGAGACCCGCGAGCTCTTCGAGTCCGTGGACCCCGAGGGATGGCGGGAGTCGGGCGGCGACCCGGTGCGGCTGCTGGGCGCCGTGCCCCTCTCCCGGCTCGCGGACCTCGCCGAGGACCGCTCCTTCCTGCGCCGTCTCGCGGCGGCCGCGGATGATCTGCACGACTATCTGACCGGGCCCCGGTGGTATCAGGGGCGGGTCGCCGCCGAGGACAGAGCCGGGCCGACCCCCGCCGAGCCCGTACCTCCGGCGTCCTCGGGCGCGCCCGCGCCGTCGGGCCCGTCCGGGCCCACGGAGTCCCCAGGCGCGCCCGTACCCTCTGCCACGTCCATGCCCTCGGGCGCGCCCGCCCCCTCCGGACCGCCCGTACCCTCGGGCGCGCCCGTACCCTCCGGACCGCCCACCGCCATCGCCTACTTCTCGCCGGAGTTCGGGATCACCGCCGCCCTGCCCCAGTACTCCGGCGGCCTCGGCATCCTCGCCGGTGACCACCTCAAGGCCGCCAGCGACCTCGGCGTCCCCCTGATCGGCGTCGGACTGCTCTACCGCCACGGCTACTTCCGGCAGTCGCTCTCCCGCGACGGCTGGCAGCAGGAGCACTATCCGGTCCTGGACCCCGACGAGCTGCCGCTCACCCAGCTGTGCGAGGCGGACGGCCGGCCCGTCCGGATCCCGCTCACCCTGCCCGGCGGCCGTCCGCTCCACGCCCGCGTCTGGCAGGCCCAGGTGGGCAGGGTGCCGCTGCTGCTGCTCGACTCCGACGTGGAGGAGAACGGCCACGGTGAGCGCGAGGTGACCGACCGGCTCTACGGTGGCGGCAGCGAGCACCGGCTGCTCCAGGAGATGCTGCTGGGCATCGGCGGCGTCCGCGCCCTGCGCGCGTACTGCCGGCTCACCGGCCACCCCGAGCCCGAGGTGTTCCACACCAACGAGGGCCACGCCGGATTCCAGGGCCTGGAGCGCATCCGCGAACTGATCGCCGACGGGGCCGCCTTCGACGCCGGCCATGAGGCGGTGCGGGCCGGGACCGTCTTCACCACCCACACCCCCGTCCCCGCCGGGATCGACCGCTTCGACCGCGAGCTGGTGGCCCGCCACTTCGGCGACGACGCCGAGCTGCCCGGGATCGAGGTCGAGCGGATCCTCGCCCTCGGCATGGAGACCTACCCCGGCGGCGAGCCCAACCTCTTCAACATGGCCGTGATGGGGCTGCGGCTGGCCCAGCGCGCCAACGGGGTGTCCACCCTGCACGGCCGCGTCAGCCGGGAGATGTTCGCCGGGCTCTGGCCCGGTTTCGACCCCGAGGAGGTGCCCATCACCTCCGTCACCAACGGGGTGCACGCGCCCACCTGGACGGCCCCCGAGGTCACCCGGCTCGGCGCCCGGCGGTTCGGCCACCTCGCCGACTCCGAGCTGTGGGAGCTGCGCCGTACCCTGCGCAAGCGGCTGGTCGCCGAGGTCCGGCAGCGGCTGTACGCCTCCTGGCGGCAGCGCGGCGCGGGCACCGCCGAGCTCGGCTGGATCGACGGGGTGCTCGACCCCGACGTCCTCACCATCGGCTTCGCCCGCCGCGTCCCCTCCTACAAGCGGCTCACCCTGATGCTGCGCGACCAGGACCGGCTGATGGAGCTGCTGCTCCACCCCGAGCGGCCGATCCAGATCGTCGTCGCGGGCAAGGCCCACCCGGCCGACGACGGCGGCAAGCGCCTCGTCCAGGAGCTGGTCCGCTTCGCCGACGACCCCCGGGTGCGCCACCGTCTGGTCTTCCTGCCCGACTACGGCATGGACATGGCCCAGAAGCTCTACCCCGGCTGCGACGTCTGGCTCAACAACCCGCTGCGCCCGCTGGAGGCATGCGGCACCAGCGGCATGAAGGCGGCCCTGAACGGCTGTCTCAACCTCTCCGTCCTCGACGGCTGGTGGGACGAGTGGTACGAGCCGGACTTCGGCTGGGCCATCCCCACCGCCGACGGCGACGCGATCGACGAGACCCGCCGCGACGACCTGGAGGCCGCCGCCCTCTACGACCTGCTGGAGCAGCGGGTCGCCCCGCGCTTCTACGACCGCGGCCTGGACGGCCTCCCCGGCCGCTGGATCGCCATGGTCCGGCGCACCCTCACCACCCTCGGCCCCAAGGTGCTCGCGGGCCGCATGGTCCGCGAATACGTCGAGCGCCTCTACGCCCCCGCCGCCCGCTCCCACCGCGCCCTGAACCTCGAGGCGGCCGCCGAACTGGCCACCTGGAAGGCCCGAATCCGCGCCGCCTGGCCGGACGTCGCCGTCGACCACGTCGAGGCCCACCTCACCCCACCCGCCCCGGGCGGCGCCGCCGAACTCGGCTCGACGCTCTCCCTCCGCGCCCGGGTGCGCCTGGGCACCCTGGACCCGGCGGACGTCGAGGTCCAGGCGGTGGCGGGCCGCGTGGACGACGCGGACCGCATCACCGACGCCACCCACGTTCCCCTCAAACCCACCGCGGGCC
Organism: Streptomyces sp. 5-10; assembly: GCF_014712245.1. Lineage (NCBI taxonomy): Bacteria > Bacillati > Actinomycetota > Actinomycetes > Kitasatosporales > Streptomycetaceae > Streptomyces > Streptomyces sp. 5-10. The sequence continues at coordinate 76,346 of NZ_JACVYG010000011.1, forward strand.
CCGACCTCGAAGGCAGTCGCCGCTACGAGGCCCCCCTGGCCCTCAACCGCACCGGCCCCTTCGGCTACACCATCCGCGTCCTCCCCACCCACCCCCTCCTGGCGGGCCCCGCCGAACCGGGACTCATCGCCCTGCCCTCGGAGACCACGGCCGAAGCGGCGGGAGTCCTGATGCGCTGAGGCCTCCGGCGGCTGGTGGACTCGGCGATCTCGCCGTGTGGCGCAGGCCGGGGCGGCCGCCGGTGATGCGGACCTGCGGGAATGAACCCGATCTCCGGGAACCCACGCGCCCGGCACGACGTCTTGGATGCCGTCACCACGTAGCCGCACGGAGGTCAGATCAGGTCATGGCGCACGAGGGAAGCCAGTCGACCGCCCGGGTGGCCGACGGCATGGGCGACAACCCCACCGAGCAGCCGGGCGGCGGCATCGGTGGGGCGCTCCGGTCGTCGCTCGGCGTCGTCAGACGCTACCGCGGCGCGCTGTACGGCTTCACCCTCCGCGTGTCCGCCCTGACAGCCGTGCTCGGCTGCGCGATCGTGGCCGGCGGGTTCGCGGCGGCATGGGACACCTTCGAGGGCGTCCGGGACTACGCGGACCGCAACATCGCCAACGAGGACTCCTATGTGGCCTACGCCGACGGTGGCTTGCCCCCGTTGGTGAGGGTCGGTGTCGTGGTGTCGCTGCTGTTGCTCGTGCTGGCACTCCTCGTCGTCACCGTCCTGCACACCGCGTACGCCATCGGCGACTCTCACGCCACGCGCGACGGCGGACCGCTGACCACCCGCGAGCTGTGGCGGCGCACCCGCCGGCGCCTGCCCGCCGCCCTCGTGGTCAACCTGCTGACCGGACTGGCCGTGGGCGCCGTGGAGCTGGCGGGCCTGGTGCTGTTCAGCCTCGTCGACGGCGGCGAGGTGCCCGGCGTCGAGCCCACGCCCCTGCACGAGACCGCGACCTGGCAGTACACACTGGTGGGATGGGTGTTGCCGATCGCCATCTGGTGTCTCGGCCCGCTGCTGTACTTCCGCCTGTCGGCGGCCACCGCCGAGACGGTGCTGGAGCGCCGTTCCCCCTTCGTGGCGCTGTACCGCTCCTGGGTGCTGACCCGCCGTGCACGACGGCGCACCCTCGGCCTGGGCACGCTGGTCACCGCGGCCGCCGTGCTCGTCTTCTGGCCGGCCCGGTACGCGGCCGCTCCCCTCGCCCACGTCGCCGGCCTCGGCATGCTGTGGCTCAGCGACGACAATGTGTGGATCACCGGCGTGCTGGTGATGATCCTCCCCACAGCCGTGGCCCTTCTCCTGCTGCCCCCGGTGGTCATGCCGCTGGTGTGCGCGGTGGTCGCCCGCCTCCACGGAGACCTGCGCGCCCGTGAGGAGGAGGCGGGGAGGGATGCCGGGGCGGCGGGTTCTTCGGCACTCAACCACCCAACCGGCGGGGTCGGTTGACTACGGCCAGGCCGTCGCAGCCACCTGGCAAAACGCCTTCCACCGCCTCGCCCGCTGCTACGAGCGCCGGGCCATCGTCATCGACGCCTTCTTCGATCTCGCCGACACGATCATCACCGTGCGGAGCCTGATCCGGCAGGCGTGGACAACCCATCGCTGGGCCGAACGCCCGCACCGCCGGCCATGACCCTCACGCCCATCCGCGCGACCTGTTCGTTAGAAGGTGGCCGGAAGCAGGAACCGCACGTCGGTGAGTTGTTCCGACAGTTCCCACAGACGGCGGCCGGTCTGGGGATCGGCTGCCGCGGTGGACAACCGCACTTGCTTCGGGCCGCCGCGCAGCTCGGCGAAGCCGTCCGGCCCGATGAACTCACCGCCCTTCACGTCCGGGGCGGTGGCCGCGTACAGCTGGGGCAGTGCACCCTGTTCCGGGGGCTGGGCGAGCGGGGCGAGGATGCGGCCGAACAGCATCTTCACCATGCCGACCGGCGCGCTGGTTTGGAGGTTGGTGGAGGTGTAGCCGGGGTGGGCGAGCAGGCTGCGTACCGAGCTGCCGGCCGCGGTCAGCCTCCGGTGGAGTTCCCATCCGAAGACGGCGTTGGCGAACTTCGACTGGTTGTAGAACCCCATGGGCGAGTACGTGCGCTCGCCGGAAAGGTCGTCGAAGTAGAGGTGCCCCTGCCGGTGGTTGGTCGAACTTACCGTGACCACGCGGGGGTCGTTGCCGTCGGTCAGCAGGTCGAGCAGTAGACCAGTGAGCGCGAAGTGGCCGAGGTGGTTGCAGGCGAACTGCAACTCGTGGCCCTGGGCGCTCAGCGAGCGGGGTGGCGCCATCACGCCGGCGTTGTTGACGAGCACGTCCAGCCGTGGATGATCGACGCGCAGCTGATCGGCGAACGCTCGGACCGAATCGAGATCGGCCAGGTCGAGGCGGCGCACCTCAAGGTCGGCGCCAGGCTCCTCAGCGGTGATCTCTGCGGCGGCCCGGTGGCCTTTTGCCTCGTCGCGCACAGCGAGGATCACGTGCCCGCCCTTGCGGGCGAGTGCCCGGGTGGTCGCCAGGCCGAGGCCGCTGTTGGCTCCGGTGACGACAAACACCCGCTTGGCCTGGTCCGGGATCTGATCGGCGGTCCAGCGCTGGTTCTTCGTCATGCGGCACACGTTGCCGTTTATGGCACTTGGTGTCAAGGAGCTACCGAGTGCCGTGAATGGCATGGCGGTAGAATTGCCCGGTGAGCTCCCGCCCTGAAGTCACCATGGCCCAGCGCAAACGCCAGCTCGTCTCCAACGAGCTGAGCGAAGCGGCACTGCAGCTACTGGCGCAGAAGGGGTTCGACGCGGTCACCATCGACGAGATCGCGGCCACCGCCGGCGTATCCAAGCGAACGTTCTTCCGGTACTTCGTCTCCAAGGAGGACGTGGTCGTCCAGTTCCTGGCCGACATGGGCACCGGCATGCGCGCAGCGCTGGCGTCTCGCCCCATCGAGGAGCAGCCTTCCGCGTCCTTGCGGCACGCCGTCTGGGTCACCATGGCCGCCTGCGCCGACCATTCCGACCGGGCACTGCGCGTGGTTCGGCTGATTCTGCGCACCCCCGCCCTGCGCGCACGCTTCCTGGAACGCCAGGACCAGTGGCGCGACGACCTGGCAGCAGAGTTGGCGCAGCGCCTGGGGCTCGACCCCGACACCGATCTGTACCCGCAGCTAGCCGCCGGGATGGCGCTCACCGCATTCGACGCCGTGCTGCAACGGTGGAGCGGCAGCGACGGTGCCGAGGACCCCGCCGAACTGACCGACCGGGCCTTCGCCACAATTGCCCCGGCGTTGGACTCTGTTGAGTGAGCTGTCTTGCGGCCGGCGAGAGATTTCTGCTCAGGAGTTGCAAGAGCATGTCCATGATCACCAGGGTCTGTGTCCGTTCTGTCGCTGAGCTCCCCCACCGCGCCTATCTGCGCGACCTCTGATACCAGCCGTTTCGCGTGCGCTCGTCCCGCGAGCCGCCTTCCGATCACGGTGAACCATCCCGGTCCCATCGAAGGCCGCTCTGCAATGCAAACATATTTGCATATACTCTCAGGCGTGCAGCTGCACTTGCTCTGCCGTGCCGATCCCTGTGAGGAGAGTGGGGCGCCGTGACCATGCATTCGGCGACCTTGGCCATCAACGAGACACTGCGGGCCCGCCGGGCGGCGGGGGAGAGGGTGTTGCACCTGGGGTTCGGCGAGGCGGGGCTGCCGGTGCCGGATTCGGTCGCGCAGGTGTTGTCGGCGGCGGCCGGGCGCAACGGATACGGGGCCGTCGTCGGGTCGCGGGAGGCCCGCGAGGCCGCTGCCGGGTGGTTCGGCCGACGTGGAGTGGAGACGGAACCCGAGCAGGTGCTGTTCGCCCCCGGCAGCAAGGCGCTGCTGTTCGCGCTGCTCGCCGCGCTGCCGGGGGACGTGGTGCTGCCGTGCCCGGCGTGGGTCAGCTACGCGGCCCAGACGGCGCTGGTGGGCAGGAAGACCATAAGTGTTCCGGTTCCGGCGGAGGCGGGCGGCGTTCCGGACCCGGAGCTGCTGGAGCAGGCGCTGGCCGACGCGCGGGCGGCCGGGGCGAACCCCGGTGTCCTGGTGGTGACGGTGCCGGACAATCCCACGGGGACGGTCGCCCGCGAGGAGCACCTGCGTGCGGTCTGCGAGATCGCCGAGCGGCATGGTCTGGCAGTGGTCTGCGATGAGATCTACGCCGAGGTGTGCCACTTCGGCAAGGCTCCCAGCGCGCTCGGCTATCTGCCCGAACGCACCGTTGTCACCAGCGGGTTGAGCAAGTCGATGGCCTTGGGCGGCTGGCGCATCGGGTTCGCCCGGGTGCCGTCGGGTCCCTGGGGCGAACGGCTGATGGGCGAGCTTGTCGGGGTGGCCAGTGAGGTGTGGTCCAGCCTGGCTGCGCCGATGCAGGCCGCCGCCACGTACATCCTGCAGGATCCGCCCGAGGTGCTGGCCCACATCGATGCCGCGCGCGGGCTGCATGCGAGGGTCGCGGCGGCGGTGTACGAGCGGTTCACGGCGGCCGGTGCGGTCTGCCGCCGTCCCGAGGCGGGCTTCTACCTCTACCCGGACTTCGAACCGGTGCGGCCGGTGCTTGCCGGCCGGGGCATCGACACCGGTGCGGGGCTGGCCGCAGCCCTGCTGGAGGAGCACGGGGTCGGTGTGCTCGCCGGTGAGGCGTTCGGGGACGCGGTCGGCGGACTGCGTGCCCGGGTGGCGACAAGTCTGTTGTACGGGGAGTCCGAGGCGGAGCGCTGGGCGGCGTTGCGCAGCGACGACCCGCTGCGGCTCCCGTGGATCGCGGCTTCCCTGGAGCACCTGCGCGGGGCGCTCGCCGCGCTGACGGCGCGGGGCTGAGGTGTGCGTCTGCCGGGCGGGCCGCACGGGTGCAGTGCGGCGCCGGCGGACGGCGGGCTACGGCAGAGGTGTGTCCGGGGCGTAGGCGCCGAACTCCTTCAGCAGTTCTTCTTCCTGCAGCAATGTCGAACGCGCCTGGTGCCCGCGCAGTTGGGCGACCCCGGCGGCGAGCGCCTGGACCAGCGCGGTGAACGCGGTCAACGAGCGCAGCACCGACGGGCTGGCGGCGTCCACGAAGAAGACCTGCTCGGCCGAGGACGCCAGGGGCGAGGAGGGGTTGTCGGTCAGCGCCACGCAGCGGGCGCCGCGTGCTCGGGCCCAGGCCGCGGCCCGCACCGTCTCCGCGCTGTAGCGGCGGATCGCGATGGTCACGAAGCAGTCGCCCTCCCGGACCCGGCGCAGGTCGTCGGTGAGCGTGCCCGTGCCCAGCGTGACGGTCTCGACGTCCTCGCGCAGCATCCGCAGCAGGTAGCCGAGCAGATAGGCCGGGGCGTGGCACTTGCGCAGGCCCATGACGTGGACGCGGGGGGCCTCGGCCAGCGCCTTGACGGCGGCCTCCCAGGTTTCGGGGTCGATCCGGGCGAAGGTGCGGGCGATGTTGGCCCCTTCCAGCGCGGCCGCCTGCTCGAGCAGGTTTCCGCCGTCGGCCCCCAGCTGCTCCAGGTTGTCGTAGCGGCGCAGCAGGTGCACCTGTTCGCGCAGATGCTCCCGGCACAGTCTGGTCAACCCGGGGTAGCCCTCGAGGCCGAGGCTGGTGGCGAAGCGGACCACGGTGGCCTCGTTGACGCCGACGGCGGACGCCAGCTCCGAGATCGTCATGAACGCCACGCCTTCCGGGTCGGCCATGACGCGCTCGGCCAGGAGCCGCTGGGAACGGGTCAGCGGCGTCGCCGGGTTGTGGAGAGTGGCGACGAGCGCGTCGTAGGTCCGCGGAGGTCGCTGCGAAGTTGTGGCCATGCGAGGAATTCTCCCTCCAAACGGCCGTGCCGCGGCCGCGGGGTCACCCGGTGGCGGCGTCGGCACGCCCCTGTGCGAAGTCCGACAGCGCCATCTCGGCGCTCTTCCCGGCCGGTCCGCGCACCGTGATCCGGTCGCCGGTGAGGTCGGCCACCACTGAGCACAGGGTCATCAGCGGGTCGGTGCCCGCGGCCGTGCGGTGCACCCCCTGGGGCAGCGGTGCTGAGGTGAGGATGTCCAGGAACCACTGCGCGCCGGGGTCGTCGGCGGGGAACGGCAGAGTGCTCAGGACCTTGCCGCGGGCGACGCTCTCCTCGAACTGGCCCAGGCTGCGGGCCGCCCGCGTGCCGTCGTTCGTGGCCGGGGCGGCGGTGGGCGCGTCCGCCGGTTCGGGCAGGTGGCGCAGGTGGTTGGTGTGCCAGTGCAGGGGGTGGTGGACCGGGTCGGCCTCCACTGCGGCGGTCCGTCCGGCGGCGCTCTCCACGACGACGACCCGGCCTTCGGCACGGTCGCCGATCGTGTAGGCGAAGCCGCCGGCGCTGGGGCGGGTGCGCAGGTGGTCGACGGCCGCGTCCAGGGTCGGAGCCTGCTGGAGGGCGCGGGCGACGAAGTGCCGTCCCGGGGCGTCGGCCGGGCGCGCGGCCTGGACGTGGTTGATGCCCCAGACCAGGCCGTTGCCGGTGGCCGTGAAGGTGTTGGCGGGAAGGAAGCCCGGATACCACTGGACCGTGACCGGCGCGTCCCCGTCGACGAGCAGGGTGAGCAGCATCAGCCGACCGTCGAGGGCGGGCGCCCCGTCCTCGTTGTGCGCGACGTAGGAGCGCGTCCGGCGCCAGCCGAGGTCCGTGCAGCCGGTGCCGTCGTCGACCCCGAGGTCGCCGCGGAGGTTGGCCAGCAGCAGGTCGTGGAAGTCCGCGCCGGCACCGGCGGCGAGGGCGCGCAACTCGGCCAGCTGCCGGCCGCACGCCGCGTGCGTGGCGTCGAGCAGTCGGCCGACCCGGATCCGCCCTCGTTCGGTCGCCGCCCAACGGCGCAGCGCGGAGCGTTCGGGCAGGGCGTCCTGGACGGCGTGGACATCGGCGCGGGCGGCCTGGCCGAGGGCGCGGAACACTTCCGTCCGCTCCCCGGAGACGACCAGCCACCGCAGCCCGGCGAGTTCCTGCTCACGGATGCCTGCCGCCATCGTCCGACCTCCTGCCGGTTGGGCTGCGCCGACCGCTTTCGCGGACGCGCTTGCCGCAACCCGTGACGTAAATTTAATTGCAGCGATACTACACCTTGCAATTCTGCTTGCATATCTTGTTGTTCCCGCCCCTCTCCCCAAGGTCAGGAACCCTGTGAAACCTTCCGCTAAAACCAACGGCTCCGCCCAACTGCGCGGTGCGCTGGGCAACCGGCAGATGACCATGATCGCGATCGGCGGCGTCATCGGCGCCGGGCTCTTCGTCGGCAGCGGCAGCGCCATCCGCCAGGCCGGACCTGCCGTACTGGTGGCCTACGCCGCCATCGGCGCCCTGGCCGTCCTGGTGATGCGCATGCTGGCCGAGATGGCGGTCGCCCAGCCGGAGACCGGTTCCTTCTCCAGCTACGCCAGCCGCGAGCTGGGCCCCTGGGCAGGGCTGTCGGTGGGATGGCTGTATGCCTACCAGTGGTGCATCACCGTCGGATTCGAAGCCATCGCCGGCGCGGCCGTCGCCCACCACATGCTGCCCGCCATACCCACCTGGCTGGCCGCGCTGGTCCTGATGGTCGCGTTGATCGCGGTCAACTTCGCCCGCGTCGAGTCCTTCGGCACCTTCGAGTTCTGGTTCGCCATGATCAAGGTGGCGGCGATCATCGCCTTCCTGCTCATCGGCCTCGCCGCCGTGCTCGGCGCACTCCCGAACACCAGCGCCCCCGGCACCACCAACCTCTTCGGCCACGGCGGCTTCGCCCCCAACGGCTGGCTGGCCGTGCTCCAGGCATCGCTGGTCGTCTTCTTCTCCTACTTCGGCACCGAGGTCGTCACCATCGCCGCCGGTGAGGCCAAGGATCCCGCCCAGGCCGTGCGGCGCGGCATCAACAGCGTCGTCTGGCGCATCCTGCTCTTCTACATCGGCTCGATCACCGTCGTGGTGATGCTGCTGCCGTGGAACTCCACCGCCGTCACCGACAGCCCCTACGTCGCGGTCCTGGGCCATCTCGGCGTGCCGTTCGCCGGCACCACAATGAACTTCATCGTGCTCACCGCCGTCCTGTCCTGCCTGAACTCCGGGATCTACTCCTCCTCCCGGATGCTCCACTCCCTGGCCGAACGAGGCGAAGCCCCCGCGCTGTTCGCCCGCACCACCCGGCTCGGCGTGCCCGCACCGGCCGTCCTCGCCGCCTCCAGCATCGGACTGCTCACCGTCGTGGCCAACTACTTCCTGCCCACCACGGCCGTCTACCAGTTCCTGCTCGACTCCTCCGGCGCCGTCGCCGTCGTGGTCTACCTGTGCATCACGGTCACCCACCTGCGCGGGCGTGCCCGGCTGATGCGGGAGCGGCCCGAAGCCCTCACCGTCCGCATGTGGGCCTACCCCTGGCTGAGCCTGCTCGTCCTCGCGGCACTCCTGGCCATCATCGCGGGCATGGCAGCCGACTCCGGAAGCCGGCGATCGCTCCTGCTGACGCTCCTGGTCACCGCCGTCGCCGTCGTCGCCGGACTGATCACCCAGCGAGCCCGGCACCCGAAGAACGCCGCCGAACCGGCGCCCTCACGCACCCTCGTCTGACCACGACCTCCCGCCGAACAGGACCCCAGAACCGGAGGCACGCGCCCTGGTGGGTGGCGCGGGATGCCCCATTATTCGCATGCCGCGCAGGCGCGGCGACCGAGGCGAGCAGCAGGCGGGCCGGCTCCAGGCGGCTCTGGCATCCGCTGGGGCGCCCGAACTCGTCGAAGGCGAAGACCCGGTCCGGGAAGCGGTCCAGCACCTGCTCAATCCGGTTTCGAGCTTGGCGTCGCGATCAGGGTCGGGCGACTCCTTCCAGGTCTTGGTGCGCTGGAAGGTGATGCCGCGGCGCCGGAGCAGGCACCGTAAGGCTTCACGGCCGATGCGGATGACGCGGCCGTGCACTTTCCGCAGGTAGGCGGCGAGTTTGCGGATCGACCAGCGGGTGAAGGGGTGGCCGTCTGTGTACACGGACAGGCTCGGCCACCGGGCCTCCAGCGATCGGATCGGACGTCGCCGCACATCCAACCGCCACGACCGCCAACCCGGTGCACCTATGCGGTCACAGCACTAGGCGGCCAGATCGGGGCCGAGCGTGGTGGCGGTGGCCGGGGCGAGCCACACGAGCTGGGCGGTGACTCCGTCCCGGGAGAACCACGCCGCCACCCGCTCGGGCGAGGCCAGCACCAACCGCTGCCCCGGGCCGACCACTTCGGTCCGCCCCTCCTCGTAGGCCATGCCCCACGCCGCGATCTCCACATCGGCCTCTCCGGTGTCTTCGTACGGGTGGATCCGGGCCACGGCGAAGAGGCGGGGCGCGGTGGCGAGGACGAGGGCGCGGAGTTCTTTGCCGAGGTCGAAAGGCTCGGAGGCGGGTTGGTGCGGGGATACGGTGGCCATGCGTGTCTCCTTGCTGCGAGGTGGAGTTGGGCCGTATAGACGCCGGCCACAGAGCAATCGTGGGGGTTGCCGCCTGGAGTGGCCTGGATCACAGAGTAGGGCGAGAGGTTGAATTACTTCTACGGAAAATCTGGAAGCATCTAACTTTGAACCTGTTCCGGTGACCACTGCATCACTTGTGCGACTGTGGAGGGCCGTATGCCGCCAAGGACAGTTCCGACCGCACGTCAGCTACGTCTGGGCATCGAGCTGCGTAAGCTCCGCGAACGTGCGGGCCTGAACACGAGGGAGGCAGCTGAACTGATCGGAGCCCAGCAGGCTCGCATCAGCAACATCGAGACGGGGCGCTTCGGGCTCAGTGAACGCAGCATCCGCACGCTGGCCGAGAACTACGCGTGCGGCGACAATGCCCTCATCGCCGCTCTCATCGCCATGACGGGCAAACAGCAACGTGGCTGGTGGGAGGAGTACCGGGACGTGCTGCCCCCGGGGCAACTCGACATCGCCGAGCTCGAACACCACGCGACGGAACTCGAGTTGGCCACGGTGCTCCACATCCCGGGACTGCTCCAGACAATCGACCACGCACGCGCTGTCTTCGCCGAAGGGGTGCCGGCGCTCCCTCCACCTGACGTGGAAGACCGCGTTTCGTACCGCATCAAGCGACAGCGCGTTCTCTACGCCGACAGTCCCACCCCATGCAAGGCGGTGATCCACGAGGCCGCCCTCCGTATGCCCTTCGGCGGGCCGCAAACATCCCGCGTGCAGCTCAAACACTTGATCGACATGAGCGAACGGGACCACATCACTATCCGGGTGATCCCGTTCCGTAACGGCACGTTCGCCGGGTCCGGTCAGTCGATCAACTACTTCGCCGGCCCCGTTCCTCAACTCGACACGGTTCTGCTGGAGCAGGCGCACGGCTCCCTCCTGCTCGATGCGGAAGCCCAGTTGGAGAAGTATCGGTTGGTGATCGGCAAGATGGACGCCATCGCTCTGGAGCCGGAGGAGTCCCGTGACTTCATCCACGGCCTCATCAAGGACCTGTGACAAGGAGCAGCACATGACCCCGGTTTCTTGGCGGCAGTCGTCGTACTGCCAGGAATCAGCCTCCTGCGTGAACGTCGCCGAAGGGGAGCACGACTCGATAATGCTCCGTGAGAGCGAGCAGCCAGAAGTCGTACTCACGACCACCCGGACGCGCCTGCGAACCTTCATACGCGCCGCCAAGGCCGGTCAGTTCGATCAAGTCGCCGAACTTTGATCTCGGTGGTGGGCTCACGGCGAGCGCCTTTTCGCGCCCCCTTCGAGGTGCGTGCGCTCTTGACCGAGCGACCACACAGGTGAAGAGTCGCCCACTGTCCGTGACTATGCTCGGCACAGGAGGCAGTGATGGCGCTGCGGTTCATCGCGAAAGACCCGAACACGGGAACCAATGAGTCGCCCACTGTCTGGGTGGACGATCAGAACGCGGACTTGGTGCTGCAGGGGTGGAAGGTCGACGACGTGACCGTCGCCGAGTGCTTGGAAACAGGGTCGATTCCGGAGCATGAGGCGGTGATTCGTATTCCTGCGCGGATGGTGCAGGCATTAAGGGAGGCATGCGATGTCGCAGAAGGTACCGCCATTCGCTGACTTGCTGGCCGACTGCCGTAAGTCAGCCGTACACCTGGAGATGCGCGACACGTACGCGGTCGACTACGAATCCGGAGACTTCCGCAGGTGGCGGGAAACCGGAAAGTGGGACAACCTCGAATACTGGAAGCCGTGGAAGGATCTCGTATCCGAGGCAGTCGGACGGGGTGTGATCATGCGACGGGCTCGGATTATTTCGGAGCCGGTGAGTGAATACATCCGATTCGAGTACTCGGGCACGATCCACAACATCGAGGCAGGCGAGCTGGTGCGTTGGTTGCCTCGAAGGCAGGCTTCGGATATAGCTCTGCCCGGAAATGACTTCTGGTTGTTCGACGACCAGTTGGTTGAGTTCAACCATTTCACTGGCGATGGGGCCTCTGCCGGTCCGTCGCTCAGTGATGACCCGGATGTCGTGAAGCTTTGCTCCGCCGCTTTCGAGTCGGTGTGGCAACGTGCTACTCCGCATGGGGAGTTCACGGTCTGAACTGCATACGCGAGTCGACCAACTCATGCCCGCGTCTCCGTCCTCAAGCGCTCAAAGAGCACGCGCAGCCGTTGCAGCTCGCCTGCGTGAGATCCGTCAGGACGCTGGCCTGACAGGGCGTGAGTTGGCTGCGTTATGCGGCTGGCATCCAGCGAAGAACTCTCGTATCGAGAACGGGAAAGCAGCTGTCTCCGATGCGGATATCCGGGTTTGGTGTACTGCCTGTGGAGCAGATGATCAAGTCCTCGATCTCATAGCGGCCTCCCGTACAGCCGATCAGATGTACGTCGCATGGAGGCGGCTGCACCGTACGGGACTCCGCCGCCTCCAAGAATCCTATGTACCTTTGTTTGAGCGCACGCACAGGTTCCGCATCTATTGCTCCCGAGTGGTGCCCGGTTTTATCCAAACGGAGGAGTACGCGACTGCACTTCTGACGAGAATTGCGGACTTCCGACAGGCGCCCAACGACGTGTCTGATGCCGTGCAGGCTCGTTTGGATCGCTCTCGCATTATCCATGAGGGTGATCACCGTTTTGCCCTGCTGGTCGAGGAGGACGTGCTCTATTACCGTTTCGGCACCGCGTCTGAGATGGTCGAGCAGCTTGCTTACCTTCTAGCTGTGATGGCTCTTCCCTCCGTGTCTCTCGGAGTTATCCCGCGTACCGCTCCCCGTCTCATGTGGCCCTTGGAAACATTTAGCATGTTTGATGATGTCCAGGTTGAAGTGGAACTGCTGACCGCTCAGGTGAACGTCACGCAACCAAGTGAAATCGCCATGTACGGACGAGCGTTCAGCGAGCTCGCTTCGATGGCTGTGTACGGTTCGAACGCCAGAGCGCTCATTGCTGAGGCTCTTGACTCTCTCGGGTAGCCCCCGCAATCATCCGCAATCTCGTTGTTGCCGTCCGCGCACCCGCCGTAACGTCTCCCGCACTGAACACCTGCGGGAGTGCAGCCAATGAAAATCACTGAAGAGGCCATCGACGCCATGCGTTCCGAGCGTCACCGCTCGGCCGGAGAAGACGCGAGAGCGGTCGCTGAACTGATCCGAGAGGCATTGGGCCGTCTCGGCTTCACTCCGGACGTGGCCATGCCCCACGGCGACAAGGACGACGCCCTGTTCTGGCCGGTCCTGCGGGGAGAGGTGACGGTCTCGGGACATCCGATGGTCGCCCTCGGCCGTATCCCGCTCGACAGTGCGAACCGGCTCGCGGAAATCCTCATGCGTGCCGCGCTGGAGGAGCACACCAAGAAGGCCGCCACTCGGTGAGCCGTCTCTAAAGACCCCCGTCCCGGCTGGACCGGAGCCCTGGCAGGTCGAGCCCAGCGCGGAACGGGTGCATGTGCACGACGGCGCGAGGAGAGTCCCCGCGTCGACAGCACCGAAGGGAATCATCTCGATGCGCTTACGCGGATTCAAGGCCATCGTCCGCCAAGACCCCGAGGACGACGGGCCGGCAGAGGGCGGACAGCAAGGCGGATGTGGCGACGGTGATGGCTGCGGTCGGCAGTAGGTATGTGCTGTAGACGGGCGGCCCTCACGCAGTGTGAGGGCCGCTCTCACTGAGAGAGCGAGTCCATGCACCATCACGGCTACACCTGGCTCGGATCCGCGCATGAATTACTCAAGGACGGCCCGCGCCGCCCCCTGCATCCGGAGTTCAGATCCAGCAAGGTCGTGCCCCTGGAATGTGCTCACTGGCTGCTCAAACCGGCGTCCTTCATCTTGGGGACGTGGACCGATCCGGGGCAGGCCGCGCAGTGGTTCGGCAGGCAAGCGCGGGATTTCGCGTCATCGTTCGCTTCGGAGCGCGAACGCGATGGCGCCCGTCTCGCCGATGCGGCCGGCCGCGCGGTGGAACGGGTAATGAGCGGCGAGGATGTGGTTGGAGGCTGGTACCTCACCGGGCAGAGATTTCTCTCCGTGAGTGTGATCGCGTGCAGTCCGCACCGTCTGCGCCCCGGAGATTGCCTGTCCTGCAGATGCTCCCAACGGACTCCGGGGCATCATCCGGGTTGTCCGGTTGTGTACTTTCCGTGGCTCAACGGGCCTCGTAGGCTCGCGGGTTGGCTGACCGGCCGTTTCGGGAGGTGTTGTGCGAGACCAGAAGATGTACTGCTACACCTGTGGAAGAGACGAGATGCACCGTCGGCTCACCGCTGACGAGAAGGCTTGGGTGAAGAACAGCACGCGCCGAAAGAGTGTTGAGGACGTCTTTATGTGCAAGGCGCCCGACTGCCGCAATCTGCGGACCGGATTCCAGAAGCGTCCCTTCGATCCCATCCTTCGTCTGCCGGACGACCTCTGACCGCGTGTGAGGCGGCGGCGCCGTGCGGCAGACGGGTTGCCGGCGCGGCGTCGCCGTGGTGCTCGCGCCCCCGGCGCGCGTGGTGGTTGAACGCGGGACGAACATTGGATGAGAGGTGGGCCACATCGGCCACTTGTGCGTTCTCGGAGCGTACATTCGCCCCCTGAAGCCATTGCATGCACGGGGGGCAATCATGAAGTGGCTGGAGCAGTTGACGGCGCCCGAGAATCTGCTGGCGTTGCTCGGCGTCGTGGTGACGGTCGGGGGGCTGTCGTATGAGCGGCTGATTCCTGGGCGGAAGCGTATCGGCTATCGCGTGCAGATGGATACGTTGATAGACGACAGCACCCAGGACGGGCCGATTCATCAGCGGTTGCGGATGTTGGAGAATACTCCGGATCTGGCCGGGGCCTCCTTGGTGTTGTTGCGGATTGAGAATGACGGGTTTCGGAGCATTGACGCCGACGACTACATCACGGCGCCGGCGACGAATCACCGTGGGCTCACCGCGACCTTTCCCAATCGCATCGTGCGGGACGTGGCGGTCACCGAGCCCAGCCATCCGGATCTGTTGCGGCATCTGCCGCAGCGCGGGACTCCGGAGAATCCCGGGCTGGTCTGTGCGGGCAATGAGATCTCGCTGCCCCGGGTGCCGCTGAACAAGGGGGATCACTTCAAGCTGCTGGTCCTGCTGACGGGTGCCGGGACCGATAAGCCGCCGCATGTGGGCGGGCGGATCAAAGAGGGCAGGATCCGGAACAATGAGAAGTTCCGGCGGCCCAGCAATCGGATGCTCGGGCTCATCGGCAGTCTGCTGGCCATGCTGATCCTCCAGTCGTTCGGTATGCCGCTGTGGCGGAACGATCCGCTGCCGCGCGGCTGTGCCGCGGGGAATCTGACGATCGTCGGCTCGACCGCGTTCAAGCCGGTGGCGCAGGACGCGGCGAAGGCGTATCAGGACGACTGCCGGGATGCCCACGTCACCGTGGAGGCGCAGGGCAGTGGGCGCGGTACGAAGACGCTGATCGATGCCGGAGAGGCGGCGAAGGGGGGATTCCCGTCGTATCTGGCCTTCTCCGACGGCCCGGACGGCGACGGGAACCCCAAGCTCAAACAGCATCTGGTGGCGGTGTCCGTCTTCAGCGTCGTGGTGAACAAGGACGTCCGGGTATCGGATCTCTCGCTCGACGAGCTCCGCAGGCTCTACTCGGGCCGGATCACCAACTGGAACCAGCTGCCCGGCGGGCCCGATCTGCCGGTGCGGCTGGTGAGCCGGGACGCGAAATCGGGGACGCGGGGCGTGTTCGAGAGTCGAGTGCTGGAGCGTAATGAGATCTCGCGGACGTCGGACAACTGCCGGACCCCGAAATTCACCGGGGACACCGCCGTCCGCTGTGAACTCGACAGCACCGGCGAGGTGTTGAAGACGGTGGCGAACACACCCGGCGCGATCGGCTACGCCGAATTGCATTCCGCCGAGGAGAGCGCGCGGAAGGGGGATCTGCATCTGGTGGCCCTCGCTCACCGTAAGCCTTCCATCGGCGCGGTGCGCGAGCGGAGCTACCCCTTCTGGGAGCCGGAGTACGCGTACACCTACACCGCGCCGCCCGCCAACTCCCTGGCCTCGAAGTTCCTCGACTATCTGGCCGGGGACACCGGGCGGAACCTCATCGAGACCCACGGCCATCTGCCCTGCGCCGCCGCCGAGAACCAGGGGGCGTGCCAACTGGCGGCCGGTGGGCGGTAGGGAAAGCGGCAGGGAAGTGCGACCGGTCGGCCGGAGGCGGTTACCTGGGCCCGGCCGACCGGCGGGGGTCACTTGACGTTCACGCCGCCCCAGGCGTTGTCGACCGCCTTGTACTCGGCGCTGCTCGCGCCGTACAGCGCCTTCGCGGCCTTGAGGGTCGCGGTGCGGGCCTTGGCGTAGTTGGTGGTCGAGGTCATGTATGTGGTCAGGGCCTTGTACCAGATCTTCTCGGCCTTGGCGCGGCCGATGCCCTTGACGGTGCGGCCGTCCTTGGTCGGGCTGTCGTAGGTCACCCCGCCGATGACCTTGCGGCCGCTGCCCTCGGACAGCAGGTAGAAGAAGTGGTTGGCGATGCCGGAGGTGAAGTGCGGGTCGTCGTCGCCCACACCGCTCTTCCAGTAGTCGTAGGACAGGCCGTCCTTGCTGGGCTTGTCCATGTAGCGCAGCGGGGTGCCGTCGCCGTTGATGTCGATCTTCTCGCCGATGAGGTAGTCGCCGGGGTCCTTGGCGTTCTTGGCGTACCACTCCACGGCGGTGCCGAAGATGTCGGAGGTGGCCTCGTTGAGCCCGCCGGACTCGCCGCTGTACTCGAGGTTGGCGGTGGCCGAGGTCAGCCCGTGGCTCATCTCGTGGCCCGCGACGTCGAGCGAGGTCAGCGGCTTCTTGTTGCCCGCGCCGTCGCCGTAGGTCATGCAGAAGCAGGCGTCGTCCCAGAAGGCGTTCTCGTACGCGTCGCCGAAGTGGACGCGGGAGTACGCGGCCTTGCCGTTGCCCTTGATGCCGTTCCGGCCGAGGACCTTCTTGTAGTAGTCCCAGGTCATCGCGGCGCCGTAGTGGGCGTCGACGGCGGCGGTCTGGGCGATGGTGGGCTTGCCGTTGCCCCAGACGTTGTTGGCGTCGTAGAAGGCCGACCCCTTCTTGGTGTCGTCCCACGAGTGCTTGAGGTTGTACGTCTGGTGGCCGCCGCGCGCGGTGTCCTTCAGCAGCCACTGGCTGCCGCTCTTGACCGAGCCGACGGTGACCTTGCCGTTGTGCTGGCCGGTGCCGGTGCCGTTCTCGACGGCCTGGAACTCGTAGAGCTTCCTGCCGGAGTCGGCGTCGGTGATGACGTGCAGCTTGCTGGGTGTACCGTCCTTCTGCACCCCGCTGACGACGGTCTCGTACGCGAGCACGGGCTTGCCGGCGGCGGCCCAGATCACCTTGCGCGCGTGTCCAGAGCCCGTCTTCTCGTCGCCCGCGGCCCGCGCGGCGCTCAGCGCGGACCGCTCGGCGCCGGAGGGGGCGATGGCGGCGCTGGTGTCGGCGACCTTGATGTCGGCGTCGGTCGCCTTGTCGACACCCTGGGAGGCGCCGCTCGCGGACTCATGGACGATCAGATCGCCGCCGAGGACGGGCAGTCCGGCGTAGGTGCGCTCGTAGCGGGTGTGGGTGGTGCCGTCGGCGTCCTTGACGACGTCCCTGACGACCAGCTTCTCCTTGGCCCCGAGCCTCAGCGACTTCGCGGTGGAGACCGCGGTGGAGCCCGCCTCCCGCAGCAGCTCGGCGCGGACCGAGGGGGAGAGCGAGACGGCGGAGGCACCCGAGGGGGTGGCCGGGGAGGTGGCCTGGGAGGTGGCCGCGTTCGCGGATCCGGCGGTGGCGCCGGCGGCGAGCAGGGAGGCGGCCAGGGTGGCCGCTCCGGCGGCGAGGGCGGTACGCGAGCGTCTGAGACGGGATATGCCGGATATGGCCGACGTCGAACGTGAATCCACGCGTATCTCCAGTTGTGATGGGGAGTTGGGCGAAGCTTCCGCCCAACGCGACAAAGATGTCGCTTTGCCGTGGATAAAACATACCGGTGCCCGGGGCCTCAGGCCCCGGGCACCGGCAGAGTGTCGTGCGGTAACCGCGTTGGTTTTACTTGACGTTGACCCCGGCCCAGGCGGCGTCCACACCCTTGGACTCGGCGCTGTCGGCGCCGTAGAGGTCCGTGGCGGCCTTCAGCGTGGCCTCACGGGCGGCGTGGTAGTCGGTGTTGGAGGTCATGTACGTGGTCAGGGCCTTGTACCAGATCTTCTCGGCCTTGTCCCGCCCGATGCCCTCGACCTTGGACCCGTCGGAGGTGGGGCTGTCGTACTTCACACCGTTGATCTCCTTCGCGCCGCTGCCCTCGGACAGCAGGTAGAAGAAGTGGTTGGCGACACCGGAGGAGTAGTGCACATCCAGGTCGCCGACGCCGTCGGACCAGGCGTCCGCGGACTGGCCGTCCTTGCTCGGCTTGTCCATGTAGCGCAGCGGGGTCCCGTCGCCGTTGATGTCGATCGCCTCGCCGATGAGGTAGTCACCGACGTCGGTGGTGTTCTTGACGTTGAACTCCACCGAGGTGCCGAAGATGTCGGAGGTGGCCTCGTTGAGGCCGCCCGACTCGCCGCTGTACTCCAGGCCCGCGGTCTTGGAGGTGACGCCGTGGCTCATCTCGTGGCCCGCCACGTCGAGCGCGGTCAGCGGGGCCTTGTTGCCCTGGCCGTCGCCGTAGGTCATGCAGAAGCAGCTGTCGTCCCAGAAGGCGTTGACGTAGGAGTCGCCGTAGTGCACGCGGGAGTAGGCGCCCTTGCCGTCGCCCGCGATGCCGTCGCGGCCGTGCACGTTCTTGTAGTAGTCCCAGGTGGCGGCGGCGCCGTAGTGGGCGTCGACGGCGGCGGTCTGGGGGTCGTCCGGCTTGCCGGTGCCCCAGTTGTCGTCGTCGTCGGTGAACGCCTTGCCCTCGCCGTCCTCCTTGTTCTCCAGGTTGGTGGTCTTGTGGCCGCCGCGGTCGGCGTCGGTCAGGGTGTAACCGCTGCCTTCCTTGCTGGTGCCGAGCTCGACCGAGCCGCTGTACTCGCTCTCGCCCTTGCCGGTCTCGATGCCCTGGTACTCGTAGAGCTTCTTGCCGGTGGCGGCGTCGGTGATGACGTGCAGCTCGTTCGGGGTGCCGTCCTTCTGCACCCCGCCGACGACGGTCTCGTAGGCGAGCACGGGCTTGCCGGTGGCGGCCCAGATCACCTTGCGCGGGGCCTGGTCGGCCGCCGCCTTGGCGGTGTCGTCGGCCTTGGCCAGCTTGACGGCCGACTTCGCCGCGGCGCTCGGGGCGATCCCGGCCGTGGTGGAGGCGACCTTGACGGTGGCCTTGGTGGCCTTGGTGACGCTTCGGACGTCACCGCCCTTGGCGCGGTGGACGATCAGGTCGCCACCGAGGACGGGCAGACCGTCGTAGGTGCGGTCGTAGCGGGTGTGGGTGGTGCCGTCGGCGTCCTTGATGACGTCCTTGACGACCAGCTTCTCCTTGGCGCCGAGGCCGAGCGACGAGGCGGTGTCCGCCTTGGTCGCGTTGGCCTCGCGGAGCAGCTCGGCACGGGCCGAGGCGCTGAGCGCCGCGGGCTGGGCGCTGGACGTGGCGTCGGCCGGGGCGGCACCCGCCGTGCCGGCGGTCAGTCCGGAGGCGAGCAGGGCCGCCGCGGCGACCGCAGTACCGGCCGCGATGGCCGAACGCCGCTTACCGGCACCGGATATGGGCATGCTGAAGGTCTTGCGCACGCGATCTCCTCGTTGCTGTGGGGGGTCAGCGCCGGGCTGCGGGGAAGTGCGGCCCGGTGCTGAACAAGAGGTACTGATGCGTAATGCGTTGGGCAGACTGTCACACAAGTCCGGGACATGTCACGGGTTTCACGACAGGTCGAAGGGAAAATGTTCGTTGAATGCTGATCAACCTTCGGATTCCGGACAGCTTGACGTCAGCTTTTGAAGCCAAAGACGTCAGCTTTTGAAACCAAAAGAGGCGCCGCCAGGGGGAGTCGGGTCGACCCCTGGCGGCGCCTGTCCGGTGGGAGCGTCAACGCCCCGTCAGAAGGTCAGCTTCCAGCTGTTGATGTAGCCGGTGTCCTGGGCGTACATGTCCTGGACCCGCAGCTTCCAGGTGCCGACCGCGGTCTCGGAGGACGCGTCCACCGTGTACGTGGTCCGCACGTCGTCCGCCGAGTCGAAGAGGCTGGCATCCTTCAGCCGGTAGGCCGTACCATCCGGGGCCACCAGGTCGATCACCAGGTCGCCGCGGTAGGTGTGCACGATGTCCACGCCCACCTGGAGGGTGCTGGGCGCGTTGCCCGCCCGGCTCACCGAGATCGGCGAGGTGACCGGCTCACCCGCGTCCGGGATGGCGATGTCCGCGGTGTTCTCGAAGACATTGCCGCCGCTGGTGTTGACCGCCCAGGCGAAGGACGCCGTACCGGTCTTGCCCGCCGAGTCGGTCACCGTGACGGTCACCGCGCTCGACCCTTCGGTGGTCGGGGTGCCGGAGATCAGACCGGTGGAGGAGTCGATGGCCAGGCCCGCGGGGAGCCCGGTGGCCACGTAGCTCAGCGCGCCCGGGTTGGAGCTGGTCGCGGTGATCTGGAGGCTGGTGGCCTGGTTGACGATGCTGGTCTGGTCGCCGGGCGGGGTGACGGTGACGCCGTCGGCGATCCGGGTGCCGACGTTGACCCCGGCCCAGGCATTGGCCACCGCGTTGTACTGCGCGCTGGCCTGGCCGAACAGCTCGGCCGCCGCCCACAGCGTGGCGTCGCGGGCGCCCGCGTAGTTGGTGTTGGAGGTCATCCGCTGGCTCAGCGCCTTGAACCAGATCTTCTCCGCGTTGTCCCGCCCGATGCCGGTGACCGGGAGGTTGTCGTACGTCGGGCTGTTGTAGCTCACGCCGTTGATGACCTTGGCGCCGCTGCCCTCGGAGAGCAGGTAGAAGAAGTGGTTGGCGATGCCGGACGAGTAGTGGACGTCCACATTGCCGACACCGGAGTACCAGCTGTCCTTGGAGGCCCCGTCCTTGCTGGGCTTGTCCATGTAGCGCAGCGGGGTGCCGTTGCCGTTGATGTCGATCTTCTCGCCGACGAGGTAGTCGCCGGGGTCGTTCGCGTTGTTCGCGTAGAACTCGACGGCGGCGGCGAAGATGTCGGAGGTGCCCTCGTTCAGCCCGCCGGACTCACCGCTGTAGGTGAGGTTGGCGGTGGCCGCGGTGACGCCGTGGCTCATCTCGTGCGCGGCGACATCGATGGAGGTCAGCGGCTTGGCGTTGCCCGAGCCGTCGCCGTAGGTCATGCAGAAGCAGGCGTCCTGCCAGAAGGCGTTGACGTAACCGCTGCTGTAGTGGACCCGGGAGTACGCCCCGACGCCGTCGCCCCGGATGCCGGTGCGGCCGTGGATGTTCTTGTAGTAGTCCCAGGTCTCGGCGGCGCCGTAGTGCGCGTCCACCCCGGCGGTCGCGGCGTCGGAGGTGGTGCCGTTGCCCCAGACGTCGTCGGCGTCGGTGAAGAGGGTGCCGGTGCCCGAGGTGGAGCGGTTGAGGTTGTACGTCTTGTGGTTGCCGCGCCCGGAGTCGGTGAGGTTGTACGAGCCCGCGCTGCCCGAGGTGCCGAGCGTCACCTGGCCGCTGTACTGGCTGTTCCCGGTGCCCGTCTTGACGCCCTGGAACTCGAACAGCTTCTTGCCGGTGGCCGCGTCGGTGACGACGTGCAGCTCGTTCGGGGTGCCGTCCTCCTGGAGGCCGCCGACGACCGTCTCGTAGGCGAGGGTCGGGGTGCCCTTCGCGGCCCAGATCACCTTGCGGGGCGCCCGGTCGGCCGCGGTCTTCCGCGAACCCTGCGCGTTCGCCGCCTTCACGGCGGCCTTCTCGGCGGTGGCGGGCGCGACGGCGGCGCTGGTGGTCGGCACGGTCAGCCGGGCCTTGGTGGCCTTGGCGACGGTCAGTTGCGCGCCGCTCTTCGCCCGGTCGACGACCAAGTCGCCGCCGAGGACGGGGAGTCCGGCGTAGGTGCGCTCGTAGCGGGTGTGGGTCGTGCCGTCGGCGTCCTTGATGACGTCCTTGACGACCAGCTTCTCCTTGGCCCCGAGCTTGAGGTCCTTGGCGGCCTCGCCCTTGGCGGCGTCGGCCTCGCGGATCAGCTCGGCGCGCTGGGCGGGGGACAGCTTGACGGGGAGGGCGCCGGGGTCGGGGGCGCCGGAGATCGTGCGGGCGGCGGGGCGGTTGGCGACGTTCGCGGCGGTCCCGGCCTTCGTGGCGTTCGTGGCGGAGTCGTCCGGGCGGGCGGCGGCGGTGCCGCTCTGGAAGCCGACGCCGATCATCGCCGCCGCGACGACCAGCGCACCGGTCGCGATGGCCCGACTGCCCGGGGTGCGACCGGA
The DNA here is from genome assembly GCF_014712245.1 of Streptomyces sp. 5-10. Lineage (NCBI taxonomy): Bacteria > Bacillati > Actinomycetota > Actinomycetes > Kitasatosporales > Streptomycetaceae > Streptomyces > Streptomyces sp. 5-10. The sequence goes on from NZ_JACVYG010000011.1 coordinate 98,092, forward strand.
TCTGCGGCTACTGGGTCTGAGGTGCCGTTGGGGGAGGGATCTCACGCTGACTCCTTCTGCGCTGGCCGCGCGGTGGCACGGCCGGGACGACCGGGCGGCTGGATCGCCGTCCGGGCAGGGCAGAGCGGGTGCATGTGTGTGTGGGGTGGCTGCGGCTTCGGGCGCGGCTATGAGCTGGGGGAAGCGCCGCGCCTCGGCCGAGGGAAGAGTGCCATCAATGGACTCGACCTGTCAGGATCGCGACAAGAACTTGTCCGGAAAGCGTCCGTTGACAGGTGTGCCGTGTTCATATGGCGGTGATTTACGGTCAATTTCGGCAAGAGGCGATGTCGGTGGCGTTTCCCGTCATCGCCCGCCATGTCCCACCCGGGCCATGTCCGGTCCCGGGCCATGTCCCACCTCCCCCGAACCAGGCGAACCCGACCCCCGCCGTCAGCGCGCGGCGGAGTCGAAGCGCGGCTCCTCTCGTAGCAGGGTGCTCAGGTCGGCGCAGGGCCGCAGTTCCTCCGGGTCCTCGCCCCGGCGGAAGAGGATCGCCCCGGCGTCGATGCCGCCCAGGGTCAGCCGGTCTTCGTCCCGGCGCAGCCAGGTGCCCTCGCGCAGGCCGACCACGGGGACGTCGTTCTCCTCGAGGAACTGCTCGAGCCGCTGGGCCCGGGTCTCGCCCATGTGGGCGGTGTCCGGCTTGGCATCGAGGTAGTGCGGGTTGATCTGGAACGGCAGCAGGCCCAGCGCCTCGAAGGTGGGCGGCTGGACGATGGGCATGTCGTTGGTGGTGCGCAGGGTCGGGCAGGCCATGTTGGTGCCCGCGCTGGAGCCCATGTAGACCGCGCCCGCGGCCACCCGCTCCCGAATCGCCCGGACCAGATCGCGCTCGTGCAACGCCTTGAGCAGCCGGAAGCTGTTGCCGCCGCCGACGAACACCGCCTGCGCCCCGCGCACAAGACCGGCCGGGTCTTCGGCGGTGTGCGCACCGGTGACCTCCACGCCCAGCGGCTCCAGGGCCGAGGCCACCTGGGCGGTGTAGCCGTCGTGGTCGGCCAGCGCGTACGGCACGAAGACGAGCCGGCGCGCGCCGTCCAGCGCCGAGGCGATCTCCTCCCGCGCGTGTTCCAGATAGCCACGGCCGGGCGCGGCGGAGTTCGACAGCAGCAGCAACTGCATGAGGGGGCCTTTCCGAGACGGGTCACGAGGGAGGCGGCGGGACGCCGGGCGGCTCGGTACCGACGACGACGCCGCCGACGCCGCGCCGCTCAGCGCCGCTCGCGGTGCGGGGCGCGCCGCGGCCGGGCGGGCGTCAGTGCCCGGCCCAGATCGGCGGCGCCCTGCAGCAGCGGCGCCACCAGCTGCTCCCGGCGCGGGCGCAGCACGTCGGGGGTGGCGGCCAGGGTCAGGGTGCCCACCGGACGTCTGCCCACCAGAACCGGCGCCGCGAGCGCCGCGGTGTCCGGATCGTACTCGCCCTCGGAGTAGGCGTAGCCCTCGCGCCGCACCTCGGAGAAGCGCTCCTCGAGCCGCACCGGATCGGTCAGGGTGTGCTCGCTGAAGCGCGCCATCGGGCGGCCGTACAGCAGCACGGCCCGGTCACCGGGCGGGAGCATACCGAAGTAGGCGCGGGAGGTGGCCCCGGCGTGCGCCGGGTACAGCTCGCCCGCCAGCACGTAGTAGCGCAGCGGGCCGGTGGCCCCGTCCACCGCCGCGACGCAGCGCATGTGCACCCCGTCAGGGACCGCGAACAGCGCGTTCACCCCGACCGCCCCGGCCAGCGCCTCCAGGGTGGGCCGGGCCAGGCTGGCCATGCCGCCGCCCCGCTCCCACACCCAGGACAGGTGCCACACCGCCGGGCCCAGCCGGTAGCGGCGTGAGCGCCTGTCGGAGACCAGGAAGCCCCGGTAGGCCAGCGCGGCCAGCAGCCGCTGGGCCACCGACTTGTCCAGCCCGAACTCCTCGGCGATCTCGGTGACGCCCCACTCCGGGCGCTCCCGGTCGAAGGACAGCAGCACGTTCAGCACGCGGTCCGCGGTCTGGAGGGGTGGGGCGCCGGTTACGGGCGACTGTTCGGCCATGACGAAAGGGTAAACATTCTCGGATATAGAGAAAACATTGCGCACTGCGTGACGGCGGGCGGACCCTGGCCAGGCCGGTGCCGGGAGGAACCCTGGCCAGGCCGGTGCCCGGTGGCAGTGCCCGCCCCGCGCGCCGCTTCCCCGCTCGTGTCCGGTCGGGCCATCGCCGTCGCCGACCGCATCTTCCCGACCGACCGCGTCACCCCCCGGACCACCGCATCACCCGCTGTGAGAGGCCAGCCGTGCTCAAACACGTCCTTGACATCATCGAACTCCTCGACCGTCCGCAGACCAGCGGCGCCCTCCTCGCCGACCATCTGCGCGCGGTCCAGGCCGCGGCCGGAGCCGACCCGCAGACGGCGCCCGCGATCGAGGTACGCACCGTCGAGGGCGACAAGGGCAGCACGGACTTCGTCTCCGTCACCGTCCCCGGCCGCCGCGGCAAGCTGTCCGGCGGCGCCGCCCCGACCCTGGGCATCCTCGGCCGGCTCGGCGGAGTCGGCGCCCGCCCGGAGCGGATCGGGCTGGTCTCGGACGCCGACGGGGCGGTCGCGGCGCTGTCCGCCGCGGCGAAGCTGCTGGACATGCACGCCCGGGGCGACGTCCTGGACGGCGATGTCACGCTCTCCACCCACGTCTCCGGCTGGGCCCCCACCCAGCCGCACGACCCCGTGCCCTTCATGGACTCCCCGGTGGACACCCTGGTGTGCAACCGCGAGGAGATCTCGCCCGCCATGGACGCGGTCGTCTCCATCGACACCACCAAGGGCAACCGGCTGCTCAACCACCGCGGCGTCGCCCTGTCGCCCACGGTCTGCCAGGGCTGGATCCTGCGGGTCAGCGAGGATCTGGTGTCCGTCCTGGAGAGCGTGACCGGCGAGTCGGCGCACATCCTGCCGATCACCACCCAGGACATCACCCCGTACGGCAATGGAGTGCACCACCTCAACTCCATCCTCCAGCCCGCCGTGGCCACCACCGCCCCCGTCGTCGGCCTCGCGATCACGGCGGGCACGGCGGTGGCCGGATGCGCCACCGGCGCCAGCCACGAGACCGACATCGCCGTCGCGGCCCGGTTCGCCGTCGAGACCGCCAAGGAGTTCGGACGCGGCGTCGCCCGCTTCCTGGACGCCGAGGAGTTCGCGCGCCTGGTCGAGCTGTACGGACCCATGACCCACCTCCAGGCCCTCACCCCGGCGGGGTGACCGACCGGTCCCACCCGGACCCCGCAGGAGTCCCCATGAACCCCAATACCCAGGCCACCGCCGCGGCCGCGGACGCCCCACCGCGGTCGCACCCCAGAGCCTTCGAACCGATCACCCTCGTCCTGACCATCGTGCTGTCGGTCCTCGGCGCCCTGATCGGCATCGTGCTGATCACCACGCTCGGGGTGTCGCCGAACACGGCGGTGATCGGCGCCCTGGTGGCGATGCTCATCGGCCGCATCCCGGTGGGCGTGCTGACCCGGATGCGCTCCCAGCACCGGCAGAACCTGGTGCAGTCGGCGATCTCCGGCTCCACCTTCGCCGCGGCCAACTCCCTGCTCACCCCGATCGCGGTGCCCTTCGCGCTGGGCCGTAACGACCTGGTGTGGCCCATGCTCGGCGGGGCCGTCATCGGCCTGGCGGTCGACAGCTGGGTGCTGTACCGGGTGTTCGACTCCAAGCTGCTGCCCGCCACCGGCTCCTGGCCGGCCGGTATCGCGGCCGCCGAGACGATCAGGGCCGGGGACACCGGCGGGCGCAAGGCCGCGATCCTGGGCGCGGGCGCCCTGGTCGGCTTCGTCGGCGCGCTGTTCAAGCTGCCGACCAGCGCGGCGGGTGTGGGCTTCCTGGGCAACATCTGGGCGCTGGCCATGTTCGGCATCGGGCTGACCGTGGGGCAGTACGCCCCCGACTTCGGCTTCGACCTGGGCGCGCACCATGTGCCGCACGGGCTGATGATCGGCGCGGGGCTGGTCGCCCTGACCCAGGCGCTGCTGCTGATGCGGACGCGGAAGGGCGGTGGCGATGGGGCTGATCAGGCGGAGAGCGCCGGTGACGGGCCGGACGCCGACGGTGACGCCGACGGCCCGGACGCCGACGGCGGTCGTACGGTCCAGGCGCCCCAGCTGCGGCGGGGACTGCTGGAGGGCATGGGCCTCTTCCTCTGCGGCGCGGTCGTGGTCGCGATCGCGGGCGGCGTGGTCGGCGGGCTCTCCCTGCCCGCCCTGGTCGGCTGGGTGCTGCTGGCGGGTGTCGCCGCCATCGTCCACCAGCTGATCGTGGGGCTGGCGGCCATGCACTCCGGCTGGTTCCCGGCCTTCGCCGTCACCCTGATCTTCCTGATCATCGGTCTGGTGCTGCACGTCCCGACCGTGCCGCTCGCGCTGCTGGTCGGCTACACGGCCTCCACCGGCCCCGCGTTCGCCGACCTCGGCTACGACTTCAAGGCGGGCTGGCTGCTGCGCCGGGACGCCGCGCCCTGGCGGCCCTTCGAGATCGAGGGGCGGCGCCAGCAGTACCTGGCCCAACTCGTCGGCTTCGGCGTGGCGCTGGTCGTCGTCGCCGTCGCCTGGAAGACCTTCTTCTCCGACGGCAAGGTGCCGCCGGTCGCCGAGGTCTACGTCACCACCATCAAGACCGGCCTCGAGCCCGGCACCATGACCACCATGCTGCTGTGGGCGATCCCCGGCGCGCTGGTCCAGCTCGTCGGCGGGCCCTCCCGGCAGATGGGCGTCCTGCTGGCCACCGGCCTTCTGGTGGCCACGCCCCAGGCCGGATGGATGGTCCTCGGCGCCCTGGTGGTCCGCCAGCTCTACACCGTGTGGCGGCGGCGCGGCATCGCCGACCCGCGGGCGCGTAAGGAGTCCGACGAGCAGGCCGAGAACGACCTCTCGCTGGTCGGCGCCGGACTCGTCGCCGGAAGCTCCCTCAACGACGTCGGCCAGCTCACCAAGGCGCTCTGAACGCGCCTGGGGCAGGCCCCGTCAACGGCCCTGTGAGGAAGGACAAGCACGCTGTGGACACCACGGAGACCACGGAGATCACTGAGATCACGGAGGCCGTGGACCGCGACCACCCGGCGGGCGGCCCGGCCCTCGGCCTGGTCACCATCGGCCAGGCCCCGCGCGCCGACCTCCGCCCGGACGCCGAACCGCTGCTGCCCGGGGTGCGCCTGGTCGAGCACGGCGCGCTCGACGCCGACCGGTTCGACGGCGACGCCGAGGCCGCGACCCGCCGGCTGCTGGCCCCCGAGGACGGCGAGGCACCGCTGGTCTCCCGGCTGCGCGATGGCCGTTCGGTGCTGCTCGGGCACGGGGCGATCGTCCCGCGCATCGCGGACGCGGTCGCCCGCGCGGAGCGGGACGGCGCCGCCGCGACCCTGCTGCTGTGCACCGGCCGCTTCCCGGCGGTACGGGCCCGGCGGCCGCTGCTGTTCGCCGAACCGCTGGTGCAGCAGGCCGTGGCAGCGGCCGTGGGCACCGACCCCGTGGGCATCGTCTGCCCGCATCCGGACCAGGCGGAGGACGTCTCCCGGCGCTGGGCGGAGCTGCTGCCCGGCCGGGTGGAGGCCGCGGCCGCCGATCCGTACGGCCCCGCCGAGCGCGTTCTGGACGACGTGGCCGCCGCCGCGCGTGGGCTCGTCGAGCGCGGCAGCTCCTGGCTCGTCCTGGACTGCATCGGCTACACCGAGCGGATGCGCACCGCCGCCCTTCGGGCCGCCGAGCGTCCCGTCCTGCTGGCCCGCGCCATCGCCGTCCGGATGGCGGCGGAGGTGGTGGCGGCCTCGGCGTAACGGGCGCGCGGCGCCTGCCGCGTACTCCCTCGCATCCTCGGCGTGGTCGGCGCGCGGCGCCTCCGTGCCTCCGCCCGCGCCCCCGCTGCCCCGCAGCCGGCACCTCACCACCGGAGGTCCACCATGTCCGTGCCCCCGTCCGAAGCCCCGGCCCGGCCCATCGGGGTGATCCGGGTCCTCACCAGCGAGGACCCCGTCGCCGTCGCCACCCATGGCACGGCCATCGAGGAGCGCTACGGTCTGCCGACCGTCTCGCGGTGCATCCCCGACCAGCCTTACGGCATCCATGACGACGAGTCCGAGGCCCGCGCCGAACCCAAGATCGTGGCGCTCGCCCGGGAGTTGGCCGATGCCGGGGCGCAGGCGCTGATCATCAGCTGCGCCGCCGATCCGGCGCTCCAGGAGACGCGTCGGGCCGTGGGCGTCCCCGTCATCGGCGCGGGGTCGGCGGCCGCCGCCGTGGCCCTGGGCCTCGGCCGCGGGGTCGGGGTGCTGGGCATCCGGGACGAGGCACCGCCCGCCGTACGCGCCCTGCTCGGCGACCGCTTCACCGCCTCCGTCCGCCCCCACGGCGTCCACCGCACCACCGACCTGCTCGCCCCGGAGGGGCCCGCGGCGGTGCTGGAGGCCGCGGCCGGGCTCGTCGCGTCGGGCGCGGACACGCTGCTCCTCGCCTGTACCGGCCTGAACACCATCGGCGTCCGGCCCCTGCTGGAGCGGCGGCTCGGCGTCCCGGTCGTGGACCCGGTGCTCGCCGCCGGGCTGCTGGCCTCGTACGCGTACGGGGCCTGAGCAGCGGTCCACGGATTGCCGGGCAGCCATCAACGGATTGCCGGGCGCCGTCCACGCGTTGCCGGGCCGCACCCGGTGCCCGCACCGCACCCGGCGCCCGCCTCACACCAAGCTGTCCCGCCACGCCTGGTGCAGTGCCGCGAACCGGCCCTCGCCCGCGATCAGCCGGTCCGGCGGGCCGTCCTCGACGATCCGGCCGTCGGCCATGACCAGCACCCGGTCGGCCGTCTCGACCGTCGACAGCCGGTGGGCGATGACGACCGCCGTACGGCCACGCAGCACCGTGTCCATGGCGCGCTGCACCGCCCGCTCGCCCGGGATGTCGAGGGAGGAGGTGGCCTCGTCGAGGATGAGGACCGACGGATCGGCGAGCAGCGCGCGGGCGAACGCCACCAGTTGGCGCTGACCGGCGGAGATCCGGCCGCCGCGCTTGCGCACATCCGTGTCGTAGCCGTCGGGCAGCGCGGCGATGAAGTCGTGCGCGCCGATCGCCTTGGCCGCCTGCTCGATCTCGGCGCGGGTGGCGTCGGGGCGGCCGATGGTGATGTTGTCGGCGATCGTGCCGGAGAACAGGAACGCCTCCTGCGTCACCATGACCACACCGCGCCGCAGTTCGGGTATGGCCAGATCGCGCAGATCCACCCCGTCGAGCAGCACCCGGCCGTCACTGGGGTCGTAGAAGCGGGCCAGCAGCTTGGCGAGGGTGGACTTGCCCGCGCCGGTGGCCCCGACCACCGCGACCGTCTGCCCGGCGGGCAGCGTGAGGTCGAAGCGGGGCAACACCTCGCCGCCAGTGCGATAGGCGAAGCGCACCCCGTCGAAGACGACCTCCCGGCCGGGGGCCTTCGTCGGGCGCGGCGGCAGCGGCTTGGGCTCCGCGGGCTCGGGCACGGAGGGGCGCTGGGCCAGCAGGCCGGCGATCTTCTCCAGCGAGGCGGCCGCCGACTGGTAGGAGTTGAGGAACATCCCCAGCCGGTCGATCGGGTCGTACAGCCTGCGCAGATACAGCGCGGCCGCGGCGAGCACCCCGAGCGCGAGCGAACCGGAGGCCACCCGGTAGGCGCCCCAGAGCACGATGGCGGCCACCGCCGCGTTGGCCACCAGCCGGGAGCTGACCACATAGCGGGCCATCTCCAGGATCGCGTCCCCGTTGGCGCGCTCATGGCGGTGGTTCTGCTCGCCGAAGCGCGCGTCGTTGGCGCGCTCGCGGCGGAACGCCTGCACGGGGCGGATGCCGTTCATGGTCTCGGTGAACGTCACGATCACCGCCGCGATGGCCGTCGACCGCTTGCGGTACACCCGCATGGAGCGGCGCTGGAAGGAGCGGATCAGCAGATACAGCGGCCAGAAGGAGAGCACGGCCGCCCCGCCGAGACCCCAGTCCAGATACAGCAGCGTGATGGAGATGTAGACCACCGACAGCGCGACCCCGAGCAGCTCCTCCAGGCCCTCGATGAGCAGCTCGCGCAGCGACTCGACGTCCGTCGTGGCGCGGGAGATCAGCCGGCCGGAGGTGTACCGCTCGTGGAAGTCCACGCTCAGCGCCTGGGCATGGCGGAAGATCCGGCCGCGCAGATCCAGCAGCACGTCCTGGCTGATCCGGGCGGAGGCGCGGATGAACGCGTACTGCAGCGCCCCGGAGGCGAGCGCACAGCCCAGATAGCCCGCGCCGACGGCGATCAGCGGGCCGTGGTCGCCGTCGCCGAGGGCGGGCACGGCGCGGTCGATGGCGTACGCCACGAGCAGCGGACCCGCCTGGACGGCGGCCTGCTGGAGCAGCAGCGACACGGCCGCCAGCCACACCCGCCGCCGGTGCGGGGAGAGCAGCGAACGCAGCAGGGCCAGCGACGCCCCCTTGGGCACCGGCAGCACATCGCGGTCGAACGGGTCGTCGGACGCCGCCGCCCGGCCCCCGTCTCCGTCCTTGTCGTCCCGGTCGTCCCAGTCGTCCGTGCCCTCCCGCTCCTCCTCGACCGTGGTCATGGGCTTCCCTCCCCCTCCTCGGCTTCCTGACCGGACATCAGCGAGCGGTACTCCGCGCTCTCCCGCAGCAGCCGCTGATGGGTGCCGACGGCGGCGATGCGGCCCTCCGACAGCAGCGCGACCCGGTCGGCGAGCAGCACGGTGGACGGCCGGTGGGCGACGACCAGCGCGGTCGTGGACGCCAGCACCTGCCGCAGCGCCGCCTCCACCAGCGCTTCGGTGTGTACGTCGAGGGCGGACAGCGGATCGTCGAGCACCAGGAACCGGGGGCCGCCCACGACGGCCCGCGCCAGCGCGAGCCGCTGCCGCTGACCGCCGGACAGGCTCAGCCCCTGCTCGCCGACTTCGGTGTCGGTACCCTCGGGCAGGGCGTGCACGAAGTCGGCCTGCGCCACCTCCAGGGCCCGCAGCAGCTCCTCCCGCCCCGCGTCGGCGGCGCCCATGAGGACGTTCTCCCCGGCGGTGGCGGAGAACAGCGTGGGCTCCTCGAACGCGACGGCCACCAGGGCGCGCAGCTCCTCCCGGGAGAGGGCGGTGATGTCCCGCCCGTCGAGGGTGATCCGCCCGCGCGTGACCTCGTGGAGCCGGGGGACGAGGGCGGTAAGGGTGGTCTTCCCGGAGCCGGTCGCCCCGACCAGCGCCATGGTCTCGCCGGGCCGGATGTGGAGATCCACCCCGCGCAGCACGGGCGGCTCGCCGGGCGGCGCGTCCGCGTAGCCGAACTCCACCCCCTCGAACCGCAGCCCGCCCTCGCCTTTTCGCTCTTCGCCGTCCCCGCCGTCCTCGCCGTCCTCGCCGTCCTCGCGGCCCTCGCCGGGCTCCCGCGCGGGCGCGGGCGCGGGCCGGGCCCGGTCGGCGGCCGTGGCCGGTTCCGCGTCCATGACGTCGAAATAGCGGTCGGTGGCCGTGGCCGCGTCCTGGCTCATGGCGAGGAGGAAGCCCAGGGACTCCACCGGCCAGCGCAGCGTCAGGGCGGTGGAGAGGAAGGCGACCAGCGTGCCCGCCGACAGATCCCCGTCGGCCACCCGCACCGTGCCCAGCACCAGCGCCGCGCCGATCGCCAGCTCCGGCAGCGTCATGATCAGCGCCCAGATCGTGGCCAGCAGCCGCGCCTTGCGCAGCTCGGTGGAGCGGACCTGCTCGGACAGGGCGCGGAAGGCGCGGGCCTGGCTGCGGTGGCGGCCGAAGCCCTTGACGATCCGGACGCCCAGCACCCCCTCCTCCACGACCGTCGTCAGATCGCCGGTCTGGTCCTGCACGGTGCGGGCCACCGTCGAGTACCGCGACTCGAAAAGCGAGCACAGGATCATCAGCGGCACCGCCGGAACCATCAGGACCAGGCCCAGCGTCCACTCCTGGGACAGCAGAATGGCGAACCCGGCCAGGATGGTGACCCCGTTGACCACCAGGAAGGTGAGCGGGAAGGCCAGGAACATCCGCAGCAGCATCAGATCGGTCGTGGCCCGCGACAGCAGCTGACCGGAGGCCCAGCGGTCGTGGAAGGAGACCGGCAGCCGCTGCAGATGGCGGTAGAGATCGGCGCGCATCGCGGCCTCGACGGACGCCAGCGGCCGCCCCACCAGCCAGCGCCGCAGCCCGAACAGCGCGGCCTCTGCCGTGCCGAGGGCGAGCAGCAGCGCACCGCCCAGCCAGACCCCGCCCGGGTCCCGGTGGGCCACCGGCCCGTCCACCATCCACTTGAGGACCAGCGGGATGACCAGCCCCATACAGGAGGCGACGACCGCCACCCCGGCCGCGCCGAACAGCCGCGCCCGCACCGGGCGCACATATGGCCACAGCCGCAGGAGCGAACGCGTGGCGGAGCGGTGCCGCGGGGCGGCATCGCCTTCCTGGGCGCGGGGTTCACTCGTCACAGCCATCAGTGGGGAGACTACGGTCCGCCACTGACAGTGCTCACTCGGTTTTTTGGCGTAGGTCCACGGAGGTGAGGGCGCGCAGCAGCAGGACCGAGCGTTCCGGAAGCTCGATGGGCGCGCCCGCCGCGAGGAGTGTGCCCGGGGGCGCGTCCTGCTCCTCGCGGGCGGTGTCCAGCAGGAGTTCGTACCCCCGGGCCCAGGGCCGCCCGGGCAGGGTGAAGGTGACCGGGTGCGGGCCCGCGTGCAGCAGTGCCAGGAAGCTGTCGTCGGTGACCGGGGCGCCGTGCGGATCGCGCTGGGGCAGTTCGCGGCCCGACAGATAGGCCCCGAGGGCGGTGGTGGGCGCGTACCAGTCGGATTCGGTCATCTCGGTGCCGCGCGGGGTGAACCACGCCAGGTCGCGCAGTCCCTCCGGGGGCCGGGCCAGCCCGGAGAAGAAGGCCGGGCGGCGCAGCACCGGATGGGCCCGGCGCAGCCGTATCAGCCGGGCGGTGAGCTCGGTGAGGGCGCGCCAGCCCGGGTCCTCCAGCAGCGACCAGTCCAGCCAGCCGGTCTCGTTGTCCTGGCAGTACGCGTTGTTGTTGCCGCCCTGGGTGCGGCCCAGCTCATCGCCCGCGACCAGCATCGGCACCCCGGTGGACAGCAGCAGGGTGGCCAGCAGATTGCGCAGCTGGCGGCGGCGCAGCGCGCGGATGCCGGGGTCGTCGGTCTCGCCCTCGGCGCCGCAGTTCCAGGCGCGGTTGTCGGGGGAGCCGTCGCGATTGCCCTCCCCGTTGGCCTCGTTGTGCTTGCGCTCGTACGAGACCAGGTCGCGCAGGGTGAAACCGTCGTGCGCGGTGATGAAGTTGACCGAGGCGTACGGGCGGCGGCCGCCGCGCTCGTACAGATCGCTGGAGCCGGTGAGCCGGTAGCCCAGATCGCGGGCGTCGGGCAGCGCCCCGCGCCAGAAGTCCCGCACCGCGTCGCGGTAGCGGTCGTTCCACTCCGCCCACAGCGGCGGGAAGGCGCCCACCTGATAGCCGCCGGAGCCCACGTCCCACGGCTCCGCGATCAGTTTGACCCGGCGCAGCACCGGGTCCTGCGCGACCACGGCCAGGAAGGGGGAGAGCATGTCCACGCCGTGCGCGGCGCGGGCGAGCGCGCTGGCCAGGTCGAAGCGGAAGCCGTCCACGCCCATCTCGGTGACCCAGTAGCGCAGCGAGTCGGTGATCAGCCGCAGCACGTGGGGCTGGAGGACGTTGAGGGTGTTGCCGCAGCCGGTGAAGTCGGCGTAGCGGCGGGGGTCCTGCTGCAGCCGGTAGTAGCCGCGGTTGTCGACACCGCGCAGCGAGAGGGTGGGGCCCAGCTCATTGGCCTCGGCGGTGTGGTTGTAGACGACGTCGAGGATCACCTCGATCCCGGCGGCGTGCAGGGCCCGCACCATCCGCCGGAACTCCCCGACCTGCTGACCCCGGGTGCCGCCGGCCGCGTATCCGGCGTGCGGCGCGAAGTAACCGATGGAGTTGTAGCCCCAGTAGTTGCGCAACCCCCGCCGCAGCAGATGGTCCTCATGGGCGAACTGATGCACCGGCAGCAGCTCCACCGCCGTCACCCCGAGCCGGGTCAGGTGCTCGATCGCCGCCGGATGCGCCAGCCCCGCGTAGGTGCCGCGCAGTTCGGGCTCCACCCCGGGGTGGCGCATGGTGAAGCCGCGCACATGGAGCTCGTAGATCACCGACTCGGCCCAGGGCGTCTTGGGCCGCCGGTCCTCGGTCCACTCGTCGGGCGCGCCGTCCGCCGTGTCGTCGCCGACGACCACGCCCTTGGGGACGTACGGGGCGGAGTCGCGGTCGTCCCGTACGGTGTCCGCCACATGCTGCTGCGGCCAGTCCCGCACATGTCCGTAGACCTCCGCGGGCAGTGCGAAGTCCCCGTCCACGGCGCGGGCGTAGGGATCCAGCAGCAGCTTCGCCGGATTCCAGCGGGCGCCGGTCCAGGGGTCCCAGCGGCCGTGCACGCGGTAGCCGTAGCGGCGGCCGGGCAGCACACCGGGGACGAAGCCGTGCCAGACCTCGTGGGTGAGCTCGGTGAGCGGACGGCGGAGCTCGTGGCCGTCGTCGTCGAACAGACACAGCTCGACGGCCTCGGCACCGCCCGCCCACAGCGCGAAGTTGGTCCCCCACGCCCCGTCAGGCCCCCGGCAGGGGCGGGCGCCCAGCGGCTCCGGGCTGCCCGGCAGCACGGCGGGGCCCGCCGCGGGGGCGGGGGACCGGTCGCGGCGCGGCGCGACGGCCGTGGGGCGGTGGCCGGCGGGGTGCCCCACCGCCGTCGCCGAGGGGCGTGCGGGGGTGCCGTCGCGCGTCTCCCGCTGGGCTGCGCGCGTCTCCTGCTCGGCTGCACTGGACACATCGGCCTCCGCGGCTCGCGGCCAACCGCCTCCGCTCGGCCGGAGGGAGGCGGGCAGCACCTCCTGGCGGGCCGGTGGGCCCGCGGTGTCCCGTACCGCACGGCCCGGCCCGCGCCCTCCCACCTGTTCTGCCCGTAATCCCGCCGACTCGCACGTTTTCCGGCACCGCCACCGGCCGATCACCCTGGGACCTCTCCGGCCCCGGGACTGAAACGTGACCATCGGGGGGAGCCCACTGTCGGTGGCGTGTGATTACCTATCGCCAGGCGCGCCTGCGCGTGATCAGGGGTTGCCGCGGGGGCGCGGCCCTGGGGAGGGGAGAGTTGTTGTGACGGTGCGGCGGATACCGGGGGCGGCGCGGGGCGGCCGCAAGGGGCTTCTCGCCCTGCTGCTCGGGGCGTTGCTGATGGCGGTGGCCGCGTGCGGCGGCTCCGACGAGGACGGTAAGAAGGGCGGGGACGGCAAGGGGGACCGGCCCAAGACCTCCCGGGCCGTGGTGACCATAGCGCCCAAGGACGGCGCCAAGGGCGTGGACACCAGCGGCGCGCTGAAGGTCACCTCGGCGAAGGGCACCCTGTCCTCGGTCAAGGTCAAGGACGCGAAGGGCACCGCGGTCGAGGGGAAGATCGCCCAGGGCGGGAAGAGCTGGCGGCCCGACGCCCATCTCCGCTCGGACACCACCTACACGGTGGACGCGGTCGCCAAGGACGCCCAGGGCCTGACCGCCACCAAGCACGCGACCTTCACCACCCTCCGCCCCAAGAACACCTTCCTGGGCGTCTACACCCCGGAGGACGGCTCCACGGTCGGCGTCGGCATGCCGGTCTCGCTCCACTTCACCCGAGGCATCACCCACCCGGCGGACGTGGAGAAGGGGATAAAGGTCAGCGCCTCGCCGTCGGTGCCGATCGAGGGCCACTGGTTCGGCAACGACCGGCTGGACTTCCGGCCGGAGAAGTACTGGAAGCCCGGCACCAAGGTGACGCTCCGTATGGACCTCGACGGGATCGAGGGCAGGCCGGGGGTGTACGGCGAGCAGCGGAAGTCCGTGACGTTCACCATCGGCCGCAGCCAGATCTCCGTCGTCGACGCCAAGTCCAAGAAGATGACGGTCAAGCGGGACGGCAAGACCATCAAGACCATCCCCATCACCTCCGGCGCGCCCGGCCACGAGACCTACAACGGCAAGATGGTGATCAGCGAGAAGCATCCGGTGACCCGGATGAACGGCGCCACGGTCGGCTTCGACGGGGAGTACGACATCAAGGACGTGCCGCACGCCATGCGGCTGTCGACCTCGGGCACCTTCATCCACGGCAACTACTGGGCGGGGCGGGCCACGTTCGGTTCGTCCAATGTCAGCCACGGCTGTGTGGGCCTGTTCGACCAGCGCGGCGGAGGGGACTCCTCCACCCCGGCGTCCTGGTTCTTCCGGAAGTCGATCATCGGCGATGTGGTCATCGTGAAGAACTCCCATGACGCGACCATCCAGCCGGACAACGGGCTCAACGGCTGGAACATGTCCTGGGAGAAGTGGAAGGCGTGACCTGGGCCGGTGTCCGGGCGCCCCGTTGAGGGCGCCCCGGCACCCGCCCCGCGCCGCCCCGGCACCCGCCCCGCGCTGCCCCGGCATCCCCCGGCGCCCCTGCCCGGCACTCGCCCCGGCCCTCCGCTCCCGTGTTAGCGGGCGCTAACCTGCGCACATGACTGTGAACCTCGAGGTTGCCGACGGCGTTGCCACCTTCCGCCTTGACCGCCCCCCGATGAACGCGCTCGACATCGCCACCCAGGACCGGCTGCGGGAGCTCGCGGCCGAGGTGACCCGCCGCGACGACGTACGCGCGGTGGTCGTCTGGGGCGGTGAGAAGGTGTTCGCGGCCGGTGCGGACATCAAGGAGATGCGGGAGATGGACCACGCCGCGATGGTGGTCCGCTCCGGTGACCTACAGGAGTCCTTCACCGCCGTGGCCCGGATTCCCAAGCCCGTGGTCGCCGCCGTCACCGGCTACGCCCTCGGCGGCGGCTGCGAGCTGGCGCTGTGCGCCGACTTCCGGATCGCCGCCGAGAACGCCAAGCTCGGCCAGCCCGAGATCCTGCTCGGCCTGATCCCGGGCGCGGGCGGCACCCAGCGGCTGGCCCGGCTGGTCGGCCCGGCCAAGGCCAAGGACCTCATCTTCACGGGCCGTCAGGTCAAGGCCGACGAGGCGCTCGCCATGGGCCTGGTGGACCGGGTCGTACCGGCCGAGGAGGTCTATGAGCAGGCCCATGCCTGGGCGGCGAAGCTGGCCAAGGGACCGGCGATCGCTCTGCGCGCGGCCAAGGAGGCGGTGGACCGGGGTCTTGAGACGGACCTCGACAGCGGTCTCGCCATCGAACGGAGCTGGTTCGCCGGGCTGTTCGCCACCGAGGACCGGGAGATCGGGATGCGCAGCTTTGTCGAGGACGGGCCGGGCAAGGCCACGTTCCGCTGACCCCCGACCGGTTCTGATCGCCTCGGCCGGGGTGTGCGGGGCCACCCCGGCCGAGGCCGTTGCGCCGCGTATGCCCCGTGCGAGCGAATTTTCTTCGCCAACCATCGGCCCTCGACCGACCCGGTCCGGTACGCTGGGTGATCACGCGTACGCGCGGTGACATCGCTGGTCAGATGGGGCGTTGCGGTTCTCCAACTGCCTTTGGCATATGTCGGATCGGATTTATGGAGCCTGGGGCTCCGGTGTTCGGAATCCCATGGTTCCGCCCCGGATGGCCTTTTGGGCGGCCATGATGGGGGGCATGGCGGGCTTGGAGGGAATGGAGCAGCCGCGGCAGCGCACTGGTACGGCTGCGGTGCGGGGGGTGTCGTCCGTCGAGGACGATCCGGCCCTCAGGGCGCTTGACCTCTTCGGGAACCCCGCGTGCGAGGAGGTGCGGCTGCCCTCCCGCCCCGAGTCCGCGGGGACCGCCCGCCGGATGGCCGAATTCGTGGTGGCGCGGGACTGGGGGCTGGGTCTTCAGCTCGCCGAGCACACGGTGCTGCTGGTCTCCGAGCTCGTCGGCAACGCCGTACGGCACACCGGCGCCCGCACCTTCGGGCTGCGGATGCTGCGGCGGCGCGGCTGGATCCGGGTCGAGGTCCGCGACCCCTCCCGGGGGCTGCCGTGTCTGATGCCGGTGGGGGAGCTGGATACCAGCGGGCGCGGGCTGATGCTGGTCGACCAGCTCTCCCAGCGGTGGGGGGTCGATCTGCTGCCGTGCGGCAAGACGACCTGGTTCGAGATGCGCGTGGCGGAAAACTGACCCTCCGTGCGCCGGTGTGGACCTCGCGCGGAGCGTGAAAGAGCTGAAAGGGGCCCCCGTGTCGTCGCGCGCCGACGGCACGGGGGCCCCTTCCCGTCCCCGGCCATGGCGCGAAAGGGGTGTTCGCCATGGCATTCGGGGGAAGCGACCTCGCTCGGGTCAATGGGGGCCGCGGCCCCGACTATCGCAGAGACGGTAGATCAGTTCCAAGCCAATCCCAGGTGAGGTGTAACACTTGCCTTGTTAATGGCGGGTAGAGCGGCAAATTTCCTTCGTTGTCTACCGGTTTCTTTCGAAACTCCAGTGGTCCAGACCGTGACACGAAATCTTTCTTTGCTCGTCGGTTCTTGGCATGGCCCTGTCGAGCACTCACCATGGAACCGCGCTACGCGCGTCACACCCCCACGCGTCACCCCCTTTGTCCCCGCTACGACATTCGGGAGACCCCCCATGGAAGCGCACGGCCGCACCCCCACCCGCCGCGCCCTGCTCCGCTCGGGCGCCTATCTCGCCACCGCCGCCACCGGACTCGCCGCAACCGCCACCACCGCAACCGCCACCACCGCCCACGCCGACGGCAGACACCGCCGCCGCGCGGCCGCCTATCCCCCCACCCACTGGATCCCGGCCTCCACCTCCAACTACCGCGTCTCCAGCCGCCCGACCTCGTATCCGATCGACTTCATCGTCATCCATGTGACCCAGGAGACCTTCCCGGACGCGATGAAGATCTTCCAGGACCCGGCCAAACAGGTGTCCACCCACTACATGGTCGCCTCGGCCGACGGCTACATCGGGCAGTTCGTCCGGGAGAAGGACGTCGCCTGGCACGCGGGCAACAAGGACTACAACAACCGCAGCATCGGCATCGAGCACGAGGGCTGGGTGGACGACCCCAAGTGGTTCACGGACGAGATGTACGCCTCGTCCGCCGCCCTGACCGCGGCCGTCTGCGACCGCTACGGCATCCCCAAGAATCGGGACCACATCATCGGCCATGTGGAGGTCCCGGGCACCGACCACACCGACCCCGGCCCGCTGTGGGACTGGGACCGCTACATGAGGCTGGTCAACGGAGGGAGCCGGGTACACCGCGGAGTCTGAGGCCGCGAACCGCGGCGTACGCCGTGGGCGCCGTGTGCGCCGCGAACCGGATGCCGAGCGCGCCGTGACACGGCCGAGACGAACCGGCCACCCCCGACCGCTAATCTGTGCGGGTCAGCAAACGCACGGAAGGGGCGGAACAGGTGGCGGACATCGAGGCGGCGCGCAAGGCGTTCGAGCGGTATGACCTCAACGGTGACGGCCAGATCACCGCGGCCGAGTACAAGAGCGTGATGGCGCAGCTGGGGGACCCGTATGTCACGGAGCCCGTCGCCCAGGCCGTCATCAACGCCCACGACTCCAACGGTGACGGGCTGCTCACCTTCGACGAGTTCTGGGCGGCCCAGAACAAGAGCGGTGAGAAGACCGCCTGAAAGCGGCGAGAAGACCGCCTGAAACAGGCCGCGAGCGGACCCGCCGAGCAGGCCGAAGACCGGCTGGCTGAGCGGGCCGAAGACCGGCGACACGGGCCGTACGGACGACGGCGCGGCCGGCGCGTCAGCGCCAGCCGCGCCGCTGTGCGCCGGCCCGCCGTCTGCGGTCGTTGCACAGCAGACAGCGGCCGTAGCCGGGCGGCAGCGGGTCCTCCGGATCCCCGTACAGCGGATCGACGGCCCCGCGCGGATGCTCCGGGCAGCCCGTGGAACCGTGCTCGGCGGTCAGCGAACCGGCCGCGGCGAGCGCCCGGCGCAGGGCGTCGGTGAGCAGCTCGGTCTCCGGCCCGGAGGGTGCGGCGTCCAGCGAGAAGGCGATGTCCGACGCGGTGGTGAGCGCGCTGCGGAGTTCGCGCAGGTCTGCGTAACTCATACCGGGCAGCGTAGGCGCCCCCACCGACAACGCCCCGAGGGGCCCGGGCCCGGGGCGCCCGGCCAGGCCCCGTTGGCCCGGGGCCCGGTCAGGCCTTCTCCACGTCCTCCACGTCCTCCACGTCCTCCGCCGTGTGGACGTCCGCCACGTCCTCCGTCTCCTCATCCGCGGTGAGTGCCGCCCGGCTGGGGTCGGCCCAGGCCTGGAGCGCGGACTTGCTGGAGAAGTTCGCCACGTCCTTGTCCAGCGGGCGATCGGTGTACTGGTGGATCCGCCACTTCGCCTTGATGCGCGGCTTGCCCGCCGTCACGTAGTCCGCTATCCACAGGCCGTCGCCGGCGTACGACGTGGTGTCGTGGTTGAGCCAGAAGTTCCGGTTGCAGTAGAGCATCACCCGGTGCGTGGGCCGCAGCTTCTTGACCTCGCGGATGAACCGGTCCTTCTCGGCGTTGCTGGCGCGGGTGCCGGAACCGGTGGTCTCCCAGTCCACGGCGAGCAGATCGTGCTTCTGGGACGCGCACTTCTCGACGAAGTAGCGCGCCTGTGCCGAGATGTTGCCCGGCCACAGGAAGTGGTAGAAGCCGACGACGCATCCCGCCTTGCGCGCCCGGGACGCCTGCGAGGCCTGCTTCGGGTTGATGTACGACCGGCCTTCGGTGGCCTTGATGAAGACGAAGGCCAGTCCGTCCGCGTCGAACGTGGACTGGTGCGAACTCACGTCGATGCCGTGCAGCATGGCGCCTACCTCGGGTCAAGAACGGGGTGAATACACGGGTGTTATTCCCCCTCTCGTAGGCAGGACCCTACTGGGACGGGATCGCGATCCGCAGCCGTTTCGGTGCCACCCACGGGGAGACGGGCGGGAGGAGAAGCGGACCCGAGGGTTTGGCCATCCCCCGGGCCCTGTGATGCCGCCCAACTGCGCACGCCCACCCGGATGGGAACGGGTCAGTCTGATGTCGTCGTGTTCTTCCGTTGAACTACCGCTCCACGAAGCGGGGCGGGCCGGATTCGAACCGGCATCCGACGACGGAGCCCGTGCCCGGTCGGTGAGGCGATCGGCGGCGAATGCTGAGGCTGGAGCGAGAATCTGAGATTGAACGCGTGCCACGGGCGCACGGCCCGCCCGAAGACCGGGGGCTAATCCCGGCTACCTCCTGGGACGGACCGTCCCCTCTCGTGACCAAGTGCTCGAAGGAGGTGGTCAAAACCTCCCAACGCAACCGCGTGCATCACGACGAGCTTCAGTATCAGCTTGCGCTCCTCGCGCACCCCGCACCGCCGCTTGACCCAGCGGCCAGGGAGTCCATGACGCTACCCGAACAGGTAGCCGAAGACCACCTCACCCACGCGCTGATCGGTGACCTCGACGCCGTCGGCCTCCTCGCGGGCGTACTTGACCGCCTGCTGGAGCTTCTCCACCCGGTCGAGCACCTCATTGACGCGCCGCGCCGGGAGGGCGCCGGAGAACTTCACGGTCGTCCAGTAGCCCACCGGGATGTCCTCGTAGTACACCTCGACCTGCGCCGGGTGCTTCTCCGTGGCCTCCGCCTTCACATGGTTTCTGGGCACCTTCTTCGTACGGACGGTCCGCACGGCCTCGGTCTTCCAGCAGTCCGTCGACGGGTCGAGCGACCACGACTCGGCGGCGTCCAGGGTCGGCAGCCGGCGGATGAAGGTGGCGAGATCCGTCAGCTGCTTCTCCAGGAACAGCAGATACGAGACCGGCACATCACGCAGCAGCGTGCGTCCCTCGACCTCGATGTCCGCGCGGGCCTCGCAGTTCGTCCAGTCCTTGGTGGCGGTCACATCGAACAGCCGGGTCAGCGTGGTCGCGGTCTCCCGGAGGACGTCCTCCGCCTTCACCTGCACCCGCGTCGACTCGGGCGGCAGCTGCTCGCCCTCCTCGTCCTTCGGCTGATACGTCCGGGAAATCCCCGCCAGCAGCGCCGGCTTGTCCAGCCGGCGCTGGGACGCCGTCAGGTCCGCTTGCGTCTTGGACTTGACGCCCTTCTCCACTGCGATGATCTGATTGAGTTTCGCCACGTGAGGGACGCTAGCAGTGCGGAACGCCCGCTCTCGAACGATATTCGAGGCGGCCTTCAGGGATGCTGGGGTGGCCTTCAGGAGCGCTGAGGCGGCCTTCAGGGGTGCTGGGGCGGCCTTAAGGGGCGCCTCCGTCCCCTCGGCGGGCGGATGGTCCGTGCGTACCAGGCCGACGAGGCCACCGCGGGCCCGGCCGCGAGACCGGTCACGGCGATGAGGAAGACGACGATCAGCCAGGTCAGAAGGGTGAAGACGGGGCCGAGCGGGCCGAAGTCGGCGAGGCTGCGGGCCATGGCCACGGGCATGAGCAGCCGGGAGAGGTAACCCAGCAGGACGGTCCCCACGCCGGCGAGCACGGCGCCCGGCAGCAGATGCGTCCAGGTGACGCGGCCGCTCAGCAGGAGGTGCTGGGTCCACCACCACAGCAGAACGGCCGACAGCAGGGACAGCGCGAGTCCGGAGACGACGCCCGTGCCGAACCCCTTGCGCACCGGCGCCTGGACGAGGAGCACCGCGAGCCAGACGAGCAGCCACAGCAGCCAGCGCCACGCCGTGACGCGCACGGCCGCCCTGGGCAGCCCCCAGCACCGTTCGCAGATCGCCTGGAGCGCCCTGCTGAACGCCGTAGCGGACACCAGGGCGACCAGCAGTCCGACCGCCCCCGAGGTGTTCTTGGCCGTTCCCCGGGTGGTGAACGTACGGCGTACCTCGTCGAGGACGTCACCGCGCACACCCACCACCGAGCGCAGGGAGTCGGCCAGGAGGTGTTGCAGCGTATCGGGGACGAAGGCCGCCACCGCCATCAGCAGGGGGAGGGCGGTGAGGAACGCCTGGGCCGCCAGCCGGGTGGCGGCTTCCAGCACGTTCACCGCCACCAGCCGCTCCAGGGACCGGGCGGCCAGGCCACCGCCGATCGCGGTCGTGACGGCCTCCCACAGCGTCCGCAGCGCCCTCATGGCCTTCCGCCCGGCCGTCAGGGACCGCCGGGACGGCCGTCGGCCGGGGGGCCGGGGGCTGCGGGGCCGCCCGCAGCGGGGCTGCCCGTCGCGGGGCCGTGCGCGGCTGGACCGGACGCCGCTGGGCCGGATGCCGCTGGGCCGTTCGCCGCTGGACCGGCCGCCCCGGCGAGGACGCCGAGCAGCGCCAGGGCCCCCACGACGATGCCGAGGACGAGCCCGACGGACGCCGGGGTGGGGTGGTTCCACAGCACCAGGGCCAGCGCGCCGCCCGTGATCACCACGCCGGTGGTCCAGGCCCGATGGATGTCCAGCCAGCGGCCGAAGCCCCCGGTGCGGGCCCCGAGGCGGGCCAGGCCCCGGCCGATGGCGCCGGTGCCGCGCGCCGCGGCCGAGCGGACGACGCGGGCCCCGCGCCCGGGGCCGTACAGATACGCGGCGAGCGCGGTGACGATCGCGACGACGAGAAGGGTGCGGGTGCTTTCGCGCAGGAAGCGTACGAGCGTGTCGAAGATGAAGGCCGCCGGGCCCCGGGGCAGGGTCGTGGGCGGGACGGAGTCCAGGTAGACGCCGCGCACCACGGCCAGACCGACCAGCAAGGCGGCCATCATCACCGCCGTGCCGACCCCGGCGGCCAGCAGCGTGATCCGATGCGCGGGGGAGACCCACACGGCGAGCGCGGCGAGCACGATCGTCACGGCGGGCAGCCAGGTGCCGAGGATGTCGAGGAGACGCATCGCGCCTTGCGCCTCGTCCAGCTTGTCCGTCCGCACCAGCGTGAACTGCCGGTCGATGTGGGGAAACTTGGCGGCCTTCTCGTAGCCCGCCCGGACCAGGCGCTGTTTGACGTTGTCGACGAGGGTGCCGATGTCCAGGACGATCGCGTTCCCACGGGCCTGGACCGCGCTGGTGCCCTCACCGGTGAGGACCTTGACGACGGCGGCGTGGGCGCGGCGGTTGGCCGCGTCCCACACCAACGGGAACTGTTCGCTGGTGATCGCCTTGTGGACCACGTGCTGCACGGCGTTGGTGAGGGCGCTCTCCAGCGGCCCGCCGAGCATCCGGGTGCCGTTCACGACGACGGACGGGGCTCCGGTCTTGTCCAGGTTCCTGGCGAGGTGGGCGGTGATGGCGGGCACGTCGACCCGGTCGACCACGCGTCGGGTGAGCCGGTTGGTGACGGCGGACTGGACGGAGGGGTTCCTGGCGATCGGGGCGACGGTCTGGACATACCGGTGAGGGTCGGTGATCTCTTCGTGCAGCCAGGTGGCGACGACGGCGAGCGGGGAGAGCAGCACCGCCAGGACGAGCAGCACGCACGCGCCCGCGTGGCGAAGCCGCCGGTGGTGTACGGCCGCCGTCCCGCGCAGCCGCTCGTACTCCCGCCGTTCGCTCCCGCTCAGCGGGTGGGGCTCGGCGGGACCGGAGGCGTCGGCGGACGGATCCATGGGTCCTCCCTCGCGCGGGACCTCGCGCGGGACGGAGGGGAGCGCCACCGGCCGGAGGCGCCGCCGGGGAGCGGCGGGCGGCGCGTCTCCTCGATCCGCGGTCCGAGGTTCTGGAAACGCGGCGACGGGCCGTTTCGATTCACGGTCGGGAGCCGGGAGCCGGGAGCCGGGAGCCGGGAGCCGACGTGGTGGCGAGCCCGGCGCGGGTGCGGCGACTGGCACTGACCACCGTCAGGACGGCGGCGGGGCGCGCACCGCACCGAGCATGGCTACGGCGCGTGCGGGCGTCGCGCGCCGCCCTCCCCGTCCGCCGGGAAACGGAGGGCCCCGGCGTCGGCCGTCCACTCGACGCCGCCTCGCTCCGGCCGGAGGAACGCGACGCGATCGCTGCTCATCCGGTGGTCGAAGCACAATTCGGCGACGCTGTGCACCGCCTGCACCACGCCGGTACGGCCACTGGCCGGGTCGTACGCCACCTGGCCGGGGGCGGGCACGGGACGGGTGCTGGGCTGTGGCTGACCGAGCTGGTGGTTCATACGGCTCGTCCTTCGGGCTGGCGGGGGATGTGGACGGTGTGGGCGGGGTGGCGTCGGCGCAGTACCTCGTAGTCGGTGGCCTTGCTGTGGTCACCGGCTCGTCTGGCCTGCTCGCGCAGTGCCGCGTAGTGGCGGCAGGTGGGGCAGGTGTCGTTCAACGGTCACTCTCCGGTGTGGATGTGGGTGTGGGCGGCTGCTGGCGCCGTGCGAGGTCTTCGGGGAGCGCCCCGCAGAAGAGGACGTACGGGGTCCCTCCCACCGGTGGCTCGGCCGGGCCCGCCGAACTCCACCCACGTCGCCGCGCCACTTCCCGCATCTCGCGGGTGACCCGGTCCGCGACGCGGAGTCGGGTGGATTCGGTGATGTGTTCGGAGGGAAACACCATGGGGGGTTCTTCCTGACCTGGATGTGCCTTGCGAGCTTTAATCACTCTGTGTACTCCCAGCGTTGCCCTGCGAGGCCGCGCGCAACAGGGATCGGGGCACACCAAGAGGCTTGGGGTGAGGGGAGAACCACAGGTGAGCAATGTGGACGAGCAGCCGGAAGCGGCCAGCGGGCCGGCGTTTTTCGGCGCCGAGGTACGGATCTGGCGGACGCGGGCGAAGCTGAGTCAGCGGGAATTGGGCTTGGAGGCCAACTACGGGCAGCAATATGTGGCCAAGGTGGAGGCGGGCGAGCGGCTGGCCAGTCAGGAGTTTGCGAAGGCATGCGACCAGGTCTTCCGCACGCCGGGTACGTTCGCGCGACTCCGGGAGTGCGCGAGCCAGCACGGCTATCCGGACTGGTTCGTGCCGTACGTCCAGTTGGAACGGCAGGCAACCAGCATCCTGGATTACTCAGTCACATTCATCATGGGCATGTTGCAAACGGCCGACTACGCACGGGCGGTCTTCCGTAGCGCCCATCCACGAGAGGACGCAGTCAAGATCGAAGCCAAAGTGGAGCGGCGACTGCGGAGGCGGGAGGTGATGGAGAAAGACGCAACTCCGCTTCTCTGGTGCGTCCTGAATGAGTCCTGTGTTCGTACCGTCGTGGGCGGCGTCGATGTGACGCGTGCGCAACTTGCTCACCTCCTCACCCAGGCGGAGTCCCCGGACATCACCCTGCAGGTACTGCCGTTCGCGGCAGGAGCACCCCCCGTCCCGGGAAGCTTCACGCTTCTGACGTTCGACGACGGACCGGGCATCGTGTATGCGGATACGGCGATGTCGGGCCAGATGGTCGATACGAAGGCAGAAGTGGAGCGCGCCGCTGCCAGGTACCAACGGTTGCGCGCTGCGGCTCTGCACCCGAACGAGTCATTGGCCATGATCCGTGGAGTGATGGAGGAGTACACCTAATGAAAGCGACCTTCGACCTGTCCCGCGCTGAATGGGCCAAGTCCAGCTACAGCAGCGGCGATGAAGGCCAGTGCGTGGAGTTCGCGCCCTCCATAGCCGCCACTGCCGGTGTCGTCCCCGTCCGCGACAGCAAGCACCCGGCAGGCCCCGCCCTCGTCTTCCCCGTGGAGGCGTGGACTTCGTTCACGAGCGCCGTGCGCAACGGAGAGTTCCCGGCGCCCTGAGGCGCCGCACCGCGCGGCCTCGTCGTCCTCGCACGTACACGAGAGCAGCGGGGCCACGCTCCATGCCACCTTCCATGCGTTAAGGGCTGTCGTGTTGTCGGCGTGGGGCATGTCGAAGATCCAGCCTCTTAGGTCTACCCCACGAAGCCGTAAGGAAGTAGATCCACCACCCCGGGTTGATGAAATTGAACCAGTTCTTCCTGCTCTTCAGGTGCTTTTCCCAGTAGGCATCCTGTTCTTCTACTGAGCCAGTGAGTTCGGCCGGGCAGTAGCCAAAAGTCGGAACAAGGTCCCGTACGGTGGGTGGCCGCCACAGGTGGAGAACGTAGATCATCCAAGCGCCATGCGATGCCGAAAGCCCGGAAGGTCTCACATCGACTCGTGCGCCGTGGCAGCAGACCTCCACTCCTTTCGCTGCAAGGCCAGGTCGCATCGAGCGTAACGCCTCGAACACATTGTCGCTGGCGGCTGTGGCTTCAACGCCATGTGGTGATTCCAGGCGCAAGTGCCACGGGCCGTCTCCCTCGATTGTCATCTTCCAATGCAGCCTCTGTCCTCTGCGTTGCACGCACAGATCGAACGCCTTGTTTGCGGTCATTCAATACCGCGCAGAGGTCCAAACCTTGATGGCGTGCGGGGTCCTCCTAGATCTTCGTGCCATTCGCAGTGGCTGCCCTGGACATAAAATTCCCCACCGTTTAGCAAGAAAATGTGACCCTTGTTCTGGAGGGGGGTGCCCAGCTGTAGGAAATCGCGGGCCTCCGAGATTTCCATTCTGTCGATGGACAGACTTTCGAAGCTGTTGCTGACATGCATCAAGTTAACGTTGGAGAAGAGGATGTCGACGCGAGACTCCGTGCCTTCGATATTGACGCTGCGTAGGAGGAGTTGAGAGTAACTGACCGTGTAATGCCAGAGCCGAAAATTGCGGTTCCACTCCACTAGTCGCTGCATTTTAATTCCTTCCTCCAAGGAATGGTGGATGCTTGACGTCGACAATCGCGCCTTTATGGTAAAACGTTATGGAGTCCCATGGTCGGTTCCCTCTTTTGACCGAGTCTCCAAGTATTGCCATCTCGCGTTCGGTCGTGTACCAGTTATCTCCCTTCCCTCGCATGTATGCGGCTTCGAATAGTTCGTTTATGTCGTCCGTTAGTTGTTCCTTCTTTCCGCGAAATCCGTCCATGATTACGTGTATGCGAACGTGTGGTTTTTCGTGTGCAACATCGCGAACAGATGCTAGGGCCCCATCTCGGGTTTGGTCCAGGAAATGCGTATAATTTCTCGAATTGGCCCAATTCTCTAAATCTCCCTCCGTTCGAGTGCCGAGAGCAACGTTATTCGGGCATGGGGACAAACCAAGGAGGTCGGTCCAGGTGTGCGGGTTGTGAACGTAGGCGACCGGGTTGGGATCGGGCGTGAGGCCCAGGGGGTCGGGGGAGAGATAGCGGGCGGAATCCGGGTCGTAATAGCGGTGGAAATTGTAGTGGAGGCCGGTTTCCGGGTCGAAGTACTGGCCGGGGAAGCGGAGTGGGGTATAGGCCGTGCTGTCGGCGGCCCAGGTCGTGGTGCCCCAGAGGGTGGAGCGGGTGCGCCAGGCGATGGTGCCCGATTCGTCGACGAGTTCGGTGGGGGTGCCGACGAGGTCGGTGACGATCGCGAAGAAGCGGGCGTCGATTTCGCGCTGGGTGGTGGCTTCGGTGACGCGTTCGGTCTGGGCTATGGGGCGGAGGCCGTCATGGTCCCAGGTGAGGGTGACCGGGTGGGGGAGGTCCGGGACGGTGGTGGTCTGTTCTATGAGAAGGGGGCCGTCCCAGGTGAAATCCGTTTGCTCCAGGACGGTTTTGCCGTCGGCCGCTAGGCGTTGTTTGGCGGTGCGGCGGCCGAAGGGGTCGTACAGGTAGCGCCAGACCGTGCCGTCGGGAGTGGTGACCGACACCAGGCGGTCTTCGGAGTCCCAGGTGTAGCGCCAGGTGTCGGGCTTCCTCGACAGGCGGGTCTTCTGGCGGAGGGTGAGGCGGCCCGCGTCGTCGTGTTCGTAGCGGACCGAGCCCGCGCCGGTGATGCGCGTGCCGGTGTAGCTGCGAGGGCCTGTCGCCTCCTGGGCGGGTTGCGTGCTCGGCCAGGTCGCGTGTGTTTGGTTGCCCGCCTCGTCGTAGGCGTAGGTCTCGGTCCAGCTGTCGGCGTAGACGGCCGTCACCCGGCCTGTCGCGTCCAGATCGAAGGTGCGTCGGCCCGTTAAGTGGTCGTCCACCGCGATCAGGTGACCGTCGGCTCGATAGTTGTACGTCCGGTGGTGGATGCCGCCGGGTGCGCCGGTCAGCGATTGCGTGGTCAGGCGGCCTAGCGGGTCCCACGTATGGGTGAAGGTGAGGGCGTTGCCGATGCGGCGCGTGGTCTCGCGGCCCGCCGCGTCGTGTGCCGAGGCGAGGATGTGGTTCCCGGCGGTCAGGGCGGTGCGGTTGCCCGCCGTGTCATAGGCGTACGTCGTTACGGCACCGGTGGGCGTGGTGCGGCGGATGCGACGGCCCAGGGGGTCGTAGGCGTGCGCCACGACACGGCCGTTCACCGTTTCTGACGTCACCCGGCCCATGCGGTCACGTTGGTAGACAACCTCCGCGTCCGGGCCGGCGGCCGAGGTCAGGAGCCCGGCGGGGTCGTAGGTGAAGGTTGTGGCGCGGTCGTCGGACGTCTTGCGCATCAGGCGGCCGAGTACGTCGTACTCGTACGTGATGGTCCGGCCCAGGGGATCGGTCCGGGCGGTGAGATGACCCGCCGCGTCGTATGCGTACCGAACGCGACGGCCGTCGAAGTCCGTCTCCGCTGTCAGGCGGCCCGCCGGATCGTACTCGTAACTCCACGTCAGGCCCTGCGGGTTGGTGACCTTCGTCAGTCGAAGCGCCGCGTCGTGCTCGAACTCGTAGCGGACCCCGTCCGGGCCCGTGCGGGCGGACAGCAGGTCGAAGTGGGTGTACTCGTACACCGTCGTGCCACCGACGGGGTCGGTATGAGAGAGGCAGTTGCCCTCGCCGTTGTACGTCCAGGACTCCGCCGATCCATCCGGCCCGGTGCGGTGCAGGAGTTTGCCCTCCGGGCTCCAGTCGTAGCGGGTCACCGCGCCCAGTGGGTCCGTCTCGGCCACGACACGGCCGAACGCGTCCCGCTGGTAGAAGGTCGTGGCACCCAGCGGGTCGGTGATCTCGACCGGGAGCCCGGCCCCGTCGCAGCGCACCCGGGTCGTCGCGCCCAGCGGATCGGTGACGGCGAGCAGACCTCCGTGCGCGTCGTAGAGGTAGCGGGTGGTGGCGGCAAGCGGGTCGGTGAGGGTGGTGCGGTTGCCCGCCGCGTCGAAGGTCTGCCGCCACACCGCGCCGCCCGGGTCGATGATCCGCAGAGGGTTGCCCCGTGCGTCGAGCACCGCGCTGATCTCGCTGCCGTCGGGCCGGATGACGGACGTCAGATGCCCGTGTTCGTCGTAGCGGAAGCCGGTGGTGCGGCCGAGCGGGTCGGTCTCGGCGACCGTACGGCCGGCCTGGTCGTACACCGTGCGGCTGACCGCGCCCGCCGCGTCGATCTCCCCGACGACCTGGTGCGCCTCGTCGATCAGATAGCGGGTGACCGCACCGTCCGGTGAGGTCAGGGTCGTGACCTTCAGCCCTGGGAAGTCCGGGTCCACCCCGTCGTAGCCGATGCGGAAGGTGGAGTGGCCGACCTCGCCGCCCTCGGCGATGACCCGGTCCCGCTCGTCGTAGGCGTAGGAGTACCAGCGGTCGTTGGTGTCGGTCCAGGACGTGATCCGCCCGGCCCGGTCGTAGGCGAAACGCAGCGGCAGGCCCGAAGAGCCCGTGACCTCGGTGAGATGGCCGTCGGCGTAGCCGTAGCCCATCACCCGTACGTCCCCCACCCACAGGCCGGTGATCCGCTCGTTCTCCGACGTCAGCCGCAGCCGGTAGCCACCGCTGTGCAGGATCTCGAGGGGTGTGCCGGAGGGGTCGTAGGCGAAGGTGACGCGGTTGCCGTTGCGATCGGCCATCTCCCGCAGAAGCGCAAGCGCCTCGTCGCGGTGCGGGGTGAAGGTGCGCACGAGCCCGGCATCCGGGTCGGTGAGGGTGTACGTACCGCCGTCCGCCGTCCGCGCCAGCGGCCACCTCGGCCCCTCCGCGGGCATGACCGCGGCGCCGCCCGGCACCGGATGCGGATAGGCCAGCAGCAGACCGTCCTCGGTGAAGAAGACCACGCCCCGCTCGTCGAACTCCAGCCGCTGGTCGGCCGTTGAGGCCCAGGTCGGGCCGAACCACCGCCCGGCGCGGTATCCGGAGTCCACCCGGCGGGAGAACACCAGCGGCAGCACACCCGGCAGCGCCACATCCGTCTGCGGCAGGAACATCCGCCCGGTCGCCAGGTCCACCGGATCGGTGCGCCCGTGCCGAACCCGGTCCCAGGTACGGGAGAACGCCCCCCGGCCACGGCTCCGGAGCGCGCCGCGCGCCCATCGCGTCGCCTCGCGCGCCGCCAGCCTCGCTCCGACGCGTGAGGCGATCGGGGCCAGGGCGCGCGGGGCGAGGCCCATCAGCAGGGTCTCCGCCAGCCCTCCGCCCATGGCGAGCTCCAGCGGCAGCGCGTAGGGCATGGCGAACATGGCGAGGGTGAGGAGGAGGGGAAGGCCGGTCTCGAGGAGCTTGTCCAGGAGGAAGCGGTCGGTGCCCAGGATGTCGTAGCCGGCGAGCGGGGCCTCCCCCTCCGCGATGGCCGACCAGCGGGACAGCAGCAGGACGCCGACGACGAGCGAGCCCGCGCAGACGGCGATCCGGAACTGGACCTGGGCGACGGCCTCGCCCAGAGGGGACGCGCCTGCGGCTCGGTAGCCGCGTACGGCGGAGATCAGGCGCCACAGGGCCAGGGCCAGCCCGGCGAGGCCGACGCCGACCAGAATCCGCAGCCCGGTGCCCCCGGTGAAGTACTCCTGCAGATCCTTCGTGGATGGGAAGGAGCCCACCGCCAGATACAGCAGGGAGGGGACGGCCAGCAGCAGGCTGAGCACCAGAAGCGCCTTCTCGTGCCGCGGCCAGCGGGGTCGCTGCTCCCGGGCCCGGCGCCACAGCCGCGTCAAGGTCACGCCACGCCATGCCTCCTGGCTGTGGGTGGCGTCCATACGGTGGGTCTGCTGGACGACCGACGTGCGCAGCGGCTCCAGCTTCTCCGCGCGGGTACGGGGGTGCGCCGTGGCGTACAGCAGCGCTCGGCGCTGCCGGGCGTAGCCCAGGGCGATGATCCAGGTGGCCGGAAGGCGCAGCAGGGCGTACCCGGAGAGGGCTTCGAGGGCGGTCCGGCCCTGGCGCTCGGCCGCCAGCGCGACGTCAGGCGCGCGGCGCCGGCCCAGGCGGGAGCGGCGCAGATCCCAGATCCACGCGGCGGCGAGGCACCCGAGGATGATCCACAGCCCCCACTCCCCGGCCAGCCGCTCCCGCCACTCCATCGCCGTGTCGTCGCCCTGGAAGGCCGCGGCGTAATTGGTCACCCAGTGGATCGCCACCGCCCCGGCCAGCGGCACCAGCGCCGCGACCCGGGTCAGCACGCGGGCACCGCACCACAGCAAGCCCACCGCCAGCCCGGCCAGCGCGCTGGTGAAGATGTGCGCCCCGTAGGGGAGTACCGGCCCTCCGGCCCCGACGGTGCCGGTCGGGGCGGGAAACCAACTGCCGAGGATCTGCCCGAGGCCGGGAACGTACGGGTGGTCGACCAGCCCCTTCGCGATCACCCAGCCTCCCTCGTCCGAGGGACTGGCCTTGCCCGCGGACTCGGCGTACATCAGAAGGTTTTCCAGCAGACCGAATCCGGCCCCGGCCGCCCCGCCCAGCACCACGAAGTCCGCCAGACCCCACTGCATCCGCCCGCGCAGCGCCCACCCCGCGACCAGGAGCGGCGCGATCTTGATCAGCTCCTCCACCACCGGAGCCGTCGTCCACGACACCACGTCCATGACGGCCGACAGCGAGGTCTCCCGCGCGGTGGCCAACTGCCGTGCCACCACGAGCTCCAGCACCATCGAGAGCACACCGCAGCCGTAAGCGCCCACCCCGAAGGCGAGCAGCACCGTCGGCCACCGCACCGTCCGCACCGGCCAGGACAGCAACAACAGCTGCAGCACGGCCCATACCGACGCGAGCGCCATCCAGAACGCCACGCCCCGCGACCCCCTCAACGTTGCCAGTGATCCGTCACGCTAAGTCGAACAGCGGTTACGTACAAGGGACTTCATGGTCCTGTGGATAACCGGCGTGCGCTCTGTGGGTGTCCTCGGCGGGTCCGCGCGTCCGGCGCTCACTGGTGCCGGGACGGGCGGGTGCGGGGCAGCAGGAACGCGGTGATGACCAGCCAGATGAGCCCGCCGAAGCGGACGACCGGCAGCAGGTAGGCGAACGGGTCGGCGATCAGCGTGAGCAGGGAGACCATGCCCGCGGCGGCCAGTGCCAGTCCGGTCCAGGTGAGCGGGCGCGGCAGCAGGCGGGTCATCAGCCCGGTCACCGAGATGCCGGAGACGAGCATCGCGAACGTCACCGAGTAGGCGACGCCGCCGGACAGGAACGACAGGTCGGCCAGTGCGCGAGCCAGGGCCGGATCGGCGTCCATGGGCAGGCGGCCGCCGGCCCAGCCGAACAGCGCGCTGCCGGTCAGCGCCACGGACGCCAGCACCCCGCCCACCAGCGTGATCGCCGAGCCGGGTGCGGTGATGCCCAGCGCGCGCAGCCGCCGGTAGAACACCGCCGCCAGGAGCGCCAGGGGCGTGGCCGAGGCGAACAGCAGGAGCGAGCCGAGCTCGATGGTGGTGCCGTTGTCCCGCGCGTACCGCAGGACGTCCTCGCCGGAGGCGGCGGGGCGTGGGGTCGAGCTGTTGACGACGACGTAGCCGATGGTCAGGACGGCGAACGCCAGCACGGGCGCCGGCAGCGGAGGCCCGCCCTGCGGGCGACGGCCGGGGGTGTGCTCGGCGGGGGCGGTCCGGGTGGAAGGGGTGGGGGACGTCTGTGGGGTCGTGCTGGGCATGGCTTCTCCTCCGTTGGTCGGCCAGACAACCGATGTGGAAGATAATGATTACGAACTGAAACGATTGTCAAGCGAGTATGATGTCCGCATGGGAATGACCAATGAAGGTGAACGGCCACCGGGTGCGCCCCCGACCGGTGCCGCCTTCCTGCTCGCCCAGCTCGGCGCCCACGCCGCCGAGCTGTTCGCCGAACGCCTCGCCGAGTTGGACCTGACCCCACCGCAGGGCGGCCTGCTCCGGCTGCTGGCCGACTCGCCGGGCCGCAGCCAGCGCGAGCTCGCCGACGACCTGGGCATGCCGCCGAGCCGGTTCGTCGCGTTCGCCGACGAACTGGAGGAGCGCGGGCTGATCGAGCGCCGCAGGAACCCTGTCGACCGGCGCCTGTACGCGGTCCATCTGACCGACGAGGGCGGGAAGCTGCTGGATCAGCTGCGGAAGGTGGGCGCGGAGCACGAGCGTCGGCTGACCGATGGCCTCTCGGAGCAGGAGCGGGACCAACTCACCGACCTGCTTCGGCGCTTGGCGGCCCGCCAGGGCCTCAGCCCCGGCGTCCACCCCGGCTTCCGCTCGATCCGCGCCGAGCGCTCCGGCCGCCCGGGAAGCCGCCGGAAAGGGGTGCCCGCCGACGGCGGGGACGCCGGGGTCGCCCCGTAAGCGGCAGGCGGGAGTCGACGTGGAGATCTTCACCCGTGAACCGTGAGGGGACAGGGAATGCATCCCAGCAGGTCCCTGCGCTGGATCCGTGAGTCCGGAGCGGGGGCGCCTGCCCCGGTACGCTGAGCCCAGCGGTGCCACACCCGTCGCGCGGGTTCAGGGAGGTGAGTCATGACCGCCGAGATGGTCGCTCCGGCGTGGATGCACGAGCAGATCACGGCTGAGCAGTACGACTCCTGGTCCGAGGAGCAGTGCGCGGGTATTGAGATCGTGGACGGGATGGTCGTGGTGAGCCCCAGCGCGTCGAAGCGGCACAACCGCCTGGCTCGGATCCTTGCCAACGCCCTGGAAGACGCCGCGGGTCCAGACTGGAACGCCGATACCGACTTCGATGTCCGGCTCCAGGACGTGCCGCTCACCAATCGTCGTCCGGACGTGGTCGTGTATCGCGCGGAAACGATCGACGTCACGCCCACCCGTCCCGAGCATGTGCTGCTGGTCGCCGAGGTCGTGTCGCCCGGTTCGGAGACCACCGACCGCATTGTGAAGGTGGACCAGTACGCCAAGGCGGGCATTGCCTTCTACTGGCGGATCGAGCAGGCGGCCACCGGCGTCCCGCTCGTCTACACCTACGTCCTCGACCCCGCGGCCAGGGTCTACCGGGAGGGGGACGTGTTCACCGGTGTGGTGAAGGTGGCGGCTCCGTTTCCGGTGCGGGTTGATCTCGGTCAGCTCTGAGAGGGGCGGCGGTCCGGGGGGTGGGGGCGTCGGGGGTGGTGGCGGTCTCGGCGGCCCACCGAGGACTACCACCTGGCCCGGTCCCACGTCGACATCGACGTCGATGTCGCGACTCCCGAGGACGACCTGTTCGACGGTGTGCGGCGCCCCGGTGGCCTACGGCGGCGGCAGGTGCCGCAGCTTCTCCGGGTTGCGGATGATGCGGATCTCGGTGATGCGCCCGTCCTCGACCTCCGCACAGGCGACCGTGTCCGGGCGGCCCGCGACCGTGAGCAGCAACCCCGGACGGCCGTTGACGTCCACCACGTGCACCCGGGGGTCGTCCATCGGCTGGGCGAGGACGGCGGCGAGGAAGCGGGCGACCTTCTCCGCGCCCCGCTGCGGGCGCAGGGCGGCCTTCACCTTGCCGCCGCCGTCGCTCCACGCCGTGACATCGGGGGCCAGCAGCTCCATCATCCGGTTCAGATCGCCGCCGAGACACGCGGCCAGGAACTCCTCGGTGACCTGCCGCCGCACCTTCGCCGGGGCGTCGTAACGCGGCCGGCGGGCCTGGACATGGGCCCTGGCCCGGCTGCCCACCTGCCGTACGGCCGCCTCGCCGCGCTCCAGCATTCCGGCGATCTCCTTGAAGGAGAAGCCGAAGACCTCCTTGAGCACGAAGACCGCCCGCTCCAGCGGCGACAGACTCTCCAGGACGACGAGCATGGCGAGCGAGACCGACTCGGCCAGCTCCACCTCCTCGCCGACGTCCGGCCGGGTGACCAGCGGCTCGGGCAGCCAGGGTCCGACGTAACGCTCGCGGGTGGCGGCGGCCGAGGTGAGCCGGTTGAGCGCGAGGTTGGTGACCGTACGGGCCAGATAGCCCGCCGGGTTGTCCACCGGCGTGGACACCTGACTGCAGCGCAGCCAGGCGTCCTGTACCACGTCCTCGGCGTCGGCGACGGAGCCGAGCATGCGGTAGGCGATGCCGAACAGCGTCCGCCGGTGCTCTTCGAAGGTGGTCGTGTCGATCACGCCCGCGACGCTACCCCGCAGGCGTCCGAGAAGCCCTGGCTGGTCAGGCCGAAGGCGCTGTTGACGCGCGAACGGTAGTTCTCCAGGCCGACCATGGCGGTGAGTTCGACGAACGCCGCCTCACCGAGCCGCTCGATCAGGGCGGCCGCGAGTTCGTCGGTCACGCGCGGTTCCGTCTCGGTCATCGCCTCGGCGTAGTCCAGGACGAGCAGTTCCAGCTCGGTGAAGGCGTCCTCGTGGTCGCGCCACCGCGGCACCTTGGAGGTCTTGTCCATCGGGAGCCCGAGGGCGTCGGCCTCCCAGTGGCCGAAGTCCATGCACCACGAGCAGTTGATCTTCGCCGTCGTGGCCATGACCGCGAGGTGCTTGAGGGTCGGGTCCAGGCGGTTCCACCTGGCGGCACCGCGCTCGGCCCGGACATAGGTGAGCAGCACCCGCGGATTGTGGCCGGCGGCCAGACCGGGGTCGAGCACCTTGCCGTAGGCGCGCCGGGAGTACCAGGCGCCGATGCGGTTGAGCAGCGTGCTGGGCGGGGTGAGCGAGATACGGGCCATGGCGGGCTCTCCATCGTGTCGTACCTGTGGTGGCAATGGCGTGCGCAGGTACGACAGAGAAGCCCGCCGGAGTGTGACATCCGGCGGGCCCGCATCCGGAACCGACGGACCGATGGATCGACGGACCCGACGGACCCGACGGACCCGACGGACCCGACGGACCCGACGGACCCGACGGACCCGACGGACCCGACGGATCGACGGATCGACGGATCGACCGGCCCGACGGACCCGGCGGACCGACGGCCCGGCGGACCCGGCGGCGTCGGGACGAGGCCGCCGAGGCCGAATGGTTTTCCGGGGCGGGTACCGCGGGGATACAGTCCGGCCAGGGACCGGACCGGGACCAGGGGAGGGGCCGGTGTGATCGAGATCGTCACGGTGAGCGCGCTCACCGCATTCCTCGCGGCGGTGGGGAACGGCGCGGCCGGAGAAGTCGGTAAACAGGTGCTCCTGTCGACGGGTGTGCTGGTGAGACGGACCTTGGGCCGGGAGACGCCGCTGCCGGCCACCGCGGAGGGGTGGGAGGCGCTGGCGCGTCAGATGCATCCGCGTCTGGGCGAAGACGGCCGCGGGTCCGGCGAGTGGGCCCTTCTGCTGCGGAGCCTGCCGGACGCGGCGGTGGCGCTGCGCCCCGCGGCGGGACTGCCGCCCGCCACGCGGGACTTCACCGACCGCGAGGCCGTCCTCAGGCAGCTGAAGCGGGAGGCGACGCGCGCCGCGGACGGGCGGCCACGGGTCGCGCTGCTGCACGGTCCGCCCGGCATCGGTACCAGCGCGGTGGCCCTGCACTGGGGCGCCGCCCAGATCGCGCGGTACCCCGACGGGCAGTTCTACGTCGACCTCTCCGACGCCGCCGGAGACCACGGACCGGAACCGGCCACCGTCCTGCTGCGCCTGCTGCGGCAGATGGGAGTCGAGCCCGAGCGGATTCCGCCGACCGAGGCGGGGCGTGAACAGCTCTACCGGCGGTTGACGGCCGGCCGCAGGGCGCTGGTGGTGATCGACCACGCGTCCTCGGTCGCGCAGGTCCGCAACCTCATTCCGGCCACGCCGGAGGTGTTCTTGCTGGTGGTGGCGTCGGGTCCGCCGTTCGCGCTGGAGGCGGAGCGTATCGCCGTCCCTCCGCTGAGCGAGCGGGACGGCTTGAGGATGCTGAGGAAGGTGGCCGGGGCCGAGAGGGTGGCGCGAGCCAAGCCGCGGATGCCCGCCCTGCTGGACACCTGCGCGGGCAACGCCTTCGCCCTGAAGGCGGCGGCGATGCGCCTGCTGGCCGAGGAACCGCCCTTCGCGGATCCGCCCGACGAGCCCACGGGGCACCATCCGGTGCACACCATGACGCGGGACGCGTGTCGCCGTCTCGGGCCCGAGGTGGCGCGGCTGTGCCGGCTGACCGCGCTGGGCGGCTGGCCCGCGATCGACGCCCGGCTGGCCTCGGACGCCGCCGCCGTCGCCGAGGAGGAGGCCGCCCGGATGCTCGCCGCGGCGGCGGACGCGCAGTTGGTGGAGTCGGTGGGGGACGGACGTCACCGCTTCCGGCCCGAGGTGCGCCGCCATCTGGCCGACGCCGCGGGTCCCGAGCACGGGATCCCGGAGTGCTTCGCGGCGGTGTCACGGGTGCTCGACGGACTGCTGAACCGGGCGCTGCACGCCGCCCACGCGGCCCTGCCGCAGAGCTGGCGGACCGAGCCCGCACCCGAGCGGGGGACCGCGTACGGTGACGAGGCCGAGGGCATGGCGGCCCTGCTGGCCGAGGCCGGGAACCTGGTGCGGGCGGTCGCCGTGGCGGACGAGTACCAGCACATCGACACGGCGCTGCGACTGGCCCGCGCGCTGTGGCCGCTTCAGCTGAAGGCCGGACACGGGGACGAGGTGCTGCCCGCCCTGCGGATCGCGGCCCGGTGCGCCGACGAGCATCAGCCGCGGTCCCGCATGGCGGGTGCCCTGCACTTCCAACTGGGCCACTGTCTGGGCGAGATGGGACGGTGGGAGGAGGCCGAACACGCGGTGCGCGCCGCCGTCGCCTGCGAGCGCGCCGCGGGCCACTTACGGGGCGAGGCGTCGTCCGTGGAGTTCCTGGGCCTGCTGTGCTTGAACCAATGGCGGTACGAGGCGGCGTACGAGCGGTTCGTCGAGGCGGAGGGCGTCTACCGGCGGATCGCCCCCGGCCAGGAAGGCGCGCGGGACCTTCCGCGCGCCCTCGCCCTGATCGGGCGTCACCAGGGACGTGCCCTGCGTGGCCTGGGGCAGCTGGCGGAGTCCCGCCTTCGCCTGGAGGCCGCGCGGGACTTCTTCGCGGAGCGGGGAGAGGCGTACAACCAGGCCCGTACCCTCACGGACCTCGCCGAGACGCTGCACGACGCCGGTGAGCACTCCGAAGCCCTGCTGAGGATCGCTGAGGCCGAGCGCCTGCTCAGGCCGGAAAGGGCGACTCCGCACCTGGGCTATCTCTCCCGTCTGCGGCTGCGCTGCGAGGCGGCCGGGCAGGCGGAGTAGCGGGGGTCACCGTCACCGGGTGCACCCGGCCGGCCGCGTGCACCCGGAGCGTCGTCCCACCCGGCGCCACCACACCGCCGCCCGCCCGCCACGCGTGCAGCGCGGAGGCGTAGGCCGCCGGATCGGCGTCCGCTCCCGGGCCCGCCGACAACCGCAGCACGCCGTCATCCCGGCCACGCGCGGCGCAGCTGTGCGGGCCGGTCACGTACACGGCGAGCGAGCAGTGCGGATACCGGCGCAGCACCTCGGCGGTCCACTCCTCCGGGCCGCCCAGGCGGGGGTCGTCCGGCTGCCCCTCACGGAAGATCACGTCAGCCGGCGTCAGGCTGCCGGGGTCCCGGGTGTCCTCATGGACGGCGAGGTGCCGCTCGCCGACCGCGTCGTACGGGTGCCCGGTGGAGCGCTCGATCCAGACGTCCGCTCCCCGGACGCGGGTACGGACCTCCAGCGGAGTCGTACGCCGTGGGGGGTCGTACGGTGGCAGCGGCAGCGGCTCCAGCAGGGCGGGAGCCGCGGGCTCGGGCAGGTCCATCAGCGTGTAGAAGAGCCTCCGCAGCAGCGCCGCCGACGAGCCCGGGGCCGAGCTGATGAACTCCGCGGGACCGGCCACCGGGCGATGCCGCGCCAGCAGGTCCTCCAGCTGCCCGCGCAGCGGTTCGTACGGGTCGAGCCGAGGGGCCTTCCGGACGAACGCCGCGAGGGGCGCCTCCGGGTCCAGCCGGTCCCGCGTGGCGGACGCGAGCAGCACGGGGATGTCCAGCGCCGCGGCGTAGTAGGACACCGCTCCGAAATCCCCCAGGACGACGTCCGCCGCCAGCAGGGCCTGTCGCCACGCGTGCACGGGGTCGATCAAGGTCAGTCCGCCGCGGCGGGCCCGGTCCAGCCAGACGCGTATCTGCCCCGGCCCGTGCCCGTACCAGATGTTCGGATGCAGTACGGCCGCCAGCCGGTAGTCGTCAGCCGGCAGCTCGGAGGCGAGCCGGGGGAGCAGACTCGGCAGGATGTCCTGGTCGCCGCCGGTTCCGAAGAAACCCTCGGGGTTCCAGGTGGAGTTCAGCACGACGAGCCGCTGGCCGCGACGCACGCCCAGGGCGCGGCGGAACCGCTCCCGGTGGGGACGCCCGGCCAGCATGCGGTCGAAGCAGGGGTCGCCGGCGAGTACGGATGCTCTTTCGGCTTCCGGGCACACCCGCCGCAACCGCTCCAGCTGCTCCGGGTGGGAGAGGACGAGGCCGTCCACGAACGGCTCGCCGTTCGCCAGCAGCCACTCCGGCGCCAGGCCGAATGTGGGTTCGTGTCTCGTGTCTCGTGACTCGTGACTCGTGACTCGTGACTCGTGACTCGTGACTCGTGACTCGTGACTCGTGACTCGCCCAGTTTTTTAGTGTATCCGACGCCATGTGACAAGACAGCCAATTTGCCTTGTATGTCCTGGAGTTGACCACCGAAGCTCGCGGAGATCGCCAGCGCCACCGGTGTCGCCAATGCCTGTTCCCAGGGCAGCACGGGCAGACCCAACTCCGCGAACAACTCGCCGATTCCGGCCTGAAACGCGGAGGACTCGGTCGAGGTGACCAGGAGTTGTACCCGGAAGTCGTCGTGGAACAGCGGCAGTACGTCCAGCAGGCGGCCCGCGGAGGTGACGTTGTGCACCACGAGCAGTACCCGTCGGCTCGTCGCCCGGCTGGCCCAGCGCTCCGCGTCTTCCCCGACCGGCACCCGTATCGCCTGGGCATCAGCCGATCCCACTCGCCGTTCCCTCCGTCAGCACTCGATGACGTTCACCGCGAGCCCGCCCCGCGCCGTCTCCTTGTACTTGACCTTCATATCGGCGCCCGTCTGCTTCATCGTCTTGATCACCTTGTCGAGCGAGACATGGTGGCGGCCGTCGCCGCGCAGGGCCATCCTCGCGGCGGTGACCGCCTTGACCGAGGCCATGCCGTTGCGCTCGATGCAGGGGATCTGGACCAGGCCGCCGACGGGGTCGCAGGTGAGGCCGAGGTTGTGCTCCATGCCGATCTCGGCGGCGTTCTCCACCTGTTCCGGGGAGCCGCCCAGGACCTCGGCGAGGCCGCCGGCCGCCATCGAGCAGGCGGAGCCGACCTCGCCCTGGCAGCCGACCTCGGCGCCGGAGATCGAGGCGTTCTCCTTGAAGAGCATGCCGATGGCGCCCGCGGCGAGGAGGAAGCGGATGACGCCCTCCTCGTCGGCGCCCGGGACGAAGCGGGTGTAGTAGTGCAGGACGGCGGGGATGATGCCCGCCGCGCCGTTGGTGGGGGCGGTGACCACGCGGCCGCCCGCCGCGTTCTCCTCGTTGACCGCCATGGCGTAGAGGGTGATCCACTCCATCGCGCGGGCGCCCGGGTCGCCCTCGGAGCGCAGGGCGCGGGCGGCGGTGGCGGCGCGGCGGCGGACCTTGAGGCCGCCGGGCAGGATGCCCTCCTGGGACATGCCGCGGGCCACGCACGCCTCCATGACCTGCCAGATCTCCAGCAGCCCGGCCCGGATCTCCTGCTCCGTGCGCCACGCCTTCTCGTTCTCCAGCATCAGGGCCGAGATCGACAGGCCCGTCTCCTGGGAGAGCCGCAGCAGCTCGTCGCCGGTGCGGAAGGGGTGGGTGAGGACGGTGTCGTCGAGCTTGATGCGGTCCTCGCCGACCGCGTCCTCGTCCACCACGAAGCCGCCGCCGACCGAGTAGTACGTCTTCTCCAGCAGCGGATGGCCCTCGGCGTCGTACGCGCACAGCGTCATGCCGTTGGCGTGGTACGGCAGCGAGCGGCGGCGGTGCAGGATCAGCTGGGCCGAGTCGTCGAAGTCGATCTCGTGGCCGGGGCCGATCTCGGCGCCGAGCAGCCGCAGCCGCTTGGTGGTGCGGATGCGCTCCACCTCGCCGTCGGCCGCCTCGACGTCCACGGTGCGCGGGGAGTGGCCCTCCAGACCCAGCAGTACGGCCTTCGGGGTGCCGTGGCCATGACCGGTGGCGCCCAGGGAGCCGAAGAGCTCGGCGCGGACGGACGTGGTGTGGGCCAGCAGACCCTCGTTCTTCAGCCGGCGGACGAACATCCGCGCGGCGCGCATCGGGCCGACGGTGTGCGAACTGGACGGGCCGATGCCGATCGAGAAGAGGTCGAATACGGAAATGGCCACCGGGGGACTCCTTCGTCTGCACGCCGGGGGAAGCGTGTGCCCGCCGGGCGAGGCGTGCGGGCCGTGCGTGGGGTGGTGCGGGTGGTGCGGGGCCGGTGCGGTCGGTGCGGGTGGTGCGGCGGGGGCGCGCCAGGTCGGGCGCGCCCCCAGGCCCCGGTTACTCCGGGTTACTTGGACAGGTGCGCGTACAGCGGGTGCTTGTCGGCCAGGGCGGTGACCCGGGCCTTCAGCGCCTCCGCGTCGTACGACGGCTTCAGCGTCTCCGCGATCACGTCGGCGACCTCGCGGAAGTCCTCCGCGGTGAAGCCGCGCGTGGCCAGCGCCGGGGTGCCGATCCGCAGACCCGAGGTGACCATCGGGGGCCGCGGGTCGTTCGGGATCGCGTTGCGGTTGACCGTGATGCCGACCTCGTGGAGCCGGTCCTCGGCCTGCCGCCCGTCCAGCTCGGAG
Source organism: Streptomyces sp. 5-10 (assembly GCF_014712245.1). Lineage (NCBI taxonomy): Bacteria > Bacillati > Actinomycetota > Actinomycetes > Kitasatosporales > Streptomycetaceae > Streptomyces > Streptomyces sp. 5-10. The sequence goes on from NZ_JACVYG010000011.1 coordinate 138,808, forward strand.
TCGCGCAGATCGACCAGGACCAGATGGACGTCGGTGCCGCCGGACAGGACGGCGACGCCCGCCTCCCGCACATCGTCCTGGGCCAGGCGCTCGGCGAGGATCCGGGCGCCCTCCAGCGTGCGCTCCTGGCGCTCCTTGAACGCCGAGCTCGCCGCCACCTTGAAGGACACCGCCTTCGCCGCGATCACATGCTCCAGCGGACCGCCCTGCTGGCCCGGGAAGACCGCCGAGTTGATCTTCTTGGCCAGGTCGGCGGTGGAGAGGATCACGCCACCGCGCGGACCGCCCAGGGTCTTGTGGGTGGTGGTGGTCACCACATGGGCGTGCGGTACGGGCGAGGGGTGCAGCCCGGCCGCCACCAGACCCGCGAAGTGGGCCATGTCGACCATCAGGTACGCGCCGACCTCGTCCGCGATCCGGCGGAAGGCGGCGAAGTCCAGCTGGCGCGGGTACGCCGACCAGCCCGCGATCACCAGCTTGGGGCGGTGCTCCTTGGCCAGCCGCTCGACCTCGTCCATGTCGACCAGGCCGGTCTCGGCGTCCACGTGGTAGGGCACCACGTTGTAGAGCTTGCCGGAGAAGTTGATCTTCATGCCGTGGGTCAGATGGCCGCCGTGCGCCAGGTTCAGCCCCAGGATGGTGTCGCCGGGGGAGAGCAGGGCGAACATCGCGGCCGCGTTGGCCTGGGCGCCCGAGTGCGGCTGGACGTTCGCCGCCTCGGCGCCGAAGAGCTCCTTGACCCGGTCGATGGCGATCTGCTCGACCACGTCGACGTGCTCACAGCCGCCGTAGTAGCGGCGGCCGGGGTAGCCCTCGGCGTACTTGTTGGTCAGGACCGAGCCCTGGGCCTCCATGACCGCCGCCGGGGCGAAGTTCTCCGAGGCGATCATCTCCAGGGTGGACTGCTGGCGGTGGAGTTCGGCGTCGACAGCAGCGGCGACGTCCGGGTCGAGCTCGTGCAGGGAGCTGTTAAGAAGCGACATCGAGGGTCCCGATCGAATAAGGAGGGTCAGTTTTCGGCGAAGGCGGTGTACTCGTCGGCGGAGAGCAGGTCCTCCGGCTCGCTCGTCACCCTCACCTTGAACAGCCAGCCGCCCTCGAAGGGGGCGGAGTTCACCAGCGCCGGATCGTTCACCACGTCCTCGTTGATCTCGGTGACCTCACCGGAGACCGGCGCGTACAGGTCGCTGACCGACTTGGTGGACTCCAGCTCACCGCAGGTGTCACCGGCGGAGACCGTGGAGCCGACGTCCGGGAGCTGGACATAGACGACGTCGCCGAGCGCGTTGGCCGCGAATTCGGTGATGCCGATCGTCGACACGCCGTCCTCGCCGGCGGCCGACAGCCACTCGTGCTCCTTGCTGTACCGCAGCTGCTGGGGGTTGCTCATGGTCCGATTCTCCTGGATACGGGGGAGTGCTTGGGAAACGGGTCTTAGCTGGTGGGATGCGGCGCCGACGGGAGACGACGCCGAGGGACGCGACGGGCCGGGCTCGCCGTGGCCGCCGCTCAGCGAGGGGCCGGGGCGCCACCCGCGCTCGCGGAAGCTCAGCGCCCGCGCTCGCAGGAGCTCAGCGCTCGCGCTTGTAGAAGGGGAGCGCCACGACCTCGTACGGCTCCCGGGTACCGCGGATGTCCACGAACACCCCCTCGGTGCCGGGCCCCGCGTACCGCGGGTCCACGTACGCCATCGCGATCGGCTTGCCCAGCGTCGGCGAGGGCGCGCCCGAGGTGACCTGGCCGATCGGCGAGCCGTCGGCCGCCACCACGGCGTAACCGGCGCGCGGCACCCGGCGGCCTGAAGCGATCAGGCCGACCAGGGTGCGCGGGGTGACGGTGTCCGCCTGGCGGGACGCGGCCTCCAGGGCCGCCCGGCCGACGAAGTCGCCCGGCTTGTCGAACTTCACCACCCGGCCGAGGCCCGCGTCGAAGGGGGTGGTGTCGGTGGTCAGCTCATGCCCGTACAGCGGCATGCCCGCCTCGAGGCGCAGGGTGTCCCGGCAGGAGAGACCGCAGGGCACCAGGCCCACCGGGGCTCCGGCCTCGGTCAGCGCCTCCCACACCCGCTCGGCGTCGTCCGGCGCCAGGAACAGCTCGAAGCCGTCCTCGCCGGTGTAGCCGGTGCGGGCGATCAGGGCGGGGACGCCCGCGACGGTGCCCGGCAGCCCGGCGTAGTACTTCAGCCCGTCCAGGTCGGCGTCGGTCAGGCGCTTGAGGATCCCCGGGGACTCGGGCCCCTGGACGGCGAGCAGCGCGTAGGCGTCGCGGTCGTCCCTTACGGTCGCCTCGAAACCGCCGGCCCGCTCGGTCAGCGCGTCCAGCACCACCTGGGCGTTGGCGGCGTTGGCCACGACCAGGAACTCCTCGTCCCCGAGGCGGTAGACGATCAGGTCGTCCAGGATGCCGCCCTCGTCGTCGCAGATCATGGTGTAGCGGGCGCGGCCCACGGCGAGCGCGGACAGCCGGCCGACCAGCGCGTGGTCCAGGGCGTCCCCGGCCCGCGGACCGATGAGAGAGATCTCACCCATGTGGGAGAGGTCGAAGAGCCCGGCGCGGGTGCGCACCGCGGTGTGCTCGTCGCGCTCGCTGCCGTAGCGCAGCGGCATGTCCCAGCCGGCGAAGTCGGTCATGGTGGCGCCGAGCGCGCGGTGCCGCGCGTCCAGCGCGGTACGGCGTGGGGTGGGCGGGGCGTCGGTCACGATTCAGGCTCCAGGGGTCGGGGTCGCGCGACGGCGAGGACGGACGGCAAGGACGCGTGCGTCCTCCCCATCTGTCATCGGAACCTGAGAGGTTCGCCGTGACGCCCGTAAGGGGCCCGGCTTGCACCTTGGGTGGAGCCGCGCCCGCGCGGCCCGCTTTTCAGATCTGCCTCGTCCGCGCGGTATCGGGGCCTGAGAGATTCAAGGGAGGACTTGCTCCTTCGGCGCCCTGGACACCCGGCACGGATGCCGATGGCCAAGGACTCTCCCGCGCGGATTCAAGCGGCCGGTATGGAGTTGCGCGGACATCATCGCATGTATGGCCGAGAAGGGAAGCCCCGATCCGATCGGGCTCCGGCCGCCCGGCCAGGGGCAGCCTTGCTCGACATTACCTTTTCTTGACACTCTGCGGGTACGAGCAGCGTTGACCGACCTGGGAGGACGATCACGGTGCATGGGCAGGGAACGTACGCGACGACACAGAGGCTCCTGCCGGCGCGGCGTGGCCGCACCCCCACCGGGTCGACGGCTCGCCCCGGCCGGAGAAGCGCGGTGCACGATCTGCGCGGCGGGGCGGAGGGCGGCCGCGCGGACCCGCGTGAGCTGCGCTTTCCGGCGGGGGATGTGCTGGTCGCCTCCGGGCTGCCGGGCAGCGGCAAGAGCACGCTGATCAACCGGACGGTGCCGCTCCTGGACGAGACGGGCGCGGTCGTGATCAGGGTGGACTCGCAGAACACCCGGGAGGCGTGGGAGCGCAGGCTGCCCGGCTGGCTGCCGTACGCGCTCTACCGCCCGCTGGTCCGGTACGCCCACTACGCCGGGCTGCGCCGGGCGCTGCGCTCGGGCGCGAGCGTCGTGGTGCACGACTGCGGTGCGCTGCCGTGGGTCCGCCGCTGGCTGGCCCGGGACGTGCGGCGCCGGGGCCGCGACCTCCACATGGTGCTGCTGGACGTGGGCGCCACGGAGGCGCTGGAGGGGCAGGCCGCCCGTGGCCGAGGGGTATCCGCCTACGCCTTCGGGCGTCACCTGCGCGCGATGCGGCGGCTGATCGCGGGGATGGAGGAGGGGCGGCCGCCGCGGGGGTGCGCGTCGGCGGTGCTGCTGGACCGGCCGACCGCGAGCGCGCTGCGCTGCATCTCCTTCGAGTGATCACGCCTGTCTCTCGCGTGATCAGGCCTCTTCCCTCGCGTGATCAGGCCCCTCGCGCGAGTGGCCGGAAATCGGTCATGGGGCATCACACAGCGTGACGAGGGCGAGCCCGGGCGAGGTGGGGAAGTGCTGTGGAGATCGCCGCCGCCCCCTCCGGCCCCGGGCCGCCCAGCGGTTAGGGTGCTTCGGGCAGGTCGGACGAGATGGCGGTTGGACGAAGATGAGCTTCCCGGAGCAGTACGGAGTGGCCCCGGCGCACGGAGGATTCCCGGACGGCGGGTATGCCGCGCATCCGGGGTTTCCCGGCAATGAGCTCGAAGAGGTGATGGCCGCCTCCGTCGACGTCCCCGGGGCCGGAGCGCGCATCGTCGAGACGCTCTCCCGCAGCCACCTCTGGGTTCCGCTGCCCAACGGCGGGGGCCCGGGCAGCCCGAGCCTCGATCTGCCCACGATGGAGATCGACGGCGGCGCGTATGTCCCGGTGTTCAGCTCCGAGCAGCAGTTCCTGCGACTCGTCGGCTCCCATATGTCCTTCACCGTCGCCCCGGCCGTGGAGTTCGCCCGCGGGCTGCCGCCCCAGCTCGGCATCGCGGTGAACCCCGGTGGCGCGGTGGTCGTACCGCTGCCTCCGCCCGCCGTCCGGGAGTTGTGCCGCGCCGGGCGTACCGAGCTCGACGGTCCGGCCACCGGTGGCCGGGTGCGGCTCTTCGAACCGGACTGGCAGGACGAGCCGGTGGACTTCCTGGCCGCCGCCGGGATCGAGTTCGCCAAGGGCACCGGGGTGCGGACCGCCCGGCGCGCCCTGGCCAGCGTCGAGGGCGACGAACCGGCGCTCTTCGTCGGTGTGCAGCTCGACGAGCCGGGCCCCGAGGGGCAGGCGCGCGCGGTGGAGGCGCTGGGCCTCGCCCTCGGCTCGGTGCCGGTTCCGTGGAAGGTCCAGCTGGTGCTGCTGGACGTGGCGCAGGGCGATCCGGTGGCCGACTGGATGCTGGGACGGGTGCGGCCGTTCTACGACCGTGACTTCTGACTCACCCCTGGGTCCGCTGCCGGGGCCCGTAAGCTGGTTTGATGACCAAGAGGGGTGCGAGCACGCTCCCCGGTGAGGTGCGGGCAAGGCCGAGAGAAGGGGCGGACCCAGGTGAGCGCGGGCGCGGATTGGGGGGCGGCGGCCGGCCAGGTTGAGCGAGCGTTGCAGCAGGTCGCTCCCGGCCGGTACGACGCCTATGAGGCGCTGCTGCACGCCATCGGCGAGGGCCAGGTCTGGATGCTGCTGTGGCACGGCGCGCCCGGCTCGCCCGACGCCCAGTACGGGAACATGGACGTGGACGGCCTCGGTTACGCCCCGTGTGTGACCTCCGCGCAGGAACTGGCCGCCAGTGGCTGGAACCGCGCGCACGAGGTGGTCGACGGACGCCTCATCGCCGACTCCCTCTACCGCGACCGCTACGGCCTCTGGCTCAACCCCCACGCCCGCGGCGGCGGAGTGGGCATCCCCTGGCCGGATCTGCGCCGGATCGCGGGCGGCCTGGACCGGCTGCCCGCCGGGCCGCTGCGGCTGACCGAGCCCGCCATCGACATCCCCCAGTTCTACGCCCTGTTGGGGCAGAACGCGCATCGCACCGCCGCGGTGCGCTCGCTGCGGCGCGCCTGGGTACAGCCCTCGCTGGGCGCCCCGTACCTGGCGATCGGCCTGGATCTGTACGACACCGGCCCGGCGGCGGTGCAGTCGGTGCGGGTGATGATGGAGCAGTCGATCACCGCCGTGCCGGACGGGCTGCCGGTCTCCACGGTCGCGCTCTCGGACGAGTACGACCCCGTCGCCCTGTGGATGCGGGCCAACGCCCGCCCCTTCTTCGACCGTGACGCCTACGGCGCCGCGCCCGCGGCGCCGCCGTCCTACGGCTACGGCTATCCGCCGCCGCGCCCCGCGTACTGAGCGACCCCGGCCCCGCGTACCGAGCCTCCGCGCCCGCCGCGCCGCGTACCGATCCGCGGGCGCGGTGACTTCGCGTGCCCGCCGGCTCCGCGTGCCCGCCGGCTCCCCGTGCCCGCTGACTCCGCGCCCAGCGACTCCGCGCACCGATTGACGGGATTGCCCGACGGGCCATCCACTCCTATCGGGCCGAACACCCCATTACGGACGCGATGTTACTGCTGCGTTCTCGTGTCGCGACCGTCCGTATAGCGGAGCGGTACTCCTCACATCACGGTTAGGCATCCATTGCCCGGGAGTACTGGCGGGTGATCACAAACGCGTTGAAGACTCCCGCTCCAAGGGGTGCGGTTCCTGCGTACGACCCCTTCCAGAAAGGTTCCGTACCAGAACGCGACTTTCACCCAGGTTGTGAACGAAGCCGCCACAGCGGCAAGTCGTGGGCCGGTCACCACCGGTCGAGAGGGGTCTCCACCACGATGACGGCACCATTGCACGGCACGAGCACGGACAGCGATCCGGTCGCGACTGCCGATGTAGCGGCGGATGTGGTCAAAGCGTCCGTCGAAGGCAGATCGCTGCGGCAGATCGCCTGGTCACGCCTGAAGCGGGACAAGCTCGCACTGGCGGGTGGCATCGTTGTCGTCTTCCTCGTACTGGTGGCGATCTTCGCCCCGCTCATCGTGAGCCTGCTCGGGCATCCACCCAATGAGTTCCACCAGGAGGAGATCGACCCGCTGTTCGGCACCCCGAAGGGATCCCTGGGCGGCATCAGCTCGGACTTCCTCTTCGGCGTGGAGCCGTCCAACGGCCGCGACGTCTTCAGCCGGGTCGTCTACGGCGCCCGGATCTCGCTGCTCGTGGCCTTCCTCGCGGCGGTGGTCGCGGTGGTCCTCGGCACCGTGTTCGGCATCATCGCCGGGTACTTCGGCGGCTGGGTGGACTCGGTGATCAGCCGGGTGATGGACATGCTGCTGGCCTTCCCGCAGCTGCTCTTCATCATCTCCCTGGTCTCGGTGCTCCCCAACGACCTGCTGGGACTGACCGGCAGCGGAGTGCGCATCGCGATCCTGGTCTCGGTCATCGGCTTCTTCGGCTGGCCGTACGTCGGCCGCATCGTGCGCGGCCAGACGCTGTCGCTGCGCGAGAAGGAGTACATCGAGGCCGCGCGGAGCCTGGGCGCCGGCCGGCGCTACATCCTCTTCCGCGAGCTGCTGCCCAACCTGGTGGCGCCGATCACCGTCTACACGACGCTGATGATCCCCACCAACATCCTCACCGAGGCCGCGCTCAGCTTCCTCGGCGCGGGCGTGAAGCCGCCCACCGCCTCCTGGGGGCAGATGCTCTCCAAGGCGGTCGGCACCTACGAGGACGACCCGATGTTCATGATCATCCCGGGTGCGGCGATCTTCGTCACGGTGCTGGCCTTCAACCTCTTCGGCGACGGCGTCCGCGACGCACTGGACCCGAAGGGCACCCGATGACGGTGCGGCACACGGCCCCCCGGTCGTACTCGAACGCAATCAGCAGCCCCTGCCACATCCGGCAGACGGCTCCCCAAGGTATTCCGCGGCGCCATGCTCAGGACCGCTCTAACCCGGAGGTTGCAGCAACTATGAAACGGCTCTCGAGAAGCAGGCGGATCGCCGGAGCGACGGCTGTCGTCGGCGCTCTCCTGGCCACCGCCGCCTGCGGCGGTGGCGGTTCCGACGACGAGGGCTCGGGTGCCGGGTTCAACGCCGCGGTCAAGGGTGTCGCAGCCAAGTCCGCCAAGAAGGGCGGCACCCTCAAGTTCATCAACAAGCAGGAGTTCGACTCCCTCGACCCGCAGCGTCAGTACTACGGGTTCGCCTGGGACTTCTCCCGCTTCTACACGCGCCAACTGATCTCCTACGCGCCGAAGCCGGGCAACGCCGCGAACGAGCTGGTCCCGGACCTCGCCACCTCCACCGCCAAGATCACGAACGGCGGCAAGACCTACACCTACACCCTGCGCGACGGGATCACCTGGGAGGACGGCTCCCCGATCACGTCCAAGGACGTCAAGTACGGCATCGAGCGCATCTGGGCCAAGGACGTCGTCTCCGGCGGCCCCGGCTATCTGCGCCAGGTCCTGGACCCCAAGGGCGAGTACAAGGGCCCGTACAAGGACAAGTCCAAGGACAAGCTGGGCCTGAAGGCGATCCAGACGCCGGACGACAAGACGGTCGTCTTCAACCTCGCCAAGCCCAACGGTGACTTCGAGCAGATGCTCGCGATGCCGACCGGCTCCCCGGTGAAGGCGGACAAGGACACCGGCGCCAAGTACACCAACCGGCCGTTCTCCTCCGGTCCGTACAAGGTCCAGTCGTACACCCCGGGCAAGAGCCTGTCGCTGGTCCGCAACACCAACTGGAAGAAGGCGTCCGACCCGATCCGCCCGGCGCTGCCGGACAAGGTCACGGTCACCTTCAACTCCAACCTCGAGGCGATCGACCGGCTGCTGATCAAGGGCGACTACGACGTCTTCCTCAGCGCCACCGGTATGACCCCCTCGGGCCGCAACGACGCCCTCAAGCACAACAAGGGCAACGTCGACAACATCACCACCAGCTTCGTCCGGTACGTCGACTTCGCGACCAAGGTCAAGCCGCTCGACAACATCCACTGCCGCAAGGCGGTCATCTACGGCACCGACTACAAGTCGCTCCAGACCACCCGCGGTGGCCCGCAGGCCGGTGGTGACATCGCCACCAACATGTTCCCCAAGAGCGTCAAGGGTTCGGACGACTACGACCCGTACGGCATCCTCAAGCGCGGCGGCAAGCCGGACGCGGCCAAGGCCAAGGACGAGCTCAAGCAGTGCGGCAAGGCGGGCGGCTTCTCCACCACCATCGTGGCCCGCAACGACCAGCCCGCCGAGGTCGACGCGGCCGAGGCGCTCCAGGCGTCGCTGAAGAAGGTCGGCATCACCCTCAACGTGGAGCCGATCCAGGGTCAGTCCTCCGCCAGCATCACCGGTTCGCCGTCGGTGATGAAGAAGCGCGGCTACGGCATGTCCATGACCGGCTGGGGCCCCGACTTCCCCACCGGCCAGGGCTTCGCCCAGCCGCTGATCGACGGCCGCTTCATCGAGCAGACCGGTAACTACAACGTCTCCGAGACCAACGACCCGGAGATCAACAAGTTCTTCGACGACGCGCTCAAGGAGACCGACCCGGCCAAGGCCGGCGCGATCTACCAGAAGATGAACCACAAGGTCAGCGACCTGGCCGTGCAGATGCCGTTCATGTACGAGAAGAACATCACCTGGCGCAGCTCGCGGCTGACGAACGCCTTCTCGTCGGCGGCCTACAACGGCCGCTACGACTACTCCCAGCTGGGCGTCGTCAAGTGACGGCAGGTCACCTGACCCGTCGTACACGTTAACCATCGCCGCACCCGATAGGCCCGAAGGGCAGGTGATGGCCGCGGGCGGTGGCCCGTGATCCCCCTCGACCGGGGGGTCACGGGCCACCCCCGGGCCGCGCACAGTGCTTGCTTATCTCATCCGGCGCTTGTTCGCCGTCGTCGTGATGCTGATGGTCGTCACCCTCACGACCTTCGCCATCTTCTTCGTGATCCCGAAGTGGGCCGGTACCGATCCCGCGCTGCTGTTCGTCGGCAAGCAGGCCGACCCCGCGGCCATCGAGGGCATCCGGCAGAAGCTCAGCCTCGGTGATCCGGTCCTGGTGCAGTTCTGGCACTTCGTCCAGGGCCTCTTCGTCGGCCGGGACTACGCCAACGGCTCGGACGTCACCCACTGCTCGGCGCCCTGCTTCGGCTACTCCTTCCGCACCGAGCAGGCGGTGTGGCCGCAGCTCACCGACGCCATGCCGGTGACCCTCTCGCTCGCCGCGGGCGCCTGTCTGCTGTGGCTGGTCGGCGGCATCACCACCGGTGTCGTCTCCGCGCTGCGCCGCGGCACCCTGTGGGACCGCTCGGCGATGACGATCGCGCTGGCCGGTGTCTCGCTGCCGATCTACTTCACCGGTCTGCTCTCGCTGGCGATCTTCAGCTACTCGCTGAAGTGGGTCAACGTGGACTACAAGCCGTTCGGCGACGATCCGGCGATGTGGTTCGAGAGCCTGATCCTCCCGTGGATCACGCTCGCCTTCCTCTACGCGGCGATGTACGCCCGGCTCACCCGGGCCACCATGCTGGAGATCATGGGCGAGGACTACATCCGCACCGCCCGCGCCAAGGGGCTGCGGGAGCGGGTGGTCATCGGCCGGCACGCGATGCGCTCGACCTGGACCCCGGTCCTCACCCTGCTCGGCCTCGACCTGGGCGCGCTGCTGGGCGGCGCGGTCCTCACCGAGTCCACCTACAACCTGCCCGGCCTCGGGCGGCTCGCGGTGAACGCGATCACCGACAAGGACCTTCCGGTCATTCTCGGCGTCACCCTGATCGCGGCCATCTTCATCGTGGTCGCCAACCTCGTCGTGGACCTCCTGTACGCCGTCATCGACCCACGAGTGAGGCTCGGATGACCGATCTGACCAAGTCCTCCGGACAGCCCGGGAACGGTGATCTGCCGGCCACCGGGACCGCCGCCGTGGGCGAGGTGGCCGCGGCGGGCTCGCCCGCCCCCACCGCCTTCCTCGAGGTGCGCGATCTGCGCGTCCACTTCCCGACCGACGACGGCCTGGTGAAGTCCGTGGACGGGCTCAGCTTCCGGCTGGAGAAGGGCAAGACGCTCGGCATCGTCGGCGAGTCCGGCTCCGGCAAGTCCGTCACCTCGCTCGGCATCATGGGGCTGCACACCGCGGGCCAGTACGGCCGCCGCAAGGCGCGGATCTCCGGGGAGATCTGGCTCAACGGCCAGGAGCTGCTGGGCGCCGACCCCGACGAGGTGCGCAAGCTGCGCGGCCGCGAGATGTCGATGATCTTCCAGGATCCGCTGTCCGCGCTGCACCCGTACTACACCATCGGCCGCCAGATCATCGAGGCGTACCGGGTGCACCACGAGGTCACCAAGGAGGTGGCCCGCAAGCGCGCGATCGAGCTGCTGGACCGCGTCGGCATCCCGCAGCCGGACAAGCGGGTGGACAGCTATCCGCACGAGTTCTCGGGCGGGATGCGCCAGCGCGCCATGATCGCGATGGCGCTGGTCAACAACCCCGAGCTGCTGATCGCCGACGAGCCGACCACCGCCCTGGACGTCACCGTCCAGGCGCAGATCCTCGACCTCATCCGGGACCTGCAGAAGGAGTTCGGCTCCGCGGTCATCATCATCACCCATGACCTGGGCGTGGTCGCCGAGCTCGCCGACGATCTGCTGGTGATGTACGGCGGCCGCTGTGTCGAGCGCGGCCCGGCCGACAAGGTCTTCTACGAGCCCCAGCACCCGTACACCTGGGGGCTGCTGGGCTCGATGCCCCGTATCGACCGCGACCAGACCGAGCGGCTCATCCCGGTCAAGGGCTCCCCGCCCAGCCTCATCAACGTGCCGTCCGGCTGTGCCTTCCACCCGCGCTGTCCGTACGCCGATGTGCCGAAGGACAACATCACCCGCACCGAGCGGCCGGAGCTCACCGAGGCCGGGGGCGGCGGGCACTTCTCCGCGTGCCATATGACGCAGGAGGAGCGCACCCGGATCTGGACCGAAGAGATTGCGCCGAAGCTGTGACCGACACGAAGGATCCGAAGATGACGGTCCCGGAGAAGGCGACGACGTCGCCCGAGCCCCTGCTCAAGGTGTCGGGTCTGGTCAAGCACTTCCCGATCAAGAAGGGGCTGCTCCAGCGGCAGTCCGGTGCGGTCCAGGCGGTCGACGGGCTCGACTTCGACGTCCGGCCGGGGGAGACCCTGGGCGTGGTGGGCGAGTCGGGCTGCGGCAAGTCCACCATGGGGCGGCTGGTCACCCGGCTGCTCGAACCCACCTCGGGCACGATCGAGTTCGAGGGCAAGGACATCACGCATCTCAACACCGCCCAGATGCGGCCGATGCGGCGTGACGTCCAGATGATCTTCCAGGACCCGTACTCCTCGCTGAACCCCCGGCACACCGTCGGCGCGATCGTCAGCGCGCCCTTCCGGCTCCAGGGCGTCACCCCCGAGGGCGGGATCAAGGCCGAGGTCCAGCGGCTGCTGGCGCTGGTCGGGCTCAACCCAGAGCACTACAACCGCTATCCGCACGAGTTCTCCGGCGGTCAGCGGCAGCGCATCGGCATCGCCCGGGCGCTGGCCCTCAAGCCCAAGCTGGTCGTGGCCGACGAACCGGTCTCGGCGCTGGACGTGTCGATCCAGGCGCAGGTGGTCAACCTGCTGGACGACCTCCAGGACGAGCTGGGCCTGACGTACGTGATCATCGCGCACGACCTGTCGGTCATCCGCCATGTCTCGGACCGGATCGCGGTGATGTACCTGGGGAAGATCGTCGAGCTGGCGGACCGCAGGGACCTCTACGAGCGCCCCATGCACCCGTACACCAAGGCGCTGCTGTCCGCGGTGCCGGTGCCGGACCCCAAGCGGCGCGCCAAGCGGGAGCGGATCCTGCTCAAGGGCGATGTGCCCTCGCCGATCGCCCCGCCGTCCGGCTGCCGCTTCCACACCCGGTGCTGGAAGGCGACCGAGGTGTGCAAGAGCCAAGAGCCGCCGCTGGTGTCGCTGGCCACCGGCCACCAGGTGGCCTGCCACCACCCGGAAAACGCACCTGACCAGGCGCCTGACCAGAAGCCCGGTGCCGCGTCGGCACAGAAGGTGACGAAGAAGACCGACAGCTGAGACGGGACGGGGGTCCGGACGGGACCGTGGGCATGCGCGGATAACAATGGCGGGTGCCCACCGAACTGTTCACCCCGTCCGTCCAGCACGCCCTGGAAGTCGCCGGGATCTTCGTCTTCGCGATATCCGGCGCGCTGCTCGCCGTGCGGAAGAACTTCGATGTCTTCGGCATGGCGGTGCTCGCCGAGGTCACCGCGCTGGGCGGCGGTGTCTTCCGCGATCTGGTGATCGGCGCGGTGCCGCCCATCGCCTTCACCGACCTCGGCTACTTCTTCACCCCGCTCGTCGCCACCGCCCTCGTCTTCTTCCTCCACCCCGAGGTCGAGCGGATCACGGCGGCGGTGGGGGTCTTCGACGCGGCCGGGCTGGGGCTGTTCTGCGTCGAGGGCACGATGAAGGCGCATGACTTCGGGCTCGGGCTCACCTCGTCCGTCACCCTCGGCATGGCCACGGCGGTCGGCGGCGGTGTGCTGCGCGACCTGCTCGCCCATGAGGTGCCCTCGCTGCTGCGCTGGGACCGGGACCTGTACGCCGTCCCGGCCATCGTCGGCTCCTCGACAGCGGCGCTGCTGCTCCATTTCGACGCCCTTACGGCGGCCACGAGTGCGCTCGCGGCCGCCGTGGCGTTTGTGGTGCGGCTGGCGGCGATGCGGTGCGGCTGGCGGGCGCCGAGGGCGTGGAACCGGCGGAGTACGGCGACGGAGGAGCCCTGAGGCGGCCGGGCGGCGGATGTTTCATTCCCTTGCGGTTATATAGCCAAGGCGTTATGTTGGGGGTATGGCCATACCGTTCGATGTGCTCGCGGAGCCGAGCCGACGGCAGATCCTGGACCTCCTGCTGGAGCGGCCCCGCCTGGTCGGTGAGCTGACCGAGCACCTGGGGCTCACCCAGCCGGGCACCTCCAAGCACCTGCGGGTGCTGCGCGAGGCCGGTCTGGTGCGGGTCCGCCGAGACGCCCAGCGCCGCTGGTACGAGCTCTGCCCGGAGCCGCTCGCCGAGGTGGACGCCTGGCTGGCGCCGTACCGCCGGCTGTGGACCGACCGTCTCGACGCGCTCGAACGACACCTGGACACGATGCCGGAGCTCCCCGACGAAACCGGCGAGACCGGCGAACCCGAGGCACGCGACGCACACGACGCACACGACGCACGCGACGCATGCGACGCACGCGATTCGCGCGAGGCACCGCCCAACGCGCGCGACGCACCCCCCGACGCACCCGACGGAGAAGCACCATGAAAGACACCCTCGCCCAGTCCGACGGCGGCCGCTCGGCCCTGCGCCTCGAGCGCCGGCTCGCCCATCCGCCGGAGAAGGTCTGGCGGGCGCTCACCGAGCCCGCCCAGCTCGTCCACTGGTTCCCCTCCGAGGTCCAGGTCGAGCTAGCGGTGGGCGGCCGGATGGGCTTCGTCTTCCCCGGGCGCGAGGCCCCGGACATGGACGGCGTCGTCACCGAGCTCGACCCGCCCCATGTCTTCGCCTTCACCTGGGGCGAGGACGAGCTCCGCTGGGAGCTGCGCCCCGAGGGCGAGGGCTGTGTGCTGACCCTCACCCACACCTTCGGCGACCGCTTCGGCGCGGCCAGCTTCGCCTCCGGCTGGCACGCCTGTATCACCGGGCTCGCCGCCCTGCTCGGCGACGAGGAGGTCGTCCACGACGACATCGCCGAGCTGCACGAGAGTTACGTCGAGGCGTTCGGGCTCGCCGAGGGCACGGTGGAGACCACCGAGGACGGCGGCTGGCGGCTGCGCTTCGAGCGGCAGCTGGTCCGCCCCGCCGAGACGGCGTGGCGGGCGCTGACCGGCCCGGCCGCCGACACCGCCGCCGAGCCGGTGGCGGGGTCGCCGGTCCCCTCGGGCTTCCGTACGGACGCGGTCCCGGCGGGCCCGATCACCGAGGCGCGGCCGCCCCGGGTGCTCACCTACGACTGGGAGCGCGGCGGCCACCCCGCCGGAACGGTCCGCTGGGAACTCGCCAAAGGCACCGGCCACGGCGCCCGCCTCATCCTCACCCAAACGGGCCCGGCGGCCGCCCAAGCGGAACGCACCGAAGCCCAAAAGGCCTGGCGCCACCACATCGGCCGACTGGCCGCCGAACTTCTCCGGATGAGCACCTGAACCTCCACCCCGCCCGGGGCTGACACCCGGCCCGTCCAGGGCCGACTTCCGGCCCGTCCGGCCGGGGACCGGGCCCGTGCGCGGCTGCGCCCCTGACCGCGAGCCTGTCCGGGGGTGACTTCCGGCCCGTCCGGCCGAGGACTGGTGCTTGTGGGCGGCTGTGCCCTTGGGCCGCGAGCCCGTCCGGGGCTGACTTCCGGCCCGTCTGGCGTTGGCGGCCCCCGCGATGCGGTTCGTCTGGTGTTCGCGGACCCGCAGTCCGGTTCGTGCGGCGTTCGCGGACCCGCAGTCCGGTTCGTGCGGCGTTCGCGGACCCGCAGTCCGGCTCGTCCGGTGTTCGCGGACCGACAATCAGGCCCGTCCGGCGTTTTGCGGCTGCGCAATCCGGCCCCTCTGGCGCTCGAGGGCCCCAAGCCGGCCCGTCCGGCGTCGAGGACCGGGGTCTGGGGCGGAGCCCCCCACGCGGCGGAGCCGCATATCGTCAGGCGTCGGGAAGGGGCGGGGTGGGGGAACGACCGCCGCAGGCGTCACCTCAGCCTTCGCCGAGGAACCCGCTGAGCGCAACCCCCAACTCCGCAGGCGCATCCTCCTGCACCAGATGCCCCGCACCCTCGATCAGCCGCAGCCGCGCCCCCGGAATCCGAGCGGCCAGCGCATCCGCATGCGCCACCGGAATCCACGCGTCCTCCGTGCCCCAGCACACCAGCACCGGAGGCTCAACCTCCCCGTACCGCCCCTCGATCTCATCGATGAACCGCTGATCGTTCTGCGCGATCTGCCGGTAGAACGCGGGCTGCCCCGACTCACCACACCACGGCTCGACGAGCCGCTCCCACACCGCCGGGTGCAGTCCCGGCCCGCCCGTCGACCCGATGTACTCCCGCACCAGTGCCCGGTGCAGCGCCGGTGGAAGCTGCTCGAAGACCTCGGCGTGACCGCCGAAGAGCTGATAGGCGGCGGAGCCGAAGGGCGGAAGGGCCACCGGATCGACCAGCGCCAGTCGGCGGTAGCGCGCACCGTGCAGCAGATGGGCGCGCAGGGCGACGCAGCCGCCGAAGTCATGGCCGACGACCGCCGGTTCCGCGCCCTCCCCGGTCAGCCCCCACTCCTCCAGCAGCTCGGCGAAGATCCGCCCCTGGTCGGCCAGCGAGACCTTCTGGTCGGCCCGCTTCTCGGAGGCCCCATAGCCCGGCATGTCCCACACGAACACCCGGTACCGGTCGGCCAGCGCACGGGCGACGCCCCGCCATACGTATGACGAGAACGGCGTGCCGTGCAGCAGCACGACCGGCGGCGCGTCCGGCGCACCGAGCACGGCCCAGCGGACCTCGCCGGAGGAGCTGAGGTAGGTGCGGTCCAGGTTCCACTCGCTCTTCCACGTGCTGTTCCACTCAGTGCCTGTCATGAGTAAAACCGTAGACACTCCTTACCGCCCCTGTCGAGGGGCGCCGCGAGACGATCCGAAAGGGCGGCGCGAGAAGCCGCTGAGCGCAACGCGCCCCCACGCACCCGGTACGCACTCCCCAACGCCTCGTAGAATCGAGGCCACCATGGTTTACCTCGACCACGCCGCCACCACCCCGATGCTCCCGGAGGCGGTGCAGGCGATGACCGCCCAGCTCGCCGTCACGGGCAACGCCTCCTCGCTGCACGCCGCCGGCCGGCGTGCCCGCCGTACCGTCGAGGAGTCGCGCGAATCCCTGGCCGCCTCGCTGGGCGCCCGCCCGAACGAGGTTGTCTTCACCTCCGGGGGGACCGAGGCCGACAACCTCGCGGTCAA
The DNA here is from genome assembly GCF_014712245.1 of Streptomyces sp. 5-10. NCBI lineage: Bacteria > Bacillati > Actinomycetota > Actinomycetes > Kitasatosporales > Streptomycetaceae > Streptomyces > Streptomyces sp. 5-10. Next base: position 155,233 of record NZ_JACVYG010000011.1, read on the forward strand.
GGGGCTCTACTGGTCCCGCAGGGACGCCGACCCGGCCCGCGTCCGGGTGCTCGCCAGCCCCGTGGAGCACCATGCCGTGCTCGACGCGGTCGACTGGCTCGCCGAGCACGAGGGCGCGCGGGTCGAATGGCTGCCGGTCGACTCCCTCGGCCGGGTCCACCCCGAGGCGCTGCGCGAGGCGATCGCCCGCGACCCCTCGGACGTCGCCCTCGCCACCGTCATGTGGGCCAACAACGAGATCGGCACCGTCCAGCCGGTTCGCGAACTCGCCGCCACCGCCGCCGAATTCGGCGTTCCGCTGCATGCCGACGCGGTCCAGGCGTTCGGCCAGATCGAGGTCGACTTCGCCGCCTCGGGGCTGGCCGCGATGACCGTCAGCGGCCACAAGATAGGCGGTCCCTACGGCATCGGCGCGCTGCTGCTCGGCCGTGAGCACACCCCCGTGCCCGTGCTGCACGGCGGCGGCCAGGAGCGCCAGGTGCGCTCGGGGACGCTCGACACCCCGGCCATCGCCGCCTTCGCCGTGGCCGGTGCGCACGCCACCAAGCACCGCGAGGAGTTCGCCCGCGAGATCGGCGCCCTGCGCGACGCGCTGATCACCGCCGTCCGTACCGCCGTGCCCGACGCGGTCCTCGGCGGCGACCCCGACCCGGCGGGCCGGCTCCCCGCCAACGCCCACTTCTCCTTCCCCGGCTGCGAGGGCGATTCGCTGCTCCTGCTGCTGGACGCGCAGGGCATCGAATGCTCGACGGGCTCGGCCTGCACGGCCGGTGTCGCCCAGCCCAGCCATGTGGTCCTGGCCACCGGCAGCGACCCCGACCTGGCCCGGGGCACCCTGCGCTTCTCGTTCGGCCACACCTCGACCAAGGCCGATGTGGAGGCCGTCGCGGAGGCGATCGGCCCGGCGGTGGAACGGGCGCGCGGGGCGGGGCTCAGCTGACGGCCCCGCCGACGGCCCCCGCCCGGACCGCCTCATCATCACCACGGAATTCGAATTGTTCCGGCGGCCATTTCACATAACCTACGGAACACCAATCTCCGCTTGAAATGGCGGAGAGCCGTGGGAAAGGATTTCCCCGTCAACGAAACCTGCCATGCGCGGATATGCGCACAGGTTTTCTTCACGGGGAAATCCAGGAGTTCATCGATGTCGCAGCCTTCGCTGCCGCCGCACCACCAGCCGTCGCACCAGCCCCCGCAGCCGCAGGGGGCGCGGCGGGCGCCGTCGCGGGGGTGGCGCTCCAAGCCCGCCCTGAAGCTGATCGCGGGCGGGGCCCTCGCGGCCGTCCTGGTGACCGGCTGCGGGTCCGGGGACGATGACGACGGCAAGAGCGGCGGCTCGTCGTCCCAGGGCGCCCAGGCGAAGACGCTGGGCAAGGTCGCCATGCCGAAGGTCGGCAAGGAGACCAACACCATGGGCACCTGGGTGACGGACTCGGCCTTCGTGAAGGGCGACGTCAACAAGATCGTCGGCTACTCGCTCGACGGCGCCAAGCCCACGTGGCGGATTCCGCTCGGCGGACAGCTCTGCTGGGCCTCACCGCATATGACCAAGGACGGTCTGACCGCGATCCTGTTCCGGGACGGCGCGGGCGAGGACGCGCTGTGCACCAAGGTCGGTCTTGTCGACCTGAAGAAGGGCGAGCTGGTCTGGCAGAAGGAGGGGTCGGACAGCGAGGGCAACGCCGGGGTGCAGTTCGACGAGGTCACCATCGGCGGCGGCACCGTGGCCGCGGGCGGCACCGGCGGCGGGGGAGCCTGGTCGCTCGACGGCAAGCCGCTGTGGAAGCCCGCGTACCTCGCGGACTGCGACGACAACGGCTACGCGGGCGGCGATGACAAGATCGTCGCGATTCGCGGCTGCGACAGCGAGGACTCCAGCACCGAGCGGCTGGAGGTCCAGACGGTCGACCCCAAGACCCGCGACGTGATGTCGTCCTACGAGCTGGACGAGAAGGTCGAGTACGCGCATGTGATCTCCACCGCGCCGCTCGTCGTGGCCGTCGACACCGGCGACTCGGACGCCGGGACGGGCACCACGGACATCCTGACCATCGACGACAGCGGCAAGCAGGGCAAGCTGCTCAGCACCATCGACGTGCTGGCCAAGGGCTACCAGCCCAACTGCCCGGCCACGAGCGTGGAGGGCTGCACCGAGCTCGCCCTCGACAAGGCGAGCAGCACCCTCTACCTCGCCTCGGAGGTGGACGTGGACCATGGCGGCCCGGGGGACCGCATCACCGGCCTGGACCTGAAGACCGGCAAGGAGACCGGGAAGACGAAGATGGCGGAGAACCGGTCGCTGATCCCCATCCGGACCGATGACGACGGCTCGCTCCTGGCCTACCTGGGCTCCACGTACAGCGAGGCGGGCGGGGTCGTGCGCGTCGATGCCAAGGACTTCGCGATGGACACGCTGCAGACCCACCCGGAGGACATGAAGGACGCGGAGTCCGGCATGGACATCTACGGCGACTGCACCATGATCTACACCGGCAAGAAGCTCTACATCGGCGACAACAAGGCGACCAGGCCCACCAGCGGCGACGGCGCGGGCCGCCCGCTGGCCATCGTCTTCGGAGCCTGAGCCAGGTCCGTCACTTCGCCGTCCGTGTCACGCGCACCGCTCGCACCAGCCGTATATAGCGGTCCCAGTCCCAGTGGCGGCCGGGGTCGGTGTGATCGGTGCCCGGCACCTCCACATGGCCGACGATGTGCTCGCGGTCCCGAGGGATGTCGTACCGCTCGCAGATCGACGCGGTCAGCCGTGCCGAGGCGCGGTACATCGCGTCCGTGAACGAGCTCGGCTTGCTCACGAACCCCTCGTGCTCGATGCCGATGCTGCGCTCGTTGTACGAGCGGTTGCCCGCGTGGAACGCCACGTCCAGCTCCCGGACCAGCTGCGCGATATGCCCGTCGCGGCGCACCACATAGTGCGCCGCGGCGCGGTGTCCGGGATCCCGGAAGACCCGCACCGCGTCGTCGAAACTGCCCTGGACCACATGGATCACCACCCGGTCGATGGCGTAGTCGTCCGGGCGGTCCGCCCACCGCCAGTTCGCGCCCGAGGCCGCGATCCACTCCGCACCCGGCTGATCGACCGCGCCCGCCTTACGGGGCTTGTCGACCCCGGGCAGCCGCCACCACATCCGGGACAGCTCGTCCCGCGCGGCATAGGCCGCGACACCCGCGCCGAGACCGGCAGCCGAGCCGCCGATCAGGAGGGTGCGCCTGTTGACGCGGCGTCCACCGCCGGTCGTGGTCTCGCTCACGGAACGCTCAACGCGCGGGGGAGGGCGTCGGGTTCCGGCCGCCGGGATCATGGCGGGAACCCTACGCTCCGGGCGGTGGCCCTCTGGCCCTCCGGGTAGATGAACGTTGAACTGTCTATGAGGTGTTCCGGATCTCGTTCCCGTGGAACGTATCCGCTGGAATGTGTCCATCCGCTCGACGAGGAGCTGACGGTATGCGCATCGGATTCGCCCTCCCCCAGTTCGGGCCGCTCGCCCACCACCCCGAGGACATCGCACGGTTCGCGCGCCAGGCCGAGGAGCTCGGCGCGGACAGCCTGTGGGTCGGGGACCGCCTGCTCGCCCCGGTCGACCCGATCGTCGGCTACGCGGGCACCGATGTGATCCCGCCCGAATTCCGTGCCGCGCTGGACCCCTTCGCCGTCCTGGCCACCGCCGCCGCGGCCACCGAGCGGGTCGAGCTCGGCACCGATGTGATCAACGCCCCCTGGTACCCGCCCGCGCTGCTCGCCCGCTCCCTCACCACCGTCGATCTGCTGAGCGCGGGCCGGCTGCTGGTGGGGCTCGGCACCGGCTGGTCGCCCGAGGAGTACGAGGCGGTGGACGTCCCCATGGCCGAGCGCGGCCGGCGTCTGGACGAATGCCTGGACGCCCTGGAGGCCTGGTGGACCCGGAACCCGGTCGAGTACCGCGGCGACCACTGGACCGTGCCCGCCTCCCACGTGGACCTCAAACCCGCCTCGCGCCCCCGCCCGCCCGTCTACCTCGCCGCCTTCGCGCCCGCGGCCATGCGCCGGGTGGCCCGGCGCGCCGACGGCTGGCTGCCCATCGCGGTCGTCCCCGCCACGTCCGGAGCCCCCGACCCCGTCGCCGCCCTCGCCGAGCGGCTGCCCGGGGTGCGGGAAGCGGTCGAGCGGGAGGGCCGGGACCCGGCGGCGTTCGACGCGATCCTGCGCGTCAACCCGAGCGCCGACGCCTCCGTGGACGACATCGCGACGACCCTGGTCCGGGCCGAGCGGGAGGCGGGTATCCAGCACGCCTTCGTCGATCTGATCTACCTCGGCAAGGACGCCGACCAGGCCCTGGACCTGGTCCAGCGGGTGCTGGAGCGGGCGCGGGCGAGCTGAGCGGGGCGGTGGCCGGCCGCTCCTTACCCATTTAGCCGTTGCCCATGCGGCGACTTATGCTGGCCGGGTTATGACTGACTTCCCCGGTGCGCCCACAGGTCCCCGCGACGGCCGTCGGCTGCGCGTCCTCGCCGCCATGTCCGGCGGTGTGGACTCCGCGGTCGCCGCCGCGCGGGCGGCCGAGGCGGGCCACGATGTGACCGGCGTCCATCTCGCGCTCTCCGCCAACCCGCAGTCGTTCCGCACCGGCGCCCGTGGCTGTTGCACCATCGAGGACTCCCGGGACGCCCGGCGGGCCGCCGATGTGATCGGCATCCCCTTCTATGTGTGGGACCTCGCCGAGCGCTTCCGCGAGGACGTGGTCGAGGACTTCATCGCCGAGTACGAGGCGGGCCGCACCCCCAATCCGTGTCTGCGCTGCAACGAGAAGATCAAGTTCGCGGCGCTGCTGGACAAGGCCATCGCCCTCGGCTTCGACGCCGTCTGCACCGGGCACTACGCCACGATCGTGGAGCGCGAGGACGGCTCGCGCGAGCTGCACCGCGCCAGCGACATGGCCAAGGACCAGTCCTACGTCCTCGGCGTGCTCGACGAGCGCCAGCTCGCCCACGCGATGTTCCCCCTCGGCGACACCCTGACCACCAAGGACGAGATCCGCGCGGAGGCGGAGCGGCGGGGCCTGGCCGTGGCCAAGAAGCCCGACAGCCATGACATCTGCTTCATCGCCGACGGCGACACCCAGGGCTTCCTGGCCCAGCACCTGGGTACGGCCGAGGGCGACATCGTCGACGAGGACGGGCACAAGCTGGGCACCCACGAGGGCGCGTACGGCTTCACCATCGGCCAGCGCAAGGGGCTGCGCATCGGCCATCCGGCGCCCGACGGCAAGCCGCGCTATGTCCTGGACATCTCCCCGGTGAACAACACGGTCACGGTCGGCCCCGTCGAGGCCCTGGACGTCACCGCCCTCACCGCCATCAAGCCGCGCTGGTGCGGGGCCCCTCCGGTGGGCCCGGGCACCTACACCGCCCAGCTGCGCGCACATGGCGGCGAAACCGAGGTGATGGCCGAGCGAATCGGGGAAACCGAGCTGCGGGTGACCTTCACCGAGCCGGTGCGGGGTGTGGCGCCCGGGCAGGCGATCGTGCTCTACGACGACACCCGGGTGGTCGGCTCCGCGACCATCGCCGCGACCGAGCGCGCCCAGGCGGTCGCCTCGTAGACCCCGGATCCCCAGGTGGATATCCGCTTTTGGTGAGAAAGAAGCCGAAAGTCAGGATTGGGTGGTTGATCTCCGTTTGGCGCGATCAGTTTCTCTGAAATTAACGTGCGTCCGGTCATTCCGGTGGCATGCGTCACGTGAATCCGGGAATGCGCCCGGCGGACACGGGTGCCGTGGTCCGCTGTCTCAGCACCGGAGGTTCCGTTATTTCTGCGCAACCTGTACAGAAATTTGGCGACAATCCAGTTGATGTCAGGGACACTGATCACTACACAGAGGAGTACGTACCCAGCTTCGTCGAAAAGTGGGACTCGCTGATCGATTGGGACCGGAGGTCGGAGAGCGAGGGTACGTTCTTCATCGACCTGCTGCGCGAGCGCGGCGTCAAGAAGGTCCTGGACGTGGCCACCGGGACCGGCTTCCACTCCGTCCGGCTGCTCGAGGCCGGATTCGAGACCGTGAGCGCCGACGGCAGTGCGGAGATGCTCGCCCAGGCGTTCTCCAACGGGCTCAAGCACGGTGACCACATCCTCCGCGTCGTCCAGGCCGACTGGCGCTGGCTCAACCGCGACGCCCACGGCGAGTACGACGCCATCGTCTGTCTCGGGAACTCCTTCACGCATCTGTTCTCCGAGCGCGACCGGCGCAAGGCGCTCGCGGAGTTCTACGCGATGCTCAAGCACGACGGAATCCTGGTCCTGGACCAGCGCAACTACGACGCGATCCTCGATCGCGGCTACAGCAGCAAGCATGTGTACTACTACTGCGGAGAAGACGTCGCCGTCGAACCGGAGTACGTGGACGAGGGGCTGGTGCGCATGCGCTACAGCTTCCCCGACGAATCCGTCTACCACCTCAACATGTTTCCGCTGCGCAAGGACTACACGCGCAGGCTGTTGCAGGAGGTCGGCTTCCAGCGGATCGAGACCTACGGCGACTTCCAGCACACCTACCGGGAGGAGCGGCCCGACTTCTTCATCCACGTCGCGGAGAAGGAGTACCGCACGACGGAGGAGCCGGTCGGCCCGATCGGTTCGGCCACGGCGAACGGGGAGTACGCGGGAGCCGTGGGCACCGCCCGCGACTACTACAACTCCGCGGACGCCGACGCCTTCTACTGGAGTGTCTGGGGCGGCGAGGACATCCACATCGGCATCTACGACCGGCCCGACGAGCCGATCGCCGAGGCCAGCAGGCGCACCGTGGCCCGGATGGCCGGGCAGTTGGACCTGACCGAGTCCTCCGTCGTCCTCGACCTCGGAGCGGGCTTCGGCGGCTCGGCGCGCTATCTGGCCGAGACGTACGGCTGCCGCGTCCTCGCGCTCAACCTCAGCGAGGTGGAGAACGAACGCCATCGCGCGCTGAACGCCGAGCGCGGGCTGTCCGAGGCCATCGAGGTGATGGACGGCTCCTTCGAGTCCATCCCGCTGCCGGACGACAGCGTCGACGTCGTCTGGTCGCAGGACGCGTTCCTGCACAGCGGCAACCGCGCCCGCCCCCTGGAGGAGGCCGCCCGCGTGCTGCGCCCCGGCGGTCACCTCATCTTCACCGACCCCATGGCGGCCGACGGCTGCCCCGCCGAAACCCTCCGCCCCATCCTGGACCGCATCCATCTGGAGACCATGGGGTCGCCCGAGTTCTACCGCCACGAACTGGCGCGGCTCGGCTTCGTCGAGGTCGGCGGCGGCTTCCAGGAGCACCGCGAGCATCTGATCACCCACTACGCCCGGGTCCTGGAGGAAACCCGGCGCCAGGAGGCGGACGGCCTGACGGAGCGCGTCAGCGCCGAGTACCTGGCCCACATGAAGAAAGGTCTCAGCAATTGGGTCCAGGGCGGCAGAAACCGCCATGTGACCTGGGGAATCTTCCACTTCACCCGCTGATCCGGGGGTGACCCCGCCGGGTGGCCGGCGCGGTGGGCTTCGAGGCCCGCCACCCCGGCCACCCCGGGGCGCTCACCGGGCGTTCGCGGTCAGGGGGAGGCCCGCGACCCGGTGGTGCAGGGCGGCGAGCGGTGCCGCGAGGTGCCCCTGGCCGGAGGTCGCGGATTTCGGCGGGGTCCCGCCGGTGATGACGAGGGCCTGTCGCCAGTAGCGCAGCGAGAACGAACCGGTGCGCGCCCCGCGGCGGAACAGGGCGCGCAGACGCGCGCGGAACGCCGGTGTGTCGTCGTGGCCGTCGACGCGGGCGTAGGTGCGCACGAAGTGGCCGTGCGCTTCGGCGAGCCGGTCCGGGCAGCCGGCCGCCAGGGCCTCACCGGCCAGCGCGCAGGCGTCCAGGAGACCGGCGTAGAACGACGCCACGTCGCCCACCTGGTGGGGCTGCGGCTGGCGGCGCCGGTCGTCCGCGGTGGCCAGGGCATGCAGCTCGGCGTAGGCGAGGACGGTCGCGGTGGTCGGGGCGGCCGGTGGCGTGGGCACCGCGCCGTCGATGACGGCCTGGGCGAGGCGGCGCGGCAGTCCGGCCGGAAGCGCCCAGTGCCAGTACCGCACCAGCCGGTCGTGGGCGTCGTCCGGCTTGCCCACCCCGGCGAGCAGGGCGAGGCGGCGCAGCCGTTCGGGCGCGGGGCAGTCGTCCAGCGCGCGCAGCGCGGCCCGGCGCCAGGTGAGCGCACGCAACTGCTCCCGCACCGCGCCCAGTTCACGGCCGACGAGCTCACCCAGCGAGCGTTCCCCCGCCATGACCGCGGCGATCGCGGCGATGGGCGTGCCGAGCGCGCGGAGGCGCTGGATCAACTGGAGCCTGGGCAGCGCGTCCGCGGCGTATCTGCGGTGGCCGCCCGGGCTGCGTCCGCTCTCGGGCAGCAGCCCGGCGTCCGAGTAGTAGCGGACGGTCTTCACCGGCAGTCCGGTGCGCGCGGCCAGCTCGCCGATGCCCATCGTGTCGCCGCCTTGGGTGCCGTCCTGGGCGCCGCCTTGGGTGCCGCCCGTCATCGCTGCTTGAACCTCCACCGCGCAGGAGCCCTTAGCGTCCGTGGCGAACGCCGTCGTCCGGGTGCGCGCCGGGCGGCGCTCGCCGAGGAGGATCATCACATGCGGATTCTGATCGTGACTGCCGGTTCGCGCGGGGACGTCGCTCCGTACACGGGCCTGGGGCGGCGGCTGCTGGAGGCCGGTCATGAGGTGGCCGTAGCCGCGCACCCGCCCTTCGCCGGGCTCATCGACGGATGCGGTCTGGACCACCGGCCGCTGCCGGGCGATCCCCGGGAGTTGATCCGCGCCAGGGCGCGGGCGGCCTCGTGGGACGAGGCGCGGGCGGCGATGGCGGCGTTCCTGGACCGGCTCGCCGACGGGGTGGCGGCGGCGGTGGCGGACGGGGCCGACCTGGTGCTCACCGCGTTCGGCCCGGCGGCGCTCAGCCGGGTGGCCGGTGAGGCGTCCGGCGTCCCCGTCATCGGCACCTTTCTCGCACCGGCCTGTGCCACGAGGGAGTTCCCGCTCGCCGGTGCGACGGACGCCGACGACCTCGGGCCGGACGGCAATCTGGCGGCGGGGCAGCGGCTGCTGGCGGACGCCGGAGCGCTCCAGGCGGCCGCCGTGGCGGGGCTGCGCACCCGGCTCGGGCTGCCGCCCGCCACCGCGCGGACGACCGGAGCGGACCTCCGGCCGGTCTTCCACGGCTTCAGCCCGCTGGTCATACCGCGCCCGGCGGACTGGCCGTCCGGGGTCGAGGTCGCGGGCTACTGGTGGCCCGCCCGGCCCCGGGACTGGCGGCCCCCGGCCGAGCTGGTCGACTTCCTCCAGGCCGGTCCGCCGCCGGTGTTCATCGGGTTCGGCAGCATGGCGCCGGGCGAGGGGGAGCGGCTGGGCGAGCTGGTGACGGCGGCGGTGGCCCGGGCGGGGGTGCGCGCGGTGGTGCAGGCGGGATGGGCCGGGCTGACGGCGGCCGGGGACGACGTCCTGGCGGTCGGCGACCTCCCGCACGACTGGCTGTTCCCGCGCACGGCCGCCGTCGTCCACCACGCCGGAGCGGGCACCACCGCGGCCGGACTGCGCGCCGGGGTCCCCGCGGTGCCGGTGCCCGCCATGGCCGACCAGCCGTTCTGGGCGGCGCGACTCCACCGCCTCGGAGTCGCCCTCCGGCCGCTGCCGCTCGACGCTCTCACCGCCGAATCCCTCGCCACGGCGATCACCACCTGCCTGACCGACCCCGCCCTCCGCCGCCGGGCGACGGAGCTCGCCGAGGCCATCGCCGCGGAGGACGGCGCGGCGGCGGTGCTGGCCCACATCGGCGCGGTGGGCAGGCGGTAAGGCCGGGCGCGGAGGGCATCTCTCCTCGGCGGCCCCGGCTCCTCCTGACCCAGCACACACGATGACGGGGTCGGGCGCGCTGTCGCCCCCACCAGGGGTGTCCGACGGACCTTGCCGCCTGCGGCGGGCTGTTCCCCTCCCCGACCCTTCCCGAAACTGGTGCTCCGCCCCAGACCCCGGACCCGGGGCTCCGCTCCAGGTTCCGGATTCCGGGCCCCAGCCCTGGGCCGGGGCTCTGCCCCCTCCCAGAACCCAGGTGCCCCTGGCCCTGGCTCCGGGCCCTGGCCCTGGCTCCGGGTCCTCGCCCTCGGGATCCAGGGGCGGAGCCCCTGCCACGCGGCGGAGCCGCAAATCGATGCTGCGGGAAGGGGCTGGGAGGGGAAAGATCCGCCGCACGGCGCGACCCGTGGCGCGGGACGGCGGGGGTGTCCGACCCGGCTCGTAGAGTGGCGCGCATGAATATCTGCGTCTTCTGCTCCGCCGCCGACCTCGACGACCGCTACACCACCCCCGCCCGCGAGTTCGCCGAGCTGATCGGCAAGGGCGGGCACACGCTGGTCTGGGGCGGGTCCGACGTCGGGCTGATGAAGGTGATGGCGGACGGGGTGCAGGAGCACGGGGGGCGGCTGGTCGGGATCTCGGTGGAGTTCCTCGCCGCCAAGGCCCGGGAGAACGCCGACGAGATGCTGATCGCCAAGGACCTCGCCGAGCGTAAGGCGCAGCTGCTCGCCCGCGCCGACGCCGTCGTGATCATGGTCGGCGGCACCGGGACGCTGGACGAGGCGACCGAGATCCTGGAGCTGAAGAAGCACGGGCTGCACATCAAGCCGGTGGTGCTGCTCAACGCGGCAGGGTTCTACGACGGCCTGAAGCAGCAGTTCCAGCGGATGGAGGAGGAGGGGTTCCTGCCCCGGCCGCTGAGCGAGCTGGTCTTCTTCGCGGAGAACGGGGTGGAGGCCATAACGTACCTGGAGTCCGTCTGACGCGGGTGCCGCTGGAGACATGCATCCGCGCCGCGCGACGCCCGGCGCGCAGGCAGAGGCCCCGAGGTGGCGGCTCCCCGTCTGACCGTCGCACACTCCGACGACAGCGTGTCAGTTCGGCAACCGGTCAAAGTGCCCGCGCTTAACACCGGAGATGAACGTGCGGAGCGCGATCCTGTCGGTATGGAGAACGGTGCTGGGTTCCGAACTCTCCCGGATGGCTATGTCACTGTCGTCGGCGGCGACCTCTATGCAGTTGTTGCCGCCGCCGCTGCAGAACGACGACCGCTGCCAGGTGCGCTCGTGCACGAATGGCTCCTCTCACATCTCACGGACGATGGACCGGATGAGCTTCTGCGACTCGTCGGGCGGGAGCGCGGAGTCTTCCATCAGGTCCAGAAGCGAACGATAGTTGGCCAGCGGTGTAGGGGAGTCGGCGAAGTGCGCTCCGTACGCCGTATCCAACTGCACGGTGTCGAGCTGGGGCACCGGTCCCTCTGCGTAGAGGATCGACTGCCCGGCACCGTAGAAGCTTCCCGCGCTAAACGGGATGACCAGTAGCGTGACGTTCTCGCGGTCGGCAGCATCGGCCAGGAACTCAAGCTGCGGTCGGGCCACAGCAGGTCCGCCGAACTGCATCCGTAGCGCCGCCTCATGAATGATGCCGACGTAAGGGGTAGGGCATTCCCGATCGAAGATGCCCTGACGGCCCATTCGGTGGGCGACGCGCAGCTCTACGTCCAGGCGTCGCAGCGCTGGCACGGAAAGATCGAAGATCGCGCGGGCATGCTCCTCGGTTTGCAGTAGCCCCGGGAGGTGCACCGTCTGAGCGGTACGGATCCGCGTGGCGTGGTGCTCGATTTCGGAGATGTCGAGAAAGCCATCCGGTAGCTTGCCTCGGTACTCCTCCCACCAGGGCTGGTCTCCGCGTGTACCGGCCATGGCTGCGAGGGCTTCGATGAGAGCTTCATCGGGGCATGCGTAGTTGCACGCGAGTTGGCGAACGCGTTCCTCGCTCACCCTGGTCCGGGCGGCCTCGATGTGAGCGACCATCGTTCGGTCCGCTCCGAGCATGGCCGCAGCCTGCTGGACCGAAATGTCAGCCTGTTCGCGCATGCGACGAAGTTCCGTGGCCAAACGACGCTGGCGGGCCGTAGGGGCAGGTCTTGATGCCATTGGTCCTCTCTCTGCGCTGCAAGCTGAGTTTGGCAGCGGGGCTCGCAGCCGTCGAGTGAGGCGCCAATTATTCACTCGATAGTGGAGGTGGCATCACGTGTGAAGGATTGTGCTCTAGCTTGTGATGCGAACCACTCGCCCGCGCCGCCGCCCCGCAACGGAAGCGCACCGTTCGCCCCTGCCCGGGAGGGCGAACGGCACTGACACCGTTGCGCCACTCGACCCAACGAGCGTCGGCGCCCGCGAACACACCCACGTACCGCGAACGAAACCCGCACCGGAGGTGCCGCGTGACCCCGTTTCCGCCGCCGCTGCTGTTCACCGAGCCCTGGGAGTACGAGCTCCGCTTCCCTCGCGATCCGCGCGGCCCGGGGATCGTCCGGGCCACCCTGCGCGCCGTGCTGACCGCGCACGGATTGCGCGAACTCGTCGAGCGGGCCGCGCTGCTGACGTCCGAGCTGACCACCAACTCCGTCCGCTACTCCGGCAACCACGCCTCCGTGCGTCTGCTCTGGCTGCATCCCGTCCTCCGGATCAGCGTCACGGATACCAACCCCGAACTGCCCGAGCCACTGAAGCCGTCCGCAGAGTCGGTGTCGACCGAGTTGGAGAAGGGGCGCGGCCTGTTCATCCTCGACGTCCTCGCCGACCGTTGGGGCGGCTGCGCCATCGGAGAAGAGCCGTTCGGGCTCGGCGGCAAGACGCTGTGGTTCGAGCTGTCCTGGGGTGGGCCGCCGTCGGCACCGGTTCCGGCCCTCGCCGCCTGAGCCTGCAGAGCGCCGGACCGCGGCTACAGCAAGCGCCGGACCCGTTACAGGATGGGAGCGCTCGGCGGGAAGCCCGCGCGGGTTTCGGGCATGGGATCGCGCCAAGCCGGGACCAAGCCGGGACCGTCGGCGGGGCGCGTCCCTGGGTGAGGCAAGCTGGGGAGCATGGGAACGCATCTGATCACTGGGGCAGGCTCGGGCATCGGCGCGGCGGTCACCGAGCGGCTGGCCGAGCGCGGCGACGAGCTGTGGCTGCTCGCGCGGGACGCCGGGCGGGCGAAGGAGCTGGCCGGGCGGTTCCCGGGGGTGCGGACGGTCGTCGGCGACCTGGCCGACCCGGACCGGCTGTCCTGGGCGCTGGGCCATCAGACGCTGCCCGACCGGCTGGACTCGCTGCTGCACATCGCCGGAGTGGTCGACCTGGGCGAGGTCGGGGAGCTGACCCCCAAGGCGTGGAACCGCCAGCTCGCCGCCAACCTCGTGGCGCCCGCCGAGCTGACCCGCCTGCTGCTGCCGCAGCTGCGGCTCGCCCAGGGGCATGTCGTCTTCGTCAACTCCGGTGCCGGGCTGCGCGCCAACGCCCAGTGGGCCGCGTACGCCGCCAGCAAGCACGGGCTCAAGGCGCTGGCCGACGCGCTGCGCTGGGAGGAGAGCGGCAACGGCGTCCGGGTGACCACGGTCTACCCGGGGCGCACGGCCACCCCGATGCAGGTGAAGGTGCACCAGCAGGAGGGCAAGGAGTACGACGCGGAGCGCTGGATCGCGCCCGAGACCGTGGCGAGCACCATCCTGACCGCGCTCGACCTGCCGCGTGACGCCGAGATCACCGACCTCCAGGTCCGCCCCCGCGGCTGAGCCGTCTCGGCGGCGGAGGTCGACTCCGGTTCGGGAGGCGCCCCGAAGGGGCGCGGGGCCGAGTCGATGTGCGGCTCCGCCGCGTGGGCGCGACCAGCCACAATGTTGCCGCAGACGACCGACGGCACATCAACGCTTTCAGCGGAGCGCTTACGTGAGCGAGAAGAGCACCACCACCCACCCCTGGCCCCCCGGAACCGCAAGCGGCGTCGGATCGATGCCGGGCGGCGACGCGCGGGAGGCCGCGAAGACCGTCACCGGCTCGCTGGAGGCCCTGCCGTACCTTCCGGAGCTGCCCGCGCGCGGGCCCGGCGCGGACATGATCGGGCGCACCGCCGGGATGCTGGTCGAGCTGTACGCGCATGTCGAGCCCAGCGGCTGGCGGATCAGCGACCGGCCGGGCCGGGACACCCGGCGGGCCCGCTCCTGGCTGGGCGAGGACCTGGACGCGCTGGAGGAGTTCACCCAGGGGCACCAGGGCGCGCTCAAGGTGTCGGCCGTGGGGCCCTGGACCCTGGCCGCCTCCCTCGAACTGCGCGGCGGCGAGGCCGCGCTGAGCGACCCGGGGGCCTGCCGGGACCTCACGGCCTCGCTCGCCGAGGGCGTGCGCGCCCATCTGGCGGAGGTGCGCCGCCGGGTGCCGGGCGCCGAGGTGGTGCTGCAGCTCGACGAGCCGTCGCTGACGTCGGTGCTGCGCGGGAGCGTCCGTACGGCCAGCGGCTACCGCACCCACGCGGCCGTGGACCGGGGCGTGGTCGAGGGCGCGCTGCGGACCCTGGTGGAGGCGGCCGACGGGCCGGTGGTGGTGCACTCGTGCGCGCCGGCCGTGCCGTTCGGGCTGCTGCGGCGCGCGGGGGTCGCGGGGATCTCCTTCGATCTGTCGCTGCTCACGGAGGGTGAGGAGGAGGCGATCGGGGAAGCCGTGGAAGGCGGTACGGCACTCCTCATCGGCGCGGTACCCGGCACCGACACCCCATTGTCGGACCCTGCCGGTAGCGTCGAGGGTGTCAGGACGCTGTGGCGCAGGCTGGGGCTGGCACCGGCGACTCTCGCGGAGTCGGTGGTGGTCACCCCGTCGTGCGGGCTCGCGGGCGCCTCGCCCGGGTACGCCCGCGCCGCGCTGGCCCACTGCGTCCGGGCGGCGAGATCGCTCGCGGACAACCCTGAGTAACGGAAGGACGACACGGTGGCCGGCGAACAGCAGTCAGAGGTCCCCGCCGAGGCGCGGGAGAGGCACGCCAGGCTCGCTGAGCAGATCGAGGAGCACCGCTTCCGGTACTACGTGAAGGACGCGCCGGTCGTCAGTGACGCCGAGTTCGACAAGCTCATGCGCGAGCTGGAGGCGCTGGAGGAGGAGCACCCCACGCTCCGTACGCCCGACTCGCCGACCCAGAAGGTCGCGGGGGCGTACGAGACGGAGTTCACCGAGGTCGAGCACCGCGAGCGGATGCTCAGCCTGGACAACGCCTTCGACGACGAGGAGCTGGCCGGCTGGGCGGACCGCATCGCCAAGGAGCTGGGCAGCGGTTCGTACCACTTCCTGTGCGAGCTGAAGGTGGACGGCCTCGCGGTCAACCTCACCTATGAGCACGGCCGGCTGACCCGCGCCGCGACCCGTGGCGACGGCCGCACCGGCGAGGACATCACCCCCAATGTGCGGACGATCGCCAAGATCCCCAACCGGCTGACGGGCGACCGCGTCCCGGCGCTGGTGGAGGTGCGCGGCGAAGTCTTCCTGCCCCGCGAGCGGTTCGCGGAGCTGAACGCCCGGCTGGTGGAGGCGGGCAAGCCGCCCTTCGCCAACCCGCGGAACGCGGCGGCGGGTTCGCTGCGCCAGAAGGACCCGAAGATCACCGCGTCCCGGCCGCTGGACATGGTGGTGCACGGCATCGGGGCGCGCGAGGGCTTCGACATCGACCGGCTGTCGCAGGCGTACGAGCTGCTGCACGAGTGGGGGCTGCCCACCGCCGCCCACTTCTCGGTGGTGGACTCGATCGAGGGCGTGCGGGAGTACATCCGGTACTACGGCGAGAGCGAGCACCGGCACTCGGTGGAGCATGAGATCGACGGCGCGGTCGTCAAGCTGGACGAGATCCCGCTGCAGGGGCGGCTGGGCTCCACCTCGCGGGCGCCGCGCTGGGCGATCGCCTGGAAGTTCCCACCCGAGGAGGTCAACACCAAGCTGGTGGACATCCGGGTGGGTGTGGGGCGCACGGGGCGGGTGACGCCTTATGCGGTCGTCGAGCCGATCACGGTCGCGGGCTCGGAGGTCGAATTCGCGACGCTGCACAACCAGGATGTGGTCAAGGCCAAAGGCGTGCTGATCGGTGACACCGTGGTGCTGCGCAAAGCGGGCGATGTCATTCCGGAAATCCTGGGCCCGGTCGTCGATCTGCGGGACGGCAGCGAGCGGGAATTCGTGATGCCGGCCGCCTGCCCCGAGTGCGATACGCCGCTACAGCCCGCCAAGGAGGGCGATGTCGATCTGCGGTGTCCCAACGGCCGGTCCTGCCCGGCGCAGCTGCGCGAGCGGATTTTCTATCTCGCCGGGCGGAAATCCCTGGACATCGAGAACCTCGGCTATGTCGCCGCGGCCGCCCTCACCCAGCCGCTGGAACCCGCCGAACCGCCGCTGAAGGACGAGGGCGATCTGTTCGACCTGAAGATCGAACAACTGCTGCCCATTCGGTCGTATGTACTGGACCCGGACAGCGGACTGCCCAAGCGTGATCCGGAGACCGGTGAGGAGAAGGTCGTCACCTTCTTCGCCACCCAGAAGGGCGAGGCGAAGAAGAACGCCCTGGCGATGCTGGCCAATATCGAGGCGGCCAAGGAGCGCCCGCTGGCCCGGATCATCACCGGCCTTTCGATCCGTCATGTTGGCCCCGTCGCCGCCACCGCGCTGGCCCGGGAATTCCGCTCGCTGGACCGGATCGCCGAGGCGGACGAGGAGGAGCTGGCGGCCGTGGAGGGGGTCGGGCCCACCATCGCCGCCTCGCTCAAGGAGTGGTTCGCGGTCGACTGGCACCGCGAGATCGTCGAGAAATGGCGGCGCGCCGGGGTCCGGCTGGAGGAGGAGGGCGGCGAGGACGAAGGCCCTCGTCCGCTGGAGGGGCTCACCGTCGTCGTCACCGGAACGCTGCAGTCGTACACCCGGGATGGGGCCAAGGAGGCGCTGCAGAGCCGTGGTGCCAAAGTCACCGGATCGGTTTCGAAAAAGACCGATTTCGTGGTAGTCGGCGACAATCCGGGCTCGAAGTATGACAAGGCCATGCAGGTGAAGGTTCCCGTGCTCGATGAGGACGGATTTGGCGTCCTGCTCGAACAGGGTCCCGACGCGGCGAGAGAGGTCGCGTTGACGCCCGGGGAAGAGCCCGCGGAAGAGTCCGGGGAAGAGTCCGCGGAGTAGCACGGATGGCCGGTGGAGCGGCGGTTGGAGTAGCCGCTCCACCCATCCGGCGCAGTGCTCCGGCCATCTTGTCCGCTCAATGGGTCCAAACCTGGCCGGATTACGACTGGGAGCACTTCCCGGGTACAGCCGGCGGGCATCACCCTTACAGCGCATAGCAGAAGGTCATGGATCGTCGGGCGGCATTCGGGGAACCGTCGCCGATCGCCGCCCGTCTTCCCCTTCTGCCGCCTACTGTTGAGGTGTGCGCCCGCCGTGGCGCTGGCACCGCCGGCTGTGAGAGGGACGGGTATGAAACCGACCGAAAGCGCCGCCCCGGCGTCGCGGCTGCGCCGGGCCGTGCTGCCCGCGCTGCCGGCCGCTGCGGTCGCCATGGCGGCTTTCGCACTCGGTATCGGAGTGTTCCGAGTGCTCGACGCGGGCAATGCGCTCTTTCCCGACGGAACCGTGGGCTGGTCGCTCGCCGTGCTCACCGGAATCATCGTCGGCCATCTGGTCGCCCTCGGCCGCGACCGCTGGTGGGGCGGCACCGGCTCCGGGGCCGCGTTAACCCTGGCGGCGCTGCTGCTCTACGGCTGGATTCCGGCCGTGCTGGTCAGCCTCGCCGTGGTCGTCCTGGTCGGCGCCGCCCGCCGGCACCGATGGCGGCAGGCCGCCCTGCACGGCGCGGTCGACATCCTCGGGGTCGGCGCGGCCGCCCTCACCCTCGCCGCCTTCGGCACCACCCCCTCCGTCGAACACCCCTGGCGCACCGACACCTGGCAGGTGTCCGCCATCCCCCAGACGGCCCTGGCCGCCTTCGTCTATCTCGCGGTGACGCGCGCCCTGTTGTGGTGCTCCCTCGCCCCGCCCGGCGCCGGGCTGCCCACCGTCGCCCGCACCGCCCTCTTCCGGCAGGCCCTCGTCGGCATCGCGCTCCTCGGCATCGCCCCCCTCATCGTGGTCGTCGCCGGGGACACCCCGCTGCTGCTCCCGCTGTTCGCGGTGCCGCTGGTCGCCCTGGACTCCACGCTGTGGATCGCCCGGGTCCGCGCCGAGGAGCAGCTGCGCGACCCGCTCACCGGGCTGCCCAACCGCCAGTGGCTGCTGGAGCGCACCTGGACCGCGCTGGACGAGGCCGAGCGGGCCGGCACCCGCACCGCGCTGGTGCTGCTGGACCTCGACCGCTTCCGTTCGGTCAACGACACCCTGGGCCATCTGGCCGGTGACCGGCTGCTGCTCCAGATCGCCGAGCGGCTGCGGCTCGCCCTGCCGCGCGGGGCGGAGGTGGCCCGGCTCGGCGGCGACGAGTTCGCGGTGCTGCTGCCCACCACCGACTCGCTCACCAGCGCCCAGCGCAGCGCCCGCGTCCTCGTCGGCGACCTCGGCTCCCCGCTCGACCTGGACGGGCTGACCCTGGTGCTCGAGGCCAGCGCCGGCGTCGCCGTCTACCCCGACCACGCCCTGGACGCCGAGGGGCTGCTGCGCCGCGCCGACGTCGCGATGTACCAGGCCAAGCGCGACCGCAGCGGTGTCGAGCTGTACGAGGCGCGGCGCGACGGCAACACCCCCGACCGGCTCGGTCTGCTCGGCGATCTGCGGCGCGCCCTGGACGCGGGCGACGTCGAGCTGCACTACCAGCCCAAGGTCGGCTTCGACGGGCATGTGGCGGGCCTGGAGGCCCTGGTGCGCTGGGTGCACCCGGACCGGGGGAAGGTGCCGCCGGACGAGTTCATCTCCATGGCCGAGAGCTCCGGGCTGATGCCCCGGCTGACCGAGTACGTCCTGGAGACGGCCCTGGGCCAGGTCGCGCGGTGGCGCGCCGACGGCCTCGAGGTGCCCGTCGCCGTCAATGTCTCGCCGCGCGATGTCCACACCCCCGGCTTCGCGGGCGCGGTAGCCGGGCGGCTGGCCCGGCACGGGGTCCCGGCGGGCGCCCTGCAGCTGGAGATAACCGAGCACGTCCTGCTGGAGGACCCCCAGCGGGCCGCGGACACCCTGGCCGGGCTCACCGGGCACGGGGTGAAGATGTCGCTCGACGACTTCGGCACCGGATACTCCTCGCTGGTCCATCTGCGGCGGCTGCCGGTGAGCGAGCTCAAGATCGACCGCTCCTTCGTGGCCCGGCTGGCCGTGGACAACGAGGACGCGGAGATCGTCCGCTGTACGGTCGACCTCGCCCACTCGCTGGGCCTGCTCGTGGTCGCGGAGGGCGTCGAGGACGACGAGACCTGGGAGCGGCTGCGGGATCTGGGCTGCGACGCGGTCCAGGGCTGGCTGGTGGCCGCGGCGATGCCGCCGGAGGAGATGACGGCGTGGCTGCGGGCGCGGGGCGAGGGTGGCTGGCACCGCGAGACGGCGGAGCCGTCGAGTAAGGAAGCCACTCCCGCGGAAGAGGACGCGGATCAGCCGGTGACGTAGGCGCGTGGCGCCGGTGCTGCGCGTTGGCGTTTCGTTGCCGGGTGCGGGCCGGTGGGTGGCGTTGTGCCCACCCGTTCCGCCCCGCAGAACGATTGCCCACAACGCGGGTGCGCCAAAGCCTTTCGCGCGCCGTGTGGGGAGAGCCATAGGATTGGGGCCGAAACACTTCACACTCACCCAGAGGATCGCTGCATGCCTGGCATCACGCGCGAGGAGGTCGCCCACCTCGCCCGGCTGGCGCGTCTGGAGCTGAAGGCCGAAGAGCTCGACCACTTCGCCGGACAGCTCGACGACATCATTGGCGCGGTCGCCCGCGTCTCCGAGGTCGCCGACCAAGACGTTCCGCCGACCTCCCACCCGCTGCCGCTGACCAACGTCATGCGCCCGGACGAGGTCCGTCCGTCCCTGACCCCGCAGCAGGCGCTGGCCTGCGCCCCGGCCCAGGAGCAGCAGCGTTTCAAGGTGCCGCAGATCCTGGGGGAGGAGTGACCACCGTGACCGACCTGACCAGGCTCACCGCGGCCGAGATCGCCGCCAGGATCGCCTCCGGCGAGGTCACCGCCGTCGAGGTGACCGAGGCGCACCTGGCCCGTATCGAGGCCGTCGACGAGAAGGTGCACGCCTTCCTGTACGTGGACCGCGAGGGGGCGCTCGCCCAGGCGCGCGCCGTCGACGCGAAGCGGGAGCGCGGCGAGGAGCTGGGCCCGCTGGCCGGTGTCCCGCTCGCGCTCAAGGACATCTTCACCACCAAGGGGATTCCGACCACGGTCGGTTCCAAGATCCTCGACGGCTGGATCCCGCCGTACGACGCGACCGTCACCCAGCGGCTGCGGGACGCGGATGTGATCGTCCTCGGCAAGACCAACATGGACGAGTTCGCCATGGGGTCCTCGACCGAGAACAGCGCCTTCGGCCCCACCGGCAACCCCTGGGACCTCACCCGGGTCCCCGGCGGCTCCGGCGGCGGCTCGTCCGCCTCGCTGGCCTCCTTCCAGGCCCCGCTCGCCATCGGCACCGACACCGGCGGCTCGATCCGCCAGCCCGCCGCCGTCACCGGCACGGTCGGGGTCAAGCCGACGTACGGCGGGGTCTCCCGCTACGGCATGGTGGCGTTCTCGTCCTCGCTCGACCAGGGCGGCCCGTGCGCCCGCACCGTGCTGGACGCGGCGCTGCTGCACGAGGTCATCGCCGGGCACGACCCGATGGACTCGACCTCCATCGACGCGCCGGTCCCGGCCGTCGTCGAGGCCGCCCGCAACGGAAGCGTGCGGGGCATGCGGATCGGCGTCGTCAAGGAGTTCGCGGGCGAGGGCTACCAGGCCGGCGTCATGCAGCGCTTCAACGAGTCGGTGGAGCTGCTGCGGGAGCTGGGCGCCGAGATCGAGGAGATCTCCTGTCCGTCCTTCGACAAGGCGCTGGCCGCGTACTACCTGATCGCGCCGTCCGAGTGCTCGTCCAACCTGGCCCGCTTCGACGCCATGCGCTACGGCCTGCGGGTGGGCGACGACGGCACCAAGTCCGCCGAGGACGTCACCGCGCTCACCCGCGCGGAGGGCTTCGGCGCCGAGGTCAAGCGCCGGATCATGCTCGGCACCTACGCGCTCAGCTCCGGCTACTACGACGCGTACTACGGCTCCGCGCAGAAGGTCCGTACGCTGATCAAGCGCGACTTCGAGCAGGCGTTCGAGCGGGTCGACGTGCTGGTCTCGCCGACCACCCCGACCACCGCCTTCCCGATCGGCGAGCGCGCCGACGACCCGATGGCGATGTATCTGGCCGACCTCTGCACGATTCCCACCAACCTCGCGGGGAACGCGGCCATGTCACTGCCCTGCGGTCTGGCGCCGGAGGACGGTCTGCCGGTCGGACTGCAGATCATCGCCCCCGCCATGGCCGACGACCGGCTCTACAAGGTCGGTGCCGCGGTCGAGGCCGCGCTCATCGACAAGTGGGGCCATCCGCTGATCGAGGAGGCACCGTCCCTATGAGTGCGATCAAGAAGGCGAAGGGCTTCAAGAAGTCCAGGCCCGGCACCTACCTGTCCATCGCGACCTCGCTGTTCGGCGCGGTCAGTGTGGCGAAGCAGGCCAAGAAGGCCCGATTCGAGAACGACAAGCTGCAGCTGGCCGACGCGGTGGTCTCGGCCGCCGCCATCGTCACCGGCGTCGCCCTGCTCATCCGCGAGCTCAAGCGCATGGGCGACGACGACGTCCTCGCGGACTGAGAGGTTAGTTTTTCCGTGACCGTCACTGAACTGGTGTCGTACGAGGACGCCCTCGCCACCTACGACCCCGTGATGGGGCTCGAGGTGCACGTCGAGCTCGGCACCAAGACCAAGATGTTCTGCGGGTGCTCCACGGCGCTGGGCGCCGAGCCCAACACGCAGACCTGCCCCACCTGCCTCGGCCTGCCCGGCTCGCTCCCGGTGGTCAACGCGACCGGCGTCGAGTCCGCCATCAAGATCGGGCTCGCGCTCAACTGCGAGATCGCCGAATGGTGCCGCTTCGCCCGGAAGAACTACTTCTATCCGGACATGCCGAAGAACTTCCAGACGTCGCAGTACGACGAGCCGATCGCCTACAACGGCTATCTGGACGTCGATGTCGACGGTGAGGTCTTCCGCGTCGAGATCGAGCGCGCCCATATGGAGGAGGACACCGGCAAGTCCACCCATGTGGGTGGCGCGACCGGCCGCATCCACGGCGCCCAGCACTCCCTCCTGGACTACAACCGGGCCGGGATCCCGCTGATCGAGATCGTCACCAAGCCGATCGTCGGCGCCGGGGAGAAGGCCCCGGAGGTCGCCAAGGCGTATGTGACCGAGCTGCGCGAGCTCATCAAGTCGCTCGGGGTCTCCGAGGCGCGCATGGAGATGGGCCAGATGCGCTGCGATGTGAACCTGTCGCTGCGCCCGCGGGGCGCCGACAAGTTCGGCACCCGCTCCGAGACCAAGAACGTCAACTCGCTGCGGTCGGTCGAGCGCGCGGTCCGCTTCGAGATCCAGCGCCATGCCGCGGTGCTGGGCGACGGCGGCACGATCATCCAGGAGACCCGCCACTTCCACGAGGAGGACGGCTCCACGACCTCCGGCCGGGTCAAGGAGGAGGCCGAGGACTACCGCTACTTCCCCGAGCCCGACCTGGTGCCGGTCGCCCCCGCCCGGGCGTGGGTGGAGGAGCTGCGCGGCGGGCTTCCGGAGCTGCCGCGGGTGCGCCGCAACCGGCTGCGCGAGGAGTGGGGCCTGTCCCGGCACGAGATGCAGTCGGTGCTCAACGCGGGCGCGATCGACCTGATCACGGCCACGATGGACGAGGGCGCCCCGGCCGACCAGGCCCGTAAGTGGTGGATGGGCGAGCTGGCCCGCCGTGCCAACGAGGACGGGGTGGAGCTCGCGGCGCTGCCGATCACCCCGGCGCAGGTGGCCCGGGTGTGCGCGCTGGTCAAGGAGGGCTCGCTCAACGACAAGCTGGCCCGCCAGACCATCGAGGGCGTCCTCGCGGGCGAGGGCGACCCGGACGAGGTCGTGGCCAAGCGCGGGCTGAAGGTCGTCTCGGACGAGGGTGCGCTGGGCACCGCCGTGGACGAGGCGATCGCGGCCAACGCGGCCATCGCCGACAAGATCCGCGGCGGCAAGGTCGCGGCGGCGGGTGCGCTGGTCGGCGCGGTCATGAAGGCCACGCGCGGCCAGGCGGACGCGGCGCGGGTGCGCGAGCTGATCCTGGAGAAGCTGGGCGTCGAGGGCTGACCGGCCGGACGTTCGTCCGTTTCGTTGCCCGACGGCGGCGGGGCGCGCGAGAGCGCACCCCGCCGCCGTCGTACGCGCTCGGGGGCGCCCGGCGGCTCGTTCCCCTCCCCGCCCCTTCCCGCTACCAGGGGCTCCGCCCCTGGACCCCGGGGCGTCGCCCCGCCGCGATCAGCTACCCGGCCAGGGCGGACCGAGCCGCCTGCGACGCGGCGGTCGAGCAGTCGGCCGGTGAGCAGGGAGCCAGGGCGCCCGCAGGGCGGGCGGTGGCGGCGTGAGCACCTGCACCGGCGGGCTGATCGCGGTCGCACGCCCCCGCGTCGGATGACCGGGCGGATGCCCGCGCGCATCCGGGGTGTCCGGCCGGGGTCTGGGGGCGGAGCCCCAGTTTCGGGAAGGGGCGGGGAGGGGAAAGCGTCGATGTGCGGCTCCGCCGCGTGGCCCGCCGCAGGCGCCAAGACCCGCCGGACCCCAGAGCGGCCCGGACCCCAGAGCAGCCCGGACACCCCTACAGCAGCAGCGGCTCCAGATGCGGCACCTCGAACCCCTCGTCGTCAAAGGGGTACAGCGGCCGCACAAGGCGCCGGTGGCCCAGGCGCGCCAGATCCTGGTCCACCCCGCCAGGGGTGAGCGCGATCCGCCAGTCCGCCGCCAAGTCGTACAGCTCGGGCTCCAGATAGCCGATCTTGACGACGACGAGGTCATAGCCGCGCGGATCCAGCTCGCCGAAGTCGGCCAGGGTGTGGAACGGCTTGCGGCGGCTGACCAGGATCGCCGTGACGCCCCCGTGCCGCACCGCCGCGAGGTCCCCGCCGACCGGGTCGTCCCGGCGCAGGGCGACCACCTCGCCGGTCAGCTCGCAGGGCGCGGCGTGGTCCGCCGTCCCCCGGCTGATCCCGCCGCCGACGGACAGCCGGACCGTCGCGCCCGGCCCGGCGGCGATGCACTCCGCGACCGCCGCCGGATCGGTGATCCCGGGGTGCAGGGCGGTGGCGCGGCCGGCGGCCAGGTCCTCGTTGGCCAGCAGCCGTCCGAGCATATAGGCGAGGTCCCCGGCGCCCCCGGCCGTCGGATTGTCGCCGGAGTCGCTGATCAGGAAGGGGCGGGCGGAGGAGGCGACCGCCTCGGCGATGCACTCGTCGGCGCCGCCGGTGGGGCCGACGAAGGTGAAGTCGCGGCGCATCTCCCAGTACTCGCGGGCCAGGGAACGGGTCTGCTCGACGGCGAGCACGGGGTCGTCGCCGGTCACCACCACGGCCGCCCGGCAGCGCGGCTCGTCGGCCCAGGCGTAGCCCACCCAGATCGCCGCGTCCACGACACCGTCCATCGCCTCCACGGCTGCCAGCCGCCCGTACAGCGACTTGGCGGGCTCCAGACGGGTGCTGGTGCGCTCACCGGGCAGCAGCACCGGGATCTGCACCCAGGCCAGGTGCGGGCGGCCGCTGCCGGAGGCCAGGCGCTCCACCAGCTTGCGGGCGGCGCGCTCGCGGGTCTCCCAGGCGTCCTCGTGCGGGGCGAGCCGGTGGGCGGTGATCAGGTCGAGCCGGCCGGCGAAGCGGCGGGAGACATTGCCATGCGGGTCCATGGCGGCGGAGATCAGCGCGTCCGGCCCGATCGCCTCCCGTACCGCCTCGGTCAGATCGCCCTCGGCGTCCTCCAGGCCCACGACGCTCATCGCGCCGTGGATGTCGTACACCAGCCCGTCGAGCGGACCGGCCCGGCGCAGCCGCTCGATCAGCTCGTCCTTGATCCGGTCGTAGGTCCCGCGCTCGACCGGGCCGCCGGGGAGCGAGACGGCGTGGAGCAGCGGCACCCACTCGGCGCGCCCGGCCAGCTCGCCGTCCGGCCGGGTCCAGGCGTAGCGGTCCAGCAGCTCGGCGCCGCGGGTGACGCGGAAGTCGTCGTAGGCCGCGCGGTGCGGGCTGAAGGTGCTGGACTCGATGTGCATACCGCCGATGCCGATACGCGGGCGGCGGCCTCCGGACGCGGCAGGATTCATGCTCTCCGAATTCCCCCTCCCGCATGTGGTGAAGCCCACAAAGGGGACAAAGGATCTTTTTCGCCTGGCAGAGTGCCAGGTCACAAGCACATCACGCCGCCCCCCGGCGCACGACCCGGAAAGCAGCCATGGCCGCACTCGCCCGCTGGTGTCTCAGGCGCCGCGTCATCGTCATCGTGCTGTGGCTGGCCGCCTTCGCCGGGGTCGCCGCGGCGGCGGCCGTGACGGGCTCGGCGTACTCCAACGACTACGACATCCCGGGCACCGACTCCTCCAAGGTCTCCGCCCTGATGGAGCGGCGGCTGCCGGACCGGGCGGGGGACAGCGACACCATCGTCTGGCACACCGCGGACGGCGCGGGCACCGTACGCGCGCCGGAGGTCGAGCGGCGGATGACGGCGGCGCTGCGACAGGTCGCGGGCCTGCCCGGAGTCGCCTCCGTGACCGGTCCGTACGGCGCCGTCTCCGCGACCGGCCCGTACGGCGCCGACCCCGCGACCGGTCCGTACGGCGCCGGTGACACTGGCCGGTTGGGCGGGTCCGGCGGGCTCGGCGAGGCCGGTGACAACGGCCGTATCAGCGCCGACGGGCACACCGCCTACGCCACCGTCGTCTTCCGCGAACCCGCCGCCGACCTGGGCGAGGCGGAGGTGCGCCGGGTGCTCGACACGGTCCGCTCCGCCGCCTCCGGCGCCAAGGGCCTTCAGGTCGAGATGGGCGGCGCGGGCGCCGGGCTCACCGAGCGGACCGGGCCCGCCCATCTGAGCGAGGCCATCGGGGTCGGCGTGGCCGCCGTGGTGCTCTTCCTCGCCTTCGGCTCGCTCGCGGCCACGCTGCTGCCGATCGCCACCGCGCTCATCGGCGTCGGCACCGCGTACGCGGCCATCGGGCTGCTCGGCCACGCCATGACGATCGCCGACTTCGCGCCCATGCTGGGCATGCTGATCGGCCTCGGCGTGGGGATCGACTACGCGCTGTTCATCGTCACCCGGCACCGCAAGGGGCTGCGGCGGGGGCTGTCGGTCGAACAGGCCGCACAGCGCGCGGTGGCCACCTCGGGGCGCGCGGTGGTCTTCGCGGGCGCGACCGTCTGTCTCGCGCTCCTCGGCATGCTCGTCCTGCGGCTGTCCTTCCTCAACGGGGTGGCGGTCGCGGCGGCGCTCACCGTCGCCCTTACGGTCGCCGCCTCGCTCACCCTGCTGCCCGCGCTGCTCGGCCTGATCGGCATGCGGGCCCTGAGCCGGAGGGAGCGCAGACGGCTGGCCGAGCGGGGGCCGGAGGCCGCGGCGTCACAGGGCCTGAGCGCGCGCTGGGCGCTCTACGTCGAGCGCCGCCCCAAACTGCTGGGGGCGGTCGCGGCCGCCCTCATCGCGGTGCTCGCGCTCCCCACCTTCTCGCTCCACCTGGGCACCTCGGATCAGGGCAACGGCTCCGCGGCCTCGACCACGCGACGGGCCTACGACCTGCTGGCCGAGGGGTTCGGACCAGGTTTCAACGGCCCGTTGACGCTCATAGGCAGCATGGACGGGGCCGACGACCGTATGGCCTTCACCCAACTGCCCGAGACCCTGCGCACCATCCACGGGGTGGCCTCGGTGAGCGCCGCGGACCTGGGCGGAGGCGGCGACACCGGCGTCATCACGGTCGTCCCCACGACGGCACCGCAGTCACGCGACACCTCCGACCTCGTCGGACGGCTGCGCGCCGAGGTGCTGCCCCGGGCCGAGGAGGGCAGCTCGCTGCGGGTCTACGTGGGCGGGCTGACCGCGGGCTACGACGACTTCGCCGCGGTGATCGTGAGCAAGCTGCCGCTGTTCGTGGGGGTGGTGGTGGCGCTGGGATGTGTGCTCTTGCTGCTCGCGTTCCGCAGCATCGGCATCCCGATCAAGGCGGCGGTCATGAATGTGGCCGCCGTCGCGTCGTCCTTCGGCGTGGTGGTCGCGATCTTCCAATGGGGCTGGGGGAGCGAACTGCTGGGGCTGGGCAGGGCGGGCCCGATCGAGCCCTTCCTGCCGGTGATCATGGTGTCGGTGCTCTTCGGGCTCTCCATGGACTACCAGGTCTTCCTGGTCAGCCGGATGTACGAGGAGTGGCGGCGCACCCGCGACAACCGCACCGCGGTCCGGGTGGGGCTCGCCGAGACCGGCCGGGTCATCAACTCCGCGGCCGTCATCATGATCGCCGTCTTCTCGGCATTCGTGCTCAGCGGCGACCGGATCATCGCGATGTTCGGCATCGGGCTGGCTGCCGCGGTCGCCCTGGACGCCTTCGTCCTCCGTACGCTCCTGGTGCCCGCGCTGATGCATCTGCTCGGGGGCGCCAACTGGTGGCTGCCGGGCTGGCTGGAGCGGCTGCTGCCGAGGATCAGCATCGAGGCGGAGGGCGACGCCGAGGGCGACGGCGCGGGCGGCACCGAGGGCGGCGCTGAGGGGGATGGCGCGGGCGGCGCCGAGGTCGGCGCCGAGGGCGATGGCGAGGGTCCGCCGTCCGGGCCGGGTCCGGTGCCCGTGTCGCTGCCGGGGCAGCCCGCGGGCGGCGCGGCGCGGGCCGGTACGGAGCGGTCTCCGGTGCCCTAAGGACCCTCCTCAGGCTTCCTCAGACGTTCGGGCGGGGCGCCTAAGGCCCCGGTTCGAGCGAAGATCGGGCAGCCTCCCGATGTGCCGGACCCCGTTGGGCGACGAGAGTGGACGCGTTCCACGAAACCACTCGTCACCAGGGAGAACACCATGCTGCACCATGAGTTGCACCGGATCCGCGAGGCCGAGCTGCTGCGGGAGGCCGCCGCCCACCGGCTGGTCCGGGAGGCGGCGGAGGGGCTCGGTGGCCGGTCGGCCGGGCGCGGGAGCGGAGGGCGGGTGAGGCCGGTCCGGCGGTGGCGCGGCGACCGCTCACCACGGTCGTACCGCACGGCGGCCTGACGGCGGCCGGGCCGTGCCGCTCGTCATCGGGGCCGGGGCGGGAGCCGGAACGGGGAGCGCCGAAGCGGGGAGTACCGGAGCGGTGGGTGCCGAAGCGGTGGGTGCCGAAGCGGTGGAATCCGGAGCGGCGGGCGCCGGAGCGATGGGTGCCGGAAAAGCCGGTGCCGTGGTGTCGGAGCCCTGTGCGATGCTCGACGACGTGCTCACCACGTCTGTCAGCCCGGTGTTCATCGGCCGCGCCCAGGAGTTGGCGACCCTCGAAGACGCGCTCGCCCGCGCCACCGCGGGCGAGCCGCAGGTGCTGCTGGTGGGAGGCGAGGCGGGGGTCGGCAAGACCCGGCTCATCGACGAGTTCCTGGCCTCGGCCGTGGCCGCGGGGGCGGTCGCGGCGGTCGGCGGCTGCGTGGAAATCGGCGCCGACGGGCTGCCGTTCGCGCCCGTGTCCACCGTCCTGCGCTCACTGCGCCGCAAGCTGGGCACCGAGTTGGACGGGGCCGTCGCCGGGCAGGAGGGCGAACTGGCCCGGCTGCTGCCCGAGCTGGGCGAGACCTCCCGCGCGTCCCACGACGGGGACGGCCGGGCCCGGCTGTTCGAGCTCACCGTACGGCTGCTGGAGCGGCTGGCCGCGGAGCGCACCCTCGTCGTCGCCATCGAGGATCTGCACTGGGCCGACCGCTCCACCCGCGAGCTGCTCGGCTACCTCTTCCGGTCGCTGCTCAGCGCCCGGCTGCTGGTCGTGGCCACCTACCGCTCCGACGACATCCACCGCCGCCATCCGCTGCGCCCGTTCCTCGCCGAGGTGGACCGGATGCGCGAGGTGCGGCGCATCGAGCTGTCCCGCTTCACCCGGGGCGAGGTGCACGCCCAGCTGACCGGGATCAACGGGGCCGAGCCGGAGCGCGACCTGGTCGACCGGGTCTTCAAGCGCAGCGACGGCAACGCCTTCTTCGTGGAGGAGATCGCCCGCTCCCTCAACGAGGGCTGTGCCACCGGGCTCAGCGAATCGCTGCGCGATCTGCTGCTGGTGCGGGTCGAGGCGCTGCCCGAGGAGGCCCAGGGGGTGGTGCGGATCCTCGCCGAGGGCGGCTCCTCGGTGGAGTACGAACTGCTGCGCGCGGTCGCCCGGCTGGGCGAGGACGAGCTGATCGACGCGTTGCGGGCCGCCGTCGGGGCGAACATCCTGCGCCCCACGGCCGACGACAGCGGCTACCGCTTCCGGCATTCGCTGGTGCGCGAGGCCGTGCGCGACGATCTGCTGCCCGGGGAGCGCTCCCGGCTCAACCGGCGCTTCGCGGAGGTACTGGAGGCCGAGCCCACGCTGGTGCGGGCCGATGAGCGGGCCGCCCGGCTGGCCAGTTACTGGTACCACGCGCACGACCCGGCCAAGGCCCTGCCCGCCGTGCTCCAGGCGTCCGTCGAGGCACGGCGGCGGTACGCCCACGCGGAGCAGCTGCGGCTGCTGGAGCGGGCGATGGAGCTGTGGGAGGACGCCCCCAAGGAGATACGACGGGCGCAGCGGCCCATGGACTACGCGGAGGTGTACCCCGCCCGCGGCTGTGAGGACCAGGCGCTGCGCCATCTCGATCTGCTCGCCGAGGTGGTGGTGGCCGCGCACATGTCCGGGCAGCGGGAGCGCGCCCTGGCCGTCAGCAAGCGGGCGCTGCGGACGCTGGACCGCGGCGGTGACGACCCGCTGCGCGCCGCCTGGTTCTGGACCCAGCAGGGCAAGCTGATGGAGGGCCTGGCCCGCGGTGACGGCTGGGAGGAGCTGAGCCGCGCCCAGGAGCTGGTCCGCGGGCTGCCGCCGTCCCCCGTGCACGCCGAGGTCATGGCGCAGGTGGCGGGCTGGACGATGACCCACCGGCCAGGTGCCGAGGGCCTGGCCGCCGCCGAACGGGCGGTGGAGCTGGCCCGGATGGTCGGGGCCGAGAGCACGGAGCTGAACGCCCGCCTGACGCTGGGCTACTTCACCGGTGACTCCGGTGACATCGAGCGCGGGCTGGCCGAGATGCGCGAGGTCTGCGAGCGGGCCCTGGCCCTCGGCGACATCAGCGTCCTGGGGCGCTGCTATGTCAATCTGGCCTCGGCGCTGGAGGGGGTCGGCCGGTCGGCCGAGGCGGTGGAGACCGCCGAGGAGGGCGCCCGGATCCTGGACCGCGTCGGCCTGGTGGACTCCCGGGCCTGGGTCTACGGGAATCTGGCCGAGTCGCTGTTCTCCCTGGGCCGCTGGGACGAGGCGGAGGCGGCGGCCCTGAAGACCCGGCGGCTCGCCCTCGGCACCAAGCCGCGCGGCACCGCCGCCAACCGGCTCGCCCAGCTGGCGCTGGCACGCGGGGAGTGGGACACGGCGGAGCGCGAGCTGGCCGCCGCCCGGGAGCACTACGGCGCCCACAACACCGAGCCGCAGTACACCCTCCAGGTCGCGGGGCACGCCATCGAACTCGCGGCGGCCCGCGGCCGGATCCTGGAGGTCAGGGCCCTGCTGCGGCAAGTCGTGGAGGCCGGTTTTCCGCCCGGGATGCAGCGCTATGCCTGGCGGTTGCTGTACACGGCCGCCGCGGCCGAGTCGGCCGCGCGCGGACTGCCCACGGCGGAGCCGGGCCGGGGCGAGGCGCTGGCCCACCTCCGGGCCGCGGTGAAGCGGGTGCCGCAGCCCGTGCCGGTATGGCGGGCCCACGCGGCGATGGTCCAGGCCGAACTGGCCCGCGCCGAGGGCCGGAACCGGCCCGACCTCTGGGCCGAGGCCACGGCCGCCTTCGCCACACTGGACCGCCCGTATCCGCTGGCCCACGCCCGCCACCGCTGGGCAGAGGCGCTACTCACCCCCGCCCGGGGCGCCCACGGCCAGGATGCCCCCGGCCAAGGCGCCCCCGGCCAGGGCGCCTCCGGTCAAGCCGCCTCCGGCCAGGGTGCCCTCGGGCATGGTGCCTCCGGTCAGGGCGCCCCCGCTCAGGGTGCTTCCGGTCAAGCCGCCCCCGGCCAGGGTGCTTCGGGCCAGGGTGCCTACGGCCAGGGCACCCCCAGCCAGGCCGATCGCGAGCACGCCGCCGAACTGCTCGCCCAGGCGTATGCCGTGGCCGAACGGCTGGGCGCCCGGCCGCTGCGCGAGGAGATCGAGTTGCTGGCCCGGCGTGCCCGGCTGTCCCTGGCGTCCGCCGCGACCCGCGCCGCGCTCGACGCGTCCCGGCCGCGCACCCCCGCGCTGCCCCCGGCCCCGGGCTCCCCGGCGCCGACCGCCGGACTCACCGGACCCACCGAACCCGCCGATCCGGCGGCGGAGCTGGGGCTGACGCCCCGGGAGCGGGATGTGCTGCGGCTGGTCGCCGACGGGCGCAGCAATCGCCAGATCGCCGAGGAGCTCTTCATCTCACCCAAGACGGCCAGCGTCCATGTCTCCAACATCCTGGCCAAGCTGGGCGTCTCGGGCCGGGCCGAGGCAGCCGCCGTGGCCCACCGGCTGCGCCTGGTGGACGGCCTGGCCGACGGCGCGGCGGCCCGCTGACGGTGTGCGCGGTGCGCACTGGCAGGACGCGGGGCGCTGACAGCACGCGCGGTACGCCGACCGCCCGCCGGGGCAGTTCCCTTTCCGGCTCAGTCCCTTCCGGGGCATCCCCTTCCGGGTCAGTCCCCTTCGCGGGGGCGGATCACCACTCGCCCGGAGTCAAGGTCTATAGGGCCCTTCCCCGGGTCGCTGCTGCGCGTCTCGTCGAGCGTGTACTCCAGCCGGTTGCGCTCTTCCTCGGTGTGCTTGCGCCCGGGCGCGAACAG
Organism: Streptomyces sp. 5-10; assembly: GCF_014712245.1. Classification (NCBI taxonomy): domain Bacteria; kingdom Bacillati; phylum Actinomycetota; class Actinomycetes; order Kitasatosporales; family Streptomycetaceae; genus Streptomyces; species Streptomyces sp. 5-10. Next base: position 187,100 of record NZ_JACVYG010000011.1, read on the forward strand.
CTCCTCGATGAGGTTGAACATGACGACCCCCGTAGGCGTGCGACTGCTGCCAGTGTAGGCAGATCCGTCACAGAACGGGCACGCGCGACATGTCCGCCGAACTCAACGCCACAACCGGCCGGTTCGCCCTCCCCGCAGTGGATCTCCCGTCAGTGGATCTCCCTTCAGCGGACCTCCAGTCGCAGGATCCGGTCGTCCTCCGGGCCCGGCTTACCGCGCCCATCCGTATTGCTCGTGGTCAGCCACAGCCCCCCGTCGTCCGCCGCCACCACGCTGCGCAGCCGTCCGTACTTGCCGTCCAGGAACGACTGTGGCTTCGCCGCCGCCTTGTCGCCCTTCAGCGGAATGCGCCACAGCCGCTCACCGCGCAGCCCCGCCATCCAGATCGAGCCCTTGGCGAAGGCGATTCCGCTCGGCGAGGCGTCCTTGGGCTTCCACTGCTCGAGCGGATCGGCGAAGCCCTTCTTCCCGGCCTTGCCCTCGGCCTCCGGCCAGCCGTAGTTCTTGCCCGGCTCGATCAGATTGAGCTCGTCCCAGGTGTCCTGGCCGAACTCGGAGGCCCACAGCCGCTTGTCCGCATCCCAGGCCAGGCCCTGCACATTGCGGTGACCCGGGGAGTAGACGACCGACTGGGCGTCCGGATTGCGGGGCGCGGGCCCGCCGTCCGGGGTCATCCGCAGGATCTTGCCGCCGAAGGAGTCCATGTCCTGGGCGAGCCCGCGGTCACCGCTCTCGCCCGTGCCCGCGTAGAGCATCTTGTCCGGGCCGAAGGCGATGCGGCCCCCGTTGTGGATCGTGCCCTTGGGGATGCCCTTGAAGATCGTGTCCGGGGCACTGAGCTGATCACCGGCGGGGCGCTTGTCGTCGTACATCATCCGGACGATGCGGTTGTCCGAATCGGTGGTGAAGTACGCGTAGACCATATGGTCCGCGCCGAAGTCGGAGGAGACCGCCAGCCCCAGCAGCCCGCCCTCACCGGAGGCGGAGACGCCCGGGACGGACCCCAGCTCGGTCTTCTTCCCCGAGTCCGCCGAGACCTTGAAGATCTTTCCGGTGTCCCGCGAGGAGACCAGCAGATCCCCGCCGGGCAGCGGCGCGAGCCCCCAGGGGGACTTGAGCTTCGTGGTGAGGGTGCGCTCCACCTTCACCGAGCCCTTCGCGGGCGCCGCGGACTCCGTCGGCGAGGGCGTGCCCGAGGCGGAGCCCCCACCGCCCGGCTTCGAGGGCGCGGACGACCGGTCGCCCGGTCTGGTGATGCTGTCGCCGTCGGACGAGCAGCCCGCCACGAGCACCACGGCGGCAGCGGCGGCGAGAACGGAGGTGACGCGAGGACGTCGCACGGTCGGGTTCCTCTCCATGGGCACGTGTGCCGCGGCACGGCACTGATTCTTATACACCGCAGGCCCGCGCCGGGTTCCCATCCCCGAATCGGGCCCGGACCAGGGCCGAATCCACATCGGCGACCCGCGCCGGGCGGCCGGGCGCGACGCGCTCAGTCCGACGACCCCGCTCAGCCCGACGACCCCCGCTCAGTCCCACGACCCCCGCGCCGGCGGCAGCTCCGCGATCTCCGCGAGGTCCTCGGGGGAAAGCGGAAGACCGGCCGCCGCGCAGTTCTCCGCCACCCACCGCTCCCGCTTCGTCCCCGGCACCGGCACCACATGCGGCCCCTGCGCCAGCAGCCAGGCCAGGGCCACCTGCGCCGGGGTCACCCCGTCCCCGTGCCGCTGGGCGACCCGTCGCAGACCGGCCACGATCGGCTGGTTCGCGGCCATCATCTCCGCCGTGAACCGCGGATGCCGGGCCCGCATGTCGTCCGGTTCGAAGCCCTGCCCGGGGGTGAGCGTCCCGCTGAGGAAGCCGTTGCCCAGCGGCATCGCCGCCAGGAAGCCCACCCCGCGCGAGGCGCACCACGGCACCAGCGCCTCCAGCGCGTCGGGCGACCACACCGACAGCTCCGCCTGCACACAGCTGACCGGAAAGACCTGCTGGACCCGCTCCAGCTGGCGCACCGTGGCGTCGTGCATCCCGGCACCCGCCCTCCGCTGCGCCCGCGCGCCCACGGCGCACAGCCCGAGCGCCCGTACCTTCCCGGCCGCGACCAGCTCCGCCATCGCGCCCCAGGTCTCCTCTATGGGGACCTCCGGGTCGGCCCGGTGCAGCTGGTAGAGGTCGATCACATCGGTCTGGAGCCGGCGCAGCGAGGCGTCGCAGGCCCGCTTCACATAGCCGGGCCGCCCGTTGGCCACGATGTGCTGGTCGCCCACCAGCAGTCCGCATTTGGTGGACACGAAGGCGTCCGCCCGCCGCTCCTTGAGCACCCGCCCCACCAGCAGCTCATTGGTGAAGGGGCCGTACATGTCGGCGGTGTCCAGCAGGCTCGCCCCCGAGTCGAGCGCGGTGTGCACGGCGCGCTCCGACTGCTCGCCACTGCGCTGCGAAGCGGTGTACGCCCAGCTCATCGGCATGCATCCAAGGCCGATGGCCCCCACTTCGAGCGCCGCCGCTCCGATTCTCCTGCGCTCCACCTGGCCTGACCCCTCCCGTTCCTCGGACCCCAAACTAACCTCTGCCAACGGCCGGTGATCGCATAGCCTCCTGGCATGAGTGCAGATCACAGCGATACGTTCCGCCACCACGATTCGACTCACAGTTCATCCGAGGCGCGCGACCTGGTGTGGCTGCCGATCCCACCCGAGGAGATCGACGGCCTTCCCGACACCCTCGAATACGCCCATTGGGACGGCGGCGAGGACTTCCCCACCGACCCGGCGCGCTGCGCGTTCTACTGCGTCCCCTACATGAAGCCGCCGCAGGTGTGCACCCGCCCGCTGCCCGCCATGGCCAACCTGCGGGTGGTGCAGACCCTGACCGCCGGAATAGACCACATCAAGCCCGCGCTGGCCGATCTCGCGCCCGGGGTGCGGCTGTGCAACGCGCGCGGGGTGCACGACGCGAGCACCGCCGAGCTCGCCCTCACCCTCATCCTGGCCTCGCTGCGCGGTATCCCCGACTTCGTCCGGGGCCAGGACGCCGAGGAGTGGCGCTCCGGCTTCCGCCCCGCGCTCGCCGACAAGTCCGTACTGATCGTCGGCTACGGGGCCATCGGCAGCGCGATCGAGTATCGGCTTGTGCCGTTCGAGTGCGAGCGGGTGGCGCGCGTCGCGCGCTCCCCGCGCACGACCGAGCGCGGCCCGGTGCATCCGATCGACGCATTGCCCCGACTGCTTCCGGAAGCCGATGTGGTGGTGCTGGTGACCCCGCTCACCGAGGCCACCCGTGGTCTGGCCGGGGCGGAATTCCTGTCCCGGATGAAGGACGGGGCGCTGCTGGTGAACGTCGCCCGTGGTGGGGTCGTGGACACCAAGGCCCTGCTCACGGAGTTGGAGTCGGGCCGGCTGCGGGCCGCGCTCGATGTGACCGACCCCGAACCACTGCCCGCCGGGCATCCGCTGTGGCACGCTCCAGGGGTGCTCATCTCCCCGCATGTGGGCGGCCCTACGTCGGCCTTCCTCCCGCGTGCCAAGCGGCTGTTGAGGGATCAGCTGCACCGTTACGCGCGCGGCGAGTCGCTGGCACATCTCGTCGCCACGACGGGGTAGACATGCCTCTGGCACCACATACAGGCACCGATTGACTCCCCTCCGTATATACAACGCCCTAGTCGGTTACGGTCCGTAGATGGCCTATGTCCCTGAGTGACCACTCTGGTGTATCGTCCCGAGCGGGGGCTGCGCCACTGACCTGACGGCGTCAGCGATGGACCGGAACTCGAGGGGGGCGACGGGCGATGTATGGCCGATGGACCGACAACCCGACGCAGCTCAGGCGTCGACCGCGACACTTCCGCGCAGCCGCGCGGTTCTCCAGCTCGACGAGGCCCGCGGGGATACCGCTTCCGGGAGCCCCGAGGCGCCAGTGGTCCGCCACGCAGTGGATGGCAGTCCAGTGAGCGCCACGGGAGCGGTGCTCGCCCGGCCGTCGGTCTCCAGCGGCGGGGCCGGGCTGCTGCCGCAAGTGATCCTCGCCCTGGTCTGCGGCGGTTACGCGGTGGGGGCGATCGTCGGCTGGGGATCGTCCCGACTGGCCCTCGTCATGGGTGACTTCGGGCTGAGCGCCGCCGCGTTCGCCGCCGCGGCCTCCTGTCTGTGGCACGGCCGCCGGCACGCCGGGCGGCTGCGCCCGGCCTGGCTGCTGTTCGCCGCCTCCTCGGCCATGGCCGGGCTGGGGAACGCCGTCTGGGGCTGGTACGAGGTGGTGCTCGGCCGCCCCGTGCCGACCCCCTCGGTCGCCGACTTCTGCTTCCTGCTCTTCGCCCCGCCCGCCATCGTCGGGATGCTGGTGCTCGCCAAGCGCCCCACGAGCCGCGCCCGGTGGATCTGTCTGGGGCTCGACGCCTGGCTGATCGCCGGATCGCTGGTCACGCTCTCCTGGAGCCTCGCGCTCGCCCACACCGGGGAGTTCGGCGCGGACGGCGCCTCCGTGGCCCGCGGCGCCCTGACGCTCGCCTATCCGCTGCTGGACATCGTGCTGGTCAGCATGGTGATCGTGCTCCACTTCCGGCGCTCCTCCGGCAACCGCTCCGCGATCAACACCGCGATCGCCGCCTTCGCGCTCACCGTGCTGTGCGACGCGCTGTTCACCTCGCCGCTGCTGCGGGAGCACTACCGCTCCGGGCAGATACTCGACGCCGGGTGGTTCGCCGGTTCCGCGCTGCTGGCGTACGCACCCTGGGTGGCCCGCCGCGAGGCCGCCCAGAACCCGCCGCCGGCGCGCCGCTCCCCGCAGCAGAGCGTCCCCATCGCGGGCTCGCTCGCCGCACTCGCGCCCTATCTCGCCGCCGGCGTCTGCACCTTGGGGGTCCTGTTCAACGTGATGGACGGCCGGCCGATCGACGGGGTGGTGCTCTTCACCGCCTGCGCGGTCGTGCTCGCGCTCGTCGTCCGACAGGCGATCATGCTGATGGACAACATCAGGCTCACCCAGGAACTCGCCCAGAAGGAGAACCACTTCCGCTCCCTGGTGCAGAGCTCCAGCGATGTGATCATGATCGCCGCGCCCACCGGAATCCTGCGCTACGTCAGCCCGGCCGCCTCCGGGGTCTACGGCCGCGACGCGGACGAGATGGTCGGCTCCGAGCTGGCCTCCCTCATCCACCCCGAGGACCTCGGATCGGTGGTCCACGAGGTCCGCCGGTTCCTGGCCGCCTCACCGGGCGAGGAGCCCACCACACGCATCGAATGCCGCTTCCGCTCCGGCTCCGGCGACTGGCTCAACGTGGAGTCCACGATCAACCGCCACCACGGCGGGCTGATCTTCAACAGCCGCGATGTCACCGAGCGGGTCCGGCTCCAGGCCCAGCTCCAGCACAACGCCGAGCACGACCCGCTCACCGATCTGCCCAACCGCGCCCTGTTCACCCGGCGGGTCGCCCACGCCGTCGCCGGCCGCCGCCGTACGGACGCCGGCACCGCCGTGCTCTTCATCGACCTCGACGGCTTCAAGGCGGTCAACGACACCGTCGGCCACCACGCCGGTGACGAGCTGCTGGTCCAGGCCGCCCGCCGGCTCCAGGAGTCCGTGCGGTCCGGGTCCGGCGACTGCGCGGCCCGGCTCGGGGGCGACGAGTTCGCCGCCCTCATCCTCGGCGACGGCGAGGGGGACGCCGGCACCCGCGAGCAGCGCATCATGGAGATCGCCGACCGGCTGCGGCTCCGGCTCTCCCAGCCCTACCGGGTCGAGGGCGGCACCGAGGTCCGCGTGGCCGCCAGCATCGGCGTCGCCTTCGCCGAGCCCGGCACCAGCCCCGGCGCCCTGATGCGCAACGCCGACCTGGCGATGTACCGCGCCAAGGCCGCGGGCAAGAACCGCGTCGAGCTGTACGCACCACAGATGCAGGCCGAGGTGGCGCGGCGCGCCGAGGTCGCCACCAGACTGCGCGCCGCCCTGCACGACGGGGAGTTCGTGCTGCTGCACCAGCCCGTCGTCGAGCTGACCAGCGGCCGGATCACGGCGGTCGCGGCCCAGGCCCGCTGGCGCTCGGCCCAGGGCATCCTGTTCACCCCCGCCGAGTTCCTCCGGGTCGCCGACAACGGCCGGGGGAGCGGCGAGGACACCGCCCGCACCGCCGAGCTGTCCCGCTGGATGCTGGAGGCGGCCGTCGAGCAGGCCGCCCAGCGGCGCCGCGACGGCCATCCGGTCCCGGTCTGCGTACGGCTCCCCGCGAGCCGGCTGGTGGACAAGTCGATGCCGCCCAAGGCCGTGGAGACCCTCCTGGCCCGCCACGGGCTGCCGTCCGGCGCGCTGATCCTGGAGCTGACCGACAGCGATCCACGGGTTCCGCTGGACGAGCTCGAGCACCGCCTCGGGGCGCTGCGCCGCCTGGGGGTGCGAATCGCCCTCGACGGCTTCGGCAGCGGCTATGGCGCGATCAGGGCGCTGCGCAGGCTCCCCATCGATGTGCTGAAACTGGACCCCGGACTGGTCGAGGGAGTGGTCGAGTCCTCACGGCTGCACAAGATCACCGCAGGGCTGCTGAGGATCGCCGGCGACCTCGGAATGCAGTCCATCGCAGAGGGGGTGGAGTTGCCCGAGCAGATCGTCACCCTGCGCGGTATGGGATGCACCCACGCCCAAGGGGCGGCCTTCAGCGGGCCGCTGGACGAGCACCGGCTGCGTCGGGCGCTGCTGCGCGGTGGCTATCCGGTGCCGCGCCCGGAGCCTCCGCTGCTGGTCGGCGGCGCCCTGCCGATCCGGCACGGCGCTCACGGCGGGCACGGTGGCTCCCACGGGCCGCGCCGTACGGAGCCGCACACCCACCCGCCGACTCGCTCAAATACTGAGACGCCCGTCCCACCCACTTGACACCCGATATGCGCCGGGGGGAGGGTCGGAGCCATGCGCACCCGAATTCTCGTACTTGGACAGCGCGTCGGCTGAGCAGGGCTCAATGAAGCCCTGCGGACCCTCACCGGCGCGCTCCCCTCGCTTGCCTTACGGCACGAGGGGTTTTTTGTTGCACCGGCAGGGCCGGTGCACCGCCCCGCCCCCTCCCTCCCGCACCGAACCTCATCTTCGAGAAGAGAATGCCGATGACCGAGCAGGCCTCCGGGTCCCATCATCCCCAGCCTCGGCCCCGTAGCGGCGGACCGCAGTCCGCCCCCGTCGAGCACGTCACGGGCGCGCAGTCCCTCATCCGCTCCCTCGAGGAGGTGGGTGCCGACACCGTCTTCGGCATCCCCGGTGGCGCGATCCTCCCCGCCTACGACCCGATGATGGACTCCTCGAAGGTCCGGCACGTGCTCGTCCGCCACGAGCAGGGCGCGGGCCACGCCGCCACCGGCTACGCCCAGGCCACCGGCAAGGTCGGCGTCTGCATGGCCACCTCGGGTCCCGGCGCCACCAACCTGGTCACCCCCATCGCCGACGCCCATATGGACTCGGTCCCGATCGTCGCGATCACCGGCCAGGTGGCATCCAAGGCCATCGGCACGGACGCCTTCCAGGAGGCGGACATCTGCGGCATCACCATGCCGATCACCAAGCACAACTTCCTGGTCACCAAGGCCGAGGACATCCCGCGCACGATCGCCGAGGCGTTCCACATCGCCTCCACCGGCCGCCCCGGCCCGGTCCTGGTCGACATCGCCAAGGACGCGCTCCAGGCGCAGACCACCTTCTCCTGGCCGCCGCAGCCCGATCTGCCCGGCTACCGCCCGGTCACCAAGCCGCACGCCAAGCAGATCCGCGAGGCCGCCCGCCTGATCACCCAGGCCGAGCGCCCGGTGCTGTACGTCGGCGGCGGCGTGATCAAGGCCCAGGCCACCGCCGAGCTGAAGGTGCTGGCCGAGCTGACCGGCGCGCCGGTCACCACCACCCTGATGGCGCTCGGCGCCTTCCCCGACAGCCACCACCTCCACCTGGGCATGCCGGGCATGCACGGCACCGTCGCCGCCGTGACCGCCCTGCAGAAGGCGGATCTGATCGTGGCGCTCGGCGCCCGCTTCGACGACCGCGTCACCGGCAAGCTGGACTCCTTCGCCCCCTACGCCAAGATCGTCCACGCGGACATCGACCCGGCCGAGATCGGCAAGAACCGCGCCGCCGACGTGCCCATCGTCGGGGACGCCCGCGAGGTCCTCGCGGACCTGGTCGTCGCCGTCCAGGCCGAGCACGACGCGGGCCGCGCCGGTGACTACACCGGCTGGTGGGAGGACCTGAACCGGTGGCGGGAGACCTACCCGCTCGGCTACGACCAGCCCGCCGACGGCAGCCTCTCCCCGCAGCAGGTGATCCAGCGGATCGGGCAGCTGGCCCCGGAGGGCACGATCTTCGCCGCGGGCGTGGGCCAGCACCAGATGTGGGCCGCCCACTTCATCGACTACGAGACCCCCGCCACCTGGCTGAACTCGGGCGGCGCCGGCACCATGGGCTACGCCGTCCCGGCCGCCATGGGCGCCAAGGCCGGTGCCGACGAGGGCCGTACGGTCTGGGCGATCGACGGTGACGGCTGCTTCCAGATGACCAACCAGGAGCTGGTCACCTGCGCGCTGAACAACATCCCGATCAAGGTCGCGATCATCAACAACGGCGCGCTGGGCATGGTCCGCCAGTGGCAGACCCTCTTCTACAACCAGCGCTACTCCAACACGGTCCTGCACTCCGGCCCCGACGCCCCCGCGCAAGCGAACCTGGGCACCCGCGTCCCCGACTTCGTGAAGCTCTCCGAGGCCATGGGCTGCGTCGGGCTGCGCTGCGAGGACGCGGCCGACCTCGACGCCGTGATCGAGAAGGCCAACGCGATCAACGACCGCCCGGTGGTCGTGGACTTCATCGTCCATGAGGACGCCATGGTCTGGCCGATGGTCGCGGCCGGCACCTCCAACGACGAGATCCTGGCGGCGCGCGACACCCGCCCGGACTTCGGCGACGGCGCAGACGACTGAGGCCAGGACCGAGAGAGAGAAGAGACCGAGCCCATGTCCAAGCACACGCTCTCCGTCCTGGTGGAGAACACCCCCGGCATCCTGGCCCGGATCGCCGCCCTGTTCTCCCGCCGCGGCTTCAACATCGACTCGCTGGCCGTCGGCGTCACCGAGCACCCCGACATCTCCCGGATCACCATCGTGGTCAATGTCGAGGAGCTGCCGCTGGAGCAGGTCACCAAGCAGCTCAACAAGCTGGTCAACGTGCTGAAGATCGTCGAGCTGGAGGACGGCCAGGCGATCCAGCGGGAGCTCGTCCTGGTCAAGGTCCGCGCCGACAACGAGACCCGCTCCCAGATCGTCGAGATCGTCCAGCTGTTCCGCGCCAAGACCGTGGACGTCTCCCCGGAGGCCGTGACCATCGAGGCCACCGGCAGCAGTGACAAGCTCGAGGCCATGCTCAAGATGCTGGAACCGTACGGCATCAAGGAGCTGGTCCAGTCCGGCACCATCGCCATAGGGCGCGGCGCCCGCTCCATCACCGACCGGAGCCTGCGCGCGCTCGACCGGTCCGCCTGACCCCCGCCCCGCCCGACCAGCGGGGCCACGGTCCGGCGCCACCCGTGCGCCGGACCGTATGGCGAGACCCCGAAACCTTCACCCGCCCGCCCGTCATACGGTGGGAAGCACAACCCACACGCTAGGAGATTCCCGAAGTGGCCGAGCTGTTCTACGACGACGACGCCGACCTGTCCATCATCCAGGGCCGCAAGGTCGCAATCCTCGGCTACGGCAGCCAGGGCCACGCCCACGCGCTGTCGCTGCGCGACTCGGGCGTCGACGTCCGGGTCGGCCTGCACGAGGGCTCCAAGTCCAAGGCCAAGGCCGAGGAGCAGGGCCTGCGCGTGGTCACCCCGGCCGAGGCGTCCGCCGAGGCCGACGTGATCATGATCCTGGTCCCGGACCCGATCCAGGCCAAGGTCTACGAGGAGTCCGTGAAGGACAACCTGAAGGACGGCGACGCGCTGTTCTTCGGGCACGGTCTCAACATCCGCTTCGACTTCATCAAGCCCCCGGCCAACGTGGACGTCTGCATGGTCGCCCCCAAGGGCCCGGGCCACCTGGTCCGCCGCCAGTACGAGGAGGGGCGCGGCGTGCCGTGCATCGCGGCCGTCGAGCAGGACGCCACCGGGAGCGCCTTCGAGCTGGCCCTGTCCTACGCCAAGGGCATCGGCGGCACCCGCGCGGGCGTCATCAAGACCACCTTCACCGAGGAGACCGAGACCGACCTCTTCGGTGAGCAGGCGGTGCTGTGCGGCGGCACCTCCGCGCTGGTCAAGGCCGGGTTCGAGACCCTGGTCGAGGCCGGTTACCAGCCGGAGATCGCGTACTTCGAGTGCCTCCACGAGCTCAAGCTGATCGTGGACCTGATGTACGAGGGCGGCCTGGAGAAGATGCGCTGGTCGATCTCCGAGACCGCCGAGTGGGGCGACTACGTCTCCGGTCCGCGGATCATCAACGAGTCCACCAAGGCCGAGATGAAGAAGATCCTCGGTGAGATCCAGGACGGCACCTTCGCCAAGAACTGGATGGCGGAGTACAACGCCGGCCTGCCGAAGTACAACGAGCTGAAGAAGGCCGACGAGAACCACCTGCTGGAGACCACCGGCAAGGAGCTGCGCAAGCTCATGAGCTGGGTCGACGAGGAGGCGTAACCGCGCCTGGTGGCGCGGAGGCCGTGCCCCGGGTGCGGCGGGGGTCCGACGGACCCCCGCCGCACCCGGTTCGCGCTTTGTCCATCGCGCACCACCACGTGCGGGTGATCCTGCCGCAACGGCACATGACGAAGGCCCGNCACCACCACGTGCGGGTGATCCTGCCGCAACGGCACATGACGAAGGCCCGACCGCCACTACACTCATCAACAGCAAGCGCGTCAGGCTCACAGCGTCGTGCGTCTCCCACGCGGCTGACCCCTTCACCGCCAGCGGCCGTCGGGACGGCCGTCCGCTGAGGACTAGTGAGGACTGAAGACCACGTGAGCACTGCTTCCACTGGTAAACCCGTCGTACTCATCGCCGAAGAGCTCTCTCCGGCGACGGTCGACGCCCTGGGCCCGGACTTCGAGATCCGGAACTGCAACGGGGCGGACCGAGCCGAGCTCCTTCCCGCCATCGCCGATGTGGACGCGATCCTCGTCCGCAGTGCCACCAAGGTCGACGCCGAGGCCATCGCCGCGGCGAAGAAGCTGAAGGTGGTCGCCCGCGCGGGCGTCGGTCTGGACAATGTGGATGTCTCCGCCGCCACCAAGGCGGGCGTCATGGTCGTCAACGCCCCGACGTCCAACATCGTCACCGCCGCCGAGCTCGCCTGCGGTCTGCTGGTGGCCACGGCCCGGAACATCCCGCAGGCCAATGCCGCGCTGAAGAACGGCGAGTGGAAGCGCAGCAAGTACACCGGTGTGGAGCTGAGCGAGAAGACCCTCGGCGTGGTCGGCCTCGGCCGCATCGGCGTCCTGGTGGCCCAGCGGATGTCAGCCTTCGGGATGAAGGTCGTCGCGTACGACCCGTATGTGCAGCCCGCGCGGGCCGCGCAGATGGGTGTGAAGCTGCTCTCGCTGGACGAGCTGCTCGAGGTCTCCGACTTCATCACGGTCCACCTCCCCAAGACGCCCGAGACGACGGGTCTGATCGGCGACGAGGCGCTGCACAAGGTCAAGCCGGAGGTCCGGATCGTGAACGCCGCGCGCGGCGGGATCGTGGACGAGGCGGCGCTGGCCGCCGCCCTCAAGGAGGGCCGGGTGGCCGGGGCCGGGCTGGACGTCTTCTCCCAGGAGCCGTGCACCGAGTCCCCGCTGTTCGAGTTCGACAATGTGGTGGTCACCCCGCATCTGGGCGCCTCCACCGGTGAGGCCCAGGAGAAGGCGGGCATCGCGGTCGCCCGCTCGGTGCGGCTGGCGCTGGCCGGCGAGCTGGTCCCGGACGCGGTGAACGTGCAGGGCGGCGTCATCGCCGAGGACGTGCGGCCCGGGCTGCCGCTGGCCGAGAAGCTGGGCCGGATCTTCACCGCGCTGGCGGGCGAGGTCGCGGTCCGCCTCGATGTCGAGGTGTACGGCGAGATCACCCAGCACGACGTCAAGGTGCTGGAGCTGTCGGCGCTCAAGGGCGTCTTCGAGGACATCGTCGACGAGACCGTCTCGTATGTGAACGCGCCGCTGTTCGCGCAGGAGCGCGGGGTCGAGGTGCGGCTGACCACCAGCTCGGAGTCGAGCGAGCACCGCAATGTGGTGACCGTGCGCGGCACCCTCTCGGACGGCGAGGAGGTCTCGATCTCCGGCACGCTGGCCGGCCCCAAGCACCAGCAGAAGATCGTCGCGGTGGGGGAGTACGACGTGGATCTGGCGCTCGCCGACCACATGGCCTTCCTCCGCTACACCGACCGCCCGGGCGTGGTCGGCACGCTCGGCCGCATCCTGGGCGAGGCCGGGATCAACATCGCGGGGATGCAGGTCTCGCGGGCCACGGCGGGCGGTGCCGCGCTGGTGGCGCTCACGGTGGACGACACCATTCCGCAGCCCGTGCTCACCGAGATCGCCGAGGAGATCGGCGCCACCTCGGCCCGCTCGGTCAATCTGGTCTGAGCCGCGTAGGCAGTCACCCACCTGGGCCCGGTCCCCGCTTCGGCGGGGGCCGGGCCCAGGTCTTTGTGCGTCCACGGCAGCGGGGCATGCCGGAGGGGTTCCGGATCTTTTTCATCGCGTGTTGAATAATGGCGGTGGGCTCGCTACGCTCGCAGCTATGTGGAGAAAATTTCTCCACATAGCTGTAGGTATGTGCTGTGTTGTCAGGAGAGCCCCGTGTCCGCAGACGCTGAGACCGACACCGACACCGGCGCCGACGCCCTTGCCGGTGTCCCGTCGCCCCCCATGCGCGCCGACGCGCGGCGCAACCGGGAGCAGATCCTGCGCGCCGCCCGCGAGGTCTTCGCCGATCAGGGGCCGGATGCCCCGCTGGATGAGATAGCCCGGCGCGCCGGGGTCGGCATCGCGACCCTCTACCGGCGGTTTCCGCACCGTGCCGATCTGCACCGAGGGGTCGCCATCGAGGTGCTGACCGCGCTGGTCGAGGCCGCGAGCCGGGCCGCCGCCGAGGAGGGCGACCCCTGTCTGGCGCTGCGCCGCTTCATGCACGCCGCCCTCGATCTCAAGATCGGCTCGGTGATGCCCGCGCTGCTGGGCGGGTTCACCGTGGACGAGATCCTCGACAGCGTCCCCGGCGACGCCGTCGACCCGATCGACGCGATGCTCCTGCGCGCCCAGGCCCAGGGGCTGATCCGGAGCGATGTCGTCTTCGGTGACATCACGCTGATGATCATCCGGCTGACGCGGCCGCTGCCCGGCGGCGGCCGGTTCGCCCCCGATGACGCCCTCGCCCATCGCCAACTGGATGTCTACATCGACGGGCTGCGCCCCACCGGCTCCCCGCGCCCCACCACTCCGCTCGGCGGCCCGGCCGTCGACGCCGAGGCGTTCAAGCGCATCAGGGAGCGAGTGATCGACGACGCCCACGACGCCCACGACACGCGTGACGCCCGAGGCACCCACGACGCCCACGACACGCGCGACGACCGCGACGCCCGAGGCGTCCGTGAGACCTGCTCCGACCCCGCCTGACCTCCCCCGCCGCTCGCCTTCCGCAAGACCAGAAAGGCATCGTCATGTCCCAGCCCTCAGACGCACCGCCGCAAGCCAACCCCCGGCGCTGGCTCGCCCTCGTCTTCATCGGCCTGGCCCAGCTGATGATCGTCCTCGATATCACCATCGTGAACATCGCCCTGCCGTCGGCCCAGAAGGACCTCGGCATCTCCGACGGCGACCGGCAGTGGATCATCACCGCCTACACCCTGGCGTTCGGCAGTCTGCTGCTGCTCGGCGGCCGGATCGCGGACTACACCGGCCGTAAGCGCACCTTCCTCATCGGGCTGCTGGGGTTCGCCGGGGCCTCCGCGCTCGGCGGCGCCGCCTCCGGCTTCGAGGTGCTGCTCGCGGCCCGTGCGCTGCAAGGTGCCTTCGCCGCGCTGCTCGCCCCCTCGGCGCTGTCGCTGCTCGCGGTGAACTTCACCGAGCCCCGTGAGCGCGCCAAGGCGTTCGGCATCTTCGGCGCGATCGCGGCGGGCGGCGGTGCGATCGGGCTGGTCGTCGGCGGGCTGCTGACCGAGTACCTCGACTGGCGCTGGTGCCTGTACGTCAATGTGCCGATCGCCGTCGTCGCCGCCGTCAGCTGGTCCGTGCTGCCCACCGACACCCGCGCCGAGGGCCGCGCCCGCTTCGACATCCCCGGGGTGCTGCTGGCGGTGTGCGGGCTGGTGGCCGTGGTCTACGGATGCAGCGAGGCCGAGTCCGAGGGCTGGGACTCCCGGCTGGTGACCGGGCTGCTGATCCTGGGCGCGGTGCTGCTCTTCGCCTTCGTCATGGTGGAGCGGAGCGCGGCGCGGCCGCTGCTGCCGCCGCGCGTGGTGGCGGACCGCACCCGGGGCAGCGCCTATCTGGCGGTCGGCCTCTCGGTGGTCGGCATGTTCGCGATGTTCCTCTCCCTCACGTACTACATGCAGCTCGTCAAGGGGTACTCGGCGCTGCTCACCGGTGTGGCGTTCCTGCCGATGACCGGGGCGGTGCTGATCGGCGCGGGCGGTGTCGCCTCCCGCCTCATCCCCAAGGTGCCGCCGCGGCTGCTGGTGGCGCCCGGCCTGCTGATCGCGGCCACCGGTGTCGTCCTGCTGGTGCCCCTGGACGTCGACAGCTCGTACGCGGCGGGGGTGCTGCCCGCCGAGCTCCTGGTCGGCTTCGGCATGGGCCTGGTGATGGCGCCCTCGATGAACTACGCGACCCATGGCGTGGGGGCGGGGGACGCGGGCGTCGCCTCAGCCACGGTCAACACCGCCCAGCAGATCGGCGGTTCGATCGGCACGGCGATGCTCAACACCATCGCCACCAGCGCGACCTCCGACTACATGGCCTCGCACGCCCGGCAGATGACACCGCGGACCGCCAAGGCGACCGCGAAGGCCGGTCTGGTCGAGGGCTTCTCGCACGCCTTCGTCGTCTCGTCCTCGATCCTCGTGGGCGCCGCGGTGGTCGTGGCCCTGCTGATGAACACCCCGCGCCCGGTACGCGAACCCGGCGCCGAGGGCGCCACCCCGCTCCCCGCCCACCTGGGCTGACGGCGCCCCGCGCCCCGGCGGCCCTCCGCTCCACGGCCGGGGCGGAGGGCCTTCGGCGATGGGTGAGTCAGGGCGCGGGATCTCGGCGTGGGGCGCGGTCGGCCCGGGTCAATGGTGGGAGCCGCCTCCACTCGTGTGGGTGGCGTCTCCGGCGTTCCTGCCCGCTACCCTTGGTCACGCGGCCAGAATCCCGTCCATGGGAGGAACCATGACTGCTGAACCGCTTCCGGCCTGGGCGTTTCCGCCCTCGGGCGGATTCACCGCAGACGATCTTGACCGCATGCCGGATCTCCCGCCGCACACTGAGCTGATCGACGGGAGCCTCGTCTTCGTGAGCCCGCAGAAGTATTTTCATTCGCTGGCCATGTACTTGCTGGAGAAGGGGCTCCGGGCATCGGTGCCCGAGTCGCTGCGGGTGTGCCGCGAGATGACCATTGCCCTCGACAAGCGCAACCGGCCCGAGCCCGACATCTCCGTCCTACGGGCGGAGGCCGTATCGGCCGAGGCGGACGAAACGGGCTATGAGGGGGCCGACGCCGTGCTCGCGGTGGAGGTCGTGTCCCCGGAGTCCGAGGACCGTGATCGCAAGCGCAAGCCGCAGCTCTACGCCGAGGCGGGGATCCGGCACTTCTGGCTGGTGGAGAAGGGCGAGGGGCGCCGCCCGGTGGTCCACGTCTTCGAGCTGGACCCGGTGACCCGCGCCTACGTGCCCACTGGCATCCATCATGACCGTCTGAAGGTCCCGGTCCCCTTCACCATCGACATCGACCTCACTGAGATCGACCACCTGTGATCGAGGTCGGTTGCGCTCAGCCCGCCAGCTCGTAGGCGTAGTCCGGTGCGAAGGTGCCCGCCGGGCCCGCGCAGCCGTCGACTTCGCCCGGGGGCTTGACCCAGGGGTAGGCGTCGATGGCCGGGTCGCCGGTGTTCGCCGTGGGGTTTTCGCCGACCTTGCGGCCGTGGGTGTCGCACCATTCGTTGTCGGGGGCGGGGCCGTTGCCGTTGCGGCTGGTGTCGATGACGGCGGTGAGCCCGGAGGAGGCGCCGAGCTGGGCGAGCAAAATGGTTGCCGTCGTCGTACGGGCCGGCGCGGTCACATCGCTCCGCGCGTGACGCCTGTAGGGGCCCCACCGCGGTGGGGCCCCTACAGGCGTCACGCGGCTCAGCGACTCGGCACCGCCTCGCCGCCGTCCGCCGTCCCGGCCGCGCCGACCGAAGCCGCGCCGGTCGAGAGCGTGCCGGTCGAGAGCGCGTCAGTTGAGGCCGCGTCGGGCGAGGGTGCGTCGGGCGAGGCCGCCTCCTCGACCGCCGGCCCGGCGTCCTCCGCGCCGACCCGGCGCAGCGTCACCAGGGCCAGGATCGCCCCCGCCACCAGGACCACCGCCCCGGCCCCGCACGCGATCCGCATCCCGTGGGTGAACGCCTCGCGCGCCGTGTCCAGCAGGTGCTCCCCGGTCCGCCCCTTCAGCGAGCCCGCCACCGCGGCGGCCGCGCCCAGCGTCTCGCGTACCTGGTCGAGCGCGTCGGCGGGCAGTCCGGCGCCCAGCGCGTCCTTGACGTCGCCGCGGTAGACGGCGGTGCCGACGCTGCCGAGCACCGCCATGCCCATGGCCCCGCCGAACTCCTGGCCCGTCTCCAGCAGCGCGGCCGCCGAACCCGCCCGCTTCGGCGGGACGGTGCCGATCGCCATGTCGGTGACCAGCGACATCACCGCGACGATCCCGCTGGCCAGGACGGCGGCGCCGATCAGCACGGTCCACAGCGCGTCCGTACCGGCCAGGGCCAGAATCCCGTAGCCGATCGCCGCGGTGACGAACCCGGCGCCGATCACATACGCCCGGTTGGCGCCGCGCTGGACCGCCGCGGCCGCCACCGGCCCGGCGATGCCGACGCAGACGGACGGGGCCAGGCTCCACAGCGCCGCCTCCAACGGGCCCTTGCCGAGCACGGACTGCAGATACTGGGTGGTGAAGTAGGCCGAGCCCATCATGGCGAAGGTGGCCAGCGCGTTGAGCGCGATCGACGGGCCGAAGCCGCGGTGGTGGAACAGCTCAGGGCTGATCATCGCGTCGCGCCGGGTGCGTTGGCGCCGTACGAAGACGGCGCCGATGGCGAGACCGGCGACGATGGACAGCACCGGGACCAGCCCGACGCCGTTGTCGGCGGCGATCTTCTTCAGGCCGTAGATCACCGGAAGCACGGCGGCCATCGACAGCGGCACGCTCGGCAGATCGAACGGCCCGGGCGCGGGGTCCTTGAACTCCGGTACCAGGAGCGGCACCAGCGCCAGCAGCAGCACCATCGCCGGGACGTTGATCAGGAAGACCGAGCCCCACCAGAAGTGCTCGATCATCACCCCGCTCAGCACCGAGCCCAGCGCGATGCCGCCCGCCATGGCCGACGACCAGATCGCGATCGCCTTGGCCCGCTGCCTCTCGTCCAGGAAGAGGTTGCGGACCAGCGCCATCGTCGAGGGCATCAGCGTGGCACCGCCGATCCCGAGCACCGCCCGTGCGGCGATGAGCATTTCGGCGCTCTGGGCGTACGCCGCCGCGACGGACGCGGCGCCGAAGGCCGCGGCCCCGAACAGCAGCAGCTTCCGCCGTCCGAAGCGGTCGCCCAGCGCCCCCATGGTGATGAGCAGCCCGGCGAGGGCGAAGGCGTAGATGTCGAAGATCCACAGCTGCTGGGTGGAACTGGGGTGCAGCTCCCGGCTGATGGCCGGCACCGCGAAGTACAGCACCGACACATCCATGGAGACCAGGAGGAGCGGAAGCATCAGGACCACGAAGGCGGTCCATTCCCTGCGTCCGGCGCGCGGGCCGGTGGAAGTCGAGGTCATGACGGCGACTATACGAGCGTCTTAAACAAGCGTCTAGTACGTCTGTGTAAAACGCCTGTGTGAGACGTCCGTCTGGGACGGTCGTATGGGACGTTTGTCTGGGACGGTCGTATGGGGTCGGGATACCCTGACGCCATGGGACATCGAGAGGATCTGCTGGCCGGGGCCAAGCGCTGCATCGAGGAGAAGGGCTGGTCCCGTACGACGGCGCGGGACATCGTGGCCGCCTCGGGCGCCAATCTGGCCTCCATCGGCTACCACTACGGCTCCAAGGACGCCCTGATGCGCGAGGCGCTCTTCGCCTCCATGGGCGACTGGGCCGATGACGTCGAGCGGTCCCTCGCGGCGGACGCCCCGGCGGGCGAGGGCCCGGACACCGGGCTGCGGGAGCGGTTCGAGGCCCGGTGGACCCGGGTGCTCGAGCTGTTCGACAAGCACCAGGCGGTGTGGCGCTCCCAGTTGGAGGCCATCCTCCAGGTTCAACACGACCCCGAGCTGCGCGCGGCCTTCGGCCGGGCCCAACCGGAGGGACGCCAGGGGCTGGTGGGGCTGATCCACGGCATCGACGAGCGCGATGTGGACGAGGAGACCTCCCGGGTCATGGGCTCGTTCTATATGACGCTGGTGAGCGGGATGGTCGTCCAGATGGCCATCGACCCCGACCTCATGCCCAGCGCCCACGACCTGGTCGAGGCGATGCGCCGGATCGTCGGTGACGCCCCAGACGCCCCAGACGCCCCAGATGTCCCGGAAGCACCAGAAGCCCCCCAAGCCCCCGCCGACTGACCTCGGGGCTCAGGCAGGCTTCCGGCTCAGCGCCCCGGCGGCCCGAGGCGCGCCGCCTTCAGCGTCATATGGAGCAGCAGCCGGTCCTCGCCCGCGTCCAGGTCGAGACCGGTCAACTGCCGCACCCGCGAGAGGCGGTAGTACAGCGTCTGCCGGTGGATGCCCAGCCGCTGTGCGGTGCGCCCGGCCTGGCCCGCGCAGTCGAGGAAGGTCTCGGCGGTGCGGGCGAGCTCGGCGTGCGCGGGCTCCAGCAGGGGCCGTACGGCGGCGTCGGGCGGCAGCGCGGGCAGCGCGGCCAGCAGCCGGTACGGGCCGATGGCGGACCACTCCGCGACCGGGCCCAGGTGGGTGTCGGCGTGGGCCGCCCGCGCGGCGGCCAGCGCCTCCTGCCAGGCGGCGGGCAGGTCCTCCAGCCCGCGCCGGGGAGCGCTGACCCCGGCGGCGGCCCTGGGTGCCGGTCTCCCCGGGCCCTTGCCGCGCGCCGTGGCCCGGGGCGAGCGCAGCAGCTGCTCGGC
>NZ_JACVYG010000110.1:0-11769 GCF_014712245.1 Streptomyces sp. 5-10
CCTCCTCCACACGCTCACCACCACCCCCGACCTGCCCATCCACCAGATCGACATCCTCACCCCAGACGAACGACAGACCATCCTCCACACCTGGAACAACACCCAACGCCAGATACCGGCCGCAACGGCGACGGAACTGTTCGAAGCCCAGGCAGCGCGCACCCCAGAAGCGACGGCCGTCGTCTGCGACGACGATGAATGGTCGTACGCCGAACTGGATGCCCGCTCCAACCAGCTGGCCCGCCACCTCATCAGCCTGGGTGTGGGGCCGGAGTCACTGGTCGCTGTGGTGATGGACCGCTCAGCCGAGCTGGTGGCCGTGCTGCTGGGCGTCCTCAAGGCAGGTGGGGCGTACGTGCCCATCGACCCCGAGCACCCTGCCGCCCGCGTCCGCCACATCCTCCACACGGCACAGCCGACCCTGCTGATCAGGACCAGCGCCACTGAGGTCCCGGCCGACGGCCCGCACCACATCACCCTGGACGACCCGCACACCGAGAAAGTTCTGGCAGGGTCCGACGCCGGCCCACTGACCGACGCCGACCGCACCGCACCGCCGCATCCCGACCACGCGGCGTATGCGATCTTTACCTCTGGCTCCACGGGCACCCCCAAAGGCATCACCGTCCCGCAGCGCGGGGTGGTGAACCTCTTGGACTGGATGCAGTCGCGATTTCCGCTGTCATCCACGGACCGGGTGCTGCATCGGACGCCGTTCGGGTTCGATGCGTCGGTGCCGGAGCTGTTGTGGCCCCTGTCGCAGGGTGCCGTCCTGGTGGTCGCCTCGCCCGGCGGTCACCGCGACCCCGACTACCTCGCCGAACTCATCACAGCTGAACGTGTCACCGTCGCCCAGTTCGTGCCCGCGCTACTGTCGGCGTTCCTCGCCCGTCCCGCCACCGAGTTCCCCAGCCTGCGGATGGTGTTCGTCGGCGGTGAGGCGCTGCCGCCCAAGCTGCGCGATGACTTCCACGAGATGTGCCCGGTGCCGTTGTACAACGTGTACGGCCCGGCGGAAAGCACGGTCGATGTGACGTGCCACCAGTGCCGTGCTGGTGAGCGCGGCACGGTTCCGATCGGGTCTCCGGTGGACAACACACGGGTGTTCGTGCTCGACCGCGGGCTACGGCCGGTGCCGCCCGGGGTGGCGGGTGAGCTCTACCTCGCCGGTGCGCAGCTGGCGCGAGGGTATCTGGGCCGTACGGGCTTGACGGGTGAACGGTTCGTGGCGTGCCCGTTCCCCACGGAGCCGGGTGAGCGGATGTACCGGACCGGGGATGTGGTGCGCTGGACGGGCGACGGGGTGCTGGAGTTCGTCGGCCGGGCGGATGACCAGGTGAAGATCCGCGGGTTCCGCATCGAGCCGGGCGAGGTCGAGGCCGTCCTGTCCGGGCACGAGCGTGTCGCGCGGGTGGCGGTCGTGGTGCGTGGGGATACCGCGGATGACAAGCGCCTGGTGGCTTATGTGGTGCCCAGCGAAGAGTCCCCCGCCGATGGCCTGGTGGCGGAGCTGCGGGCGTTCGCCGGACGGCGGTTGCCGCAGTACATGGTGCCGTCGGCGGTGGTCGTGCTGGACACCTTGCCCTTGACGGTGAACGGCAAGCTGGACCGAGCGGCGCTGCCGGCCCCGGAACCCGCCGCCGCAGGCGCGGGGCGAGGCCCGTCCACACCGCGCGAGGACGCCCTGTGTACGGTCTTCGCGCAGGTACTGGGGGTGCCCCGGGTCGGACCGGACGATGACTTCTTCGACCTGGGCGGGCACTCTCTACTGGCGGTCCGGCTGGTCAACCGCATTCGGACGGCGCTAGGGCTAGAGGTGCCCGTACGGGCCGTATTCGAGACTCCGACACCGGCTGGGCTGGCCGCGAATCACGGCTTCGAAGCGAGTAACCGTCCCGCGCTCAGCCGTAGGCCACGCCAGAAGGAGTCTTCGTAGAGCGGAGGTGGAACGGAAACGTCCCCCGCACCACGGTTGGTGCGGGGGACGACCGGCAGCTGACGGTGAGCGCCATATCCGCGGGCGGTCGGGCGGGCGGAGGCGTTCCGCGCGACCAGGACTTGTCCGGCCGATCATGTACGGCGCCAGATGACGCGAGTCGCGACGGTGACGGTGCCGAGATGGACGGAGCTGCGTCTGTCATAGCGCGTGGACGCGTAAGTTTCACGGCGACGGCGACTGCGGAGGTACGAGTATCGCCTGCAGAGCCGGACCAACGCGCCGGACGATCGCCTCGCGCTCCTCCTCGGCGAGCACGGAGACTTGCAGGATCTGCCGACCGACGGTGATGCCGATCAGCATGGAGGACGCGAGAGCGGCGCGGAGCGCGGCGTCATGGCGGTCCGATCCGAAGTGCTGGACGCCCTCGGACAGTCGCGATTCGACGAACTCTCGAAGTTGTGTGCTCGCCTGTTCGTTGGAGACCGCTCCGCGCAGCATCGCCCGCAGCGCGTCGGCGTCGGGGTGATCGCCCTCCCAGACGGCGAGATACGCCCGGACGGCCTGCTCGCCGACCGATTCGAGAGGACCGCTGAACGCGCCCGCGATGCGGGAGAGTGCCTCGGGCGAGATCGACATCACCGCTCCGAAGAGCTCGTCCTTCGACCGGAAGAACTGCATGACGAGTGCGGCGTCGACGCCGGCGTCCGCGGCGATCGCACGGATCGTCGTGCCTTTGAACCCGGCTGCGGCGAACTGCCGACGCGCGGCGTTGAGCACCGCTTGGCGGGTCGTGTTCTGCCCGGGCCTTCGGCCGCGCCGCGCAGACGGCTCCTGCGTCTTGAGTTGCTCAGCCATGCCAGCAGTGTACGGTGTAGCGATATCAACGCCTGTTGATATCGCTACCCGATCAAAGAGGTACGCCATGGAGAGCAGCCGAAGGATCTACAGGCCGTCCGAGCCGCTGGCGCCCGGCGGCCCGCGGTACGGGATCCTTCGATCCTGCGTTTCCGCGGATCCGACGGCAGGCTCCGCGTCTCACTGCGCCACCTCGACGACACACTCTCCGTCGACGACGTACCCGCCCACACCTTCGACCGGACCGAGAAGCTCGCCGCCGGTCCGACACGCCTGAGGAAAGCCCATGACGCAGACAGGTATCCTGGCCGGCCCGATCACCGGTCTCACCTACGAAACCCCCACTCACCAGGGACTCACGGGAGAGAAGGGCGAATTCCTGTACGAGGAGGGAGAGCGGGTCGCCTTCCTCGTCGGGGCGACGCCCATCGGCAACGTCTCCGCCCGTCCCCGGGTGAACCTGGCGCAGATCGTCGCCCGTGTGGACGGTGATGTCGCCAAGCTGCGCGACCCCGGGCTGACGAACATCGCCCGATTCGTGTTCACCCTCGGCCGGAAGAACATCCGGGACCACGGGACACAGATCGCCCCAGAGGTCCACGACATCATCGGCCGCCGGCACATCGATTTCCGGCACGACGCCGACTTCCAGGGCACCGCTGTCGCCGACAAGGTCCAGGCGTTCACCGACGACCCGGTCGTCGCCGAGATCCTGCGGGATCTGAACGAAGCCGGAGTCTTCGAGGACACCGGCCCGCGGACTCTGTGCACGCCGGCGAACGCCCGCAATGAAGTGCGGCGCAACGTGATGGGCATCCTGCGGTTCCGCGACGTCAAGATCCCGCTGCAAAACGGCGAATACGTCCTGGCGGACGTCTTCCGGCCCGCCCAGCCGGGCACCTACCCGGTCGTCATCAGCTCGGGGCCCTACGGCAAGGCGTTCAACCACCACTCCATCGCGACCGCCACCGACCTCGAAGAGCACGAGCTCATGGAGGACGACTACTTCTGTGGCAATCCCGGCGGACAGCCCTTCGAGAATCACGAAACGGTCAACACCGCCTCCTGGGTTCCCGACGGATACGCCGTCGTACGAACCGACATGCCCGGCACCGGCAACAACCCCGGACGGCTCACCCCCTGGGGAATCGCCGGAGCCGAGGCTCTTCGCGACTGCATTGAGTGGGCCGGCGTTCAGCCATGGTCCAACGGCAACGTCGGCACCTGGGGCATGTCGTACCTCGCGATGAGCCAGCACCAGGCCGCCAGCCTCAAGCCCAAGCACCTCAAGGCGATGATCGCCATCGGCACC
Source organism: Streptomyces sp. 5-10 (assembly GCF_014712245.1). Taxonomy (NCBI): domain Bacteria; kingdom Bacillati; phylum Actinomycetota; class Actinomycetes; order Kitasatosporales; family Streptomycetaceae; genus Streptomyces; species Streptomyces sp. 5-10. The sequence continues at coordinate 4,107 of NZ_JACVYG010000110.1, forward strand.
GACGTGGACCTCTACGAGGAGGTCGCCTACAACGGCGGAATCTTCAACGAGCAGTTCTGGCCCGTCTGGAAAGCGAACGGGATCGACCCCGCAGTCGTCGGAACGCCCGACATCGCGGACTTCATCCACACCCTCAAGGACAGCCCCTTCCGCGACAGCGACCCGGACGCCGTTTTCGGACCACGGGCCGATGTCTTCATGAGCCCCGACCTGACCGACGTCACCATCCCCCTCTGGGCCGTCGCCGCAACGACGCACTCCGCCCACTTCCACCAACTCGGCGGCAGCAACGCCTATCTGGCCACGCCGACCGCGAACAAGAAGCTCGACCTCTGGGACGACTGGTTCCAGAAGTCCTACGCCGAGGAGACCGTCGCCGCACACAAGGCGTTCTTCGACCACTGGCTCAAGGGGATCGACAACGGGATCATGGACATCCCGCCCGTGCGCCTGGAGATCCGGTCCGGCAACGGTGCCGCGCTCATCCTTCACGAGAACGAGTGGCCCATCGCCCGCACCGAGTACCGCCGCTGGTACCTCGACGCCTCTCGCACACAGACAGCCCAGCCGGCAGGAGAGCGACAGTTCCTCCGACTGGAGGCGAGCGAGCCGACCGTCTCGGCGCAGCAGCCATACTCGGCCGAGATCGCGCTGGTTCCCCCTGCCCGTGGCGCGGCCCTGCGCGTCGATGCCGCATCGGCCCAGTCCGATCCACGCGCAACCGGCATCTCGTTCCTCAGCGCCCCGCTGACGGCCGACGCGATCCTCGCCGGATACGGCAAAGTCGGCTTGACGGTCTCGTCCACCAGCCACGACATGGACATCTACGTGTCGATACGGGTCATCGACGAGGCCGGCCACGAAGTCGACTTCACCGGATTCGCCACGAGCGGCTTCGGCGATCGCCCCATTCCGCTCATGAAGGGCTGGCTGAAAGCCTCACATCGAAAGATCGACGAAGAACGCAGCACGAACTACACCGTCAAACACACCCATCGCAAAGCCGACTACGCAGAGCTCGTCCCAGACGAGGAGGTCGAGGTCGAGATCGAGCTGGTCCCCAGCACCGGGCTGCTCAGGAAAGGCCAACGCATCCGCGTCGACGTGCAGCCCTACGACGGCGTCGCGCACGGCATGCACCACGCCTACGACCCCGCCTACCACGACGGGGCCGTCAACAGGGTGCACACAGGACCGTCCCGCCTGGGTTATGTACAGCTGCCGATCGTAGGGTGACACCACCGTAGGCTGCCGCTGGAGCACTCACCGGCTGCGTCTGCCGCGGCTCGCTTGTTGTTGACAGGCAGGAACGGCTGGAGCCGTTCCCACTCGGCATCCGTCAGATCTCACGCGCGCTCCCCCAAATCGAACTCCCTGGCCATTGTTTCCCAAATGCGCTGGACCGAGTCAGGATTGGTCATCATCTCGGTATGCGGGCAAGAGACCTCACCCCCTCGCACCTGACCGCCGACATACGGGCGCCATCGCTCCATGCCATCGTTCAATCGGTCGTCAGCAGTTATCAGCAATAGATCGCCTTCGAATTTACGCGTCCGGTGCGCTTGCAGGATCTTTGCGTTGTTCCGCCCGATCTCAAGGAGCGCTTCGTACAGGTCAGGTGACAGGACCTCGGCCATCGCGTCCCCCTCCCGGCTCTTTTCCAACCAAGCCCGCACCCACTCGTCCGAAACAAACGGACCGCCTTCTGGGTATGCGTCCAGCACGACCAAGGCCGCTACCTGCTCACCGGCCTCCTGCAATTGAACGGCCATCTCCTGGGCGACGTGCCCACCGAAAGACCAGCCCAGCAGGTAATACGGCCCCGTGGCCTGAATCTCCCGGATCTCGGCGACATAATCCGCAGCCATCTCCGACATCGATGGGGGCAGTTCCGCCTCGCCGCCGTCAAGACCTCGCGGTCCCACCCCGTAGACCGGGTAGTGCGCCGGCATAGTGTTGGACAGCCGCGCATATTCCCAGCTCAAGTCGCGTCCCGCATGGATGCAGAAGAAAGGCGCCTGATCGCCCGTCGGGCGGAGCGGCACCAGTATTCCCCTGTTGTGCTGTCGTGCGCCCGGCTCCAGCTGATCGGCCAGTCCGGCCGGGGTCGAGGCGGTGACCACCGCCGACATCGACACGTCCACCCCCAGCACCGCCCGGATCCGGCTGACCAGCCGGACCGCGAGCAACGAATGCCCGCCCAACGCGAAGAAGTCGTCGTCGACCCCGACCCGTGGTACACCCAACACCTGCGAGAACACCGAGCACAGGATCTGCTCACGCACCGTGGCGAGACCCCGGTTCCCATCGGCATCCGCGGCGGCCGCCGAGTCCGGTACCGGCAACCCCGCCCGGTCCAGCTTCCCGTTCACCGTCAACGGCAAGGCGTCCAACACCACGACCGCCGACGGCACCATGTACTCCGGCAACCGCTGCCCGGCCAGCGCCCGAAGTTCCGCCACCAGATCATCGGTCGCGGACTTCTCGGCGGGCACCACATAAGCCACGAGCCGCTTGTCACCCGGGACGTCCTCACGTGCGATCACCGCCGCCTGGGCGACCTGGCCGTGCTCGGCCAGCACCGCCTCGACCTCGCCCGGCTCCACCCGGAACCCACGCACCTTCACCTGCTCATCCGCCCGCCCGATGAACTCCAGCACTCCGTCGGCCGACCAGCGCACCACATCCCCGGTCCGGTACATCCGCTCACCCGGCACCAGCGCGAACGGACACGCCACAAACCGCTCGGACGTCAACTCCGCTCGCCCCAGATAGCCACGGGCGAGCCCGACACCCGCTACGTACAGCTCCCCCGCCACCCCCGGCGGCACCGGACTCAGGAAGTCATCCAGCACAAACGCCCGCCTGTTGTCCAACGGATACCCGACGGGCAGCACCTCTCCAGTCTCCTCGGGGTTCCGGAAGAGGATCTGCGTAGCACACAAGGTCACCTCGGTCGGACCATAGAGGTGGCGGACCGTGATGCCGGGCACTGCCTCCAGCACCTGCCGTACCGCGGGGGCGGGCACCACGTCCCCACCGGTGCTGACCTCGACCAGGCCGGCGAACGCGTCCGCGTCCTCTTCGGCGATCACCCGGAACAATCCCGCGGTCAGGTGCGCATGGGTCAGCCCATGACCGGTAACCAGCGACCGCAGCCGCTCAGCGTCAAGCCGTCCTTCCGGAGCGAGCGCCACCTGACCGCCGGTCAGCAATGGCACCCACAGCTCATAGACGGAGGCATCGAACCAGTGCGGCGCCTGCAACAGACCCCGCACCGGTCCCGCGGTGTGCCAGCACCGGTCACCCACCAGATCAGCCACATCCTGGTGCGTGACCGCGACCCCCTTGGGCGCCCCCGTCGAGCCCGACGTGAACATCACATACGCCAGCTGACCAGGCACACACCGCACCGGCACCGCCGTATCCATCACCGCGGACCCGGCGCCCGGCACACCGTCCGCGCCCATCACCGCCGGATCATCGATCAACAACCGGGCCACGCCCACACCTCCCGGCAGGTCTTCGCCCTCGGTCAGATGGTGCTCCAGGCCGCTGGTAGTGATCAGCAGAGCGGGCTGTGCGTCGTGGAGTGTGTGACGGATGCGGGCGGCAGGCTGGTCAGGATCGATGGGCACATAGGCGCCGCCTGCTTTGAGTACGGCCAGCAGTACGGCCACGAGCTCGGGGGAGCGGTCCATGACCACCGCGACCAGTGATTCCGGTCCCACGCCCGCGCTGATCAGGTGACGTGCCAGTCGGTTGGAGCGGGCATCGAGCTCCGCGTAGGTCCACTCCACGTCGTGGCCCACCACCGCCACCGCGTCGGGTGTTCGCGCCACGTGGGCGGCGAACAGCTCCGGCAACGTCACCTCCGGCACCCCACGTGCGGTGTCGTTCCAGGTGTGCAGAACGGTGTGGCGCAGGTCGGGATCGAGGACGGGGAGGTCGGCCAGAGGGGTGTCGGGGTGGTCTTCCAGCGCGGTGACGAGATTGCCGGTGGCGGTCCGCAGCAGCCGGATGACCAGGTCCGGGTCGATGGGGGCGGCGCCCCGGACAGTGAAGCCGAAGCCGGTGCCGTCGTCATCCACCGANCTGGGTGTGTGGTGGCGGTAGTTGAGTATGGCGGTGAACAGGGGGGTGGGTGGTTGTACGCCGCTGGCTTGCTGGGCGGTGGCCAGTGAGGCGTGTTCGTGGACCATGAGGTCGGCCAGCTGGGTCTGCATCAGCCGGAGTGCCCGGCCCGCACCGACCTCACGGATCCCGGCGCGGACGGGCAGGGTGTTGATGAACAGTCCCGGTACCCGGTCCCCGCCGGTACCGGCCTGCATGCGCCCGAACAGCAAGGTACCGAAGACCACATCGTCCCGCCCGGCCAGCGTGGCCAGGACCCGTGTCCAGACCACGTGGAAGACGGTGGCCGGGCTCACCCCCGCCTGCCGGGCCCGCTCCCGTACCCGCGCCGCCAGCTCCCCGTCCAGCACCGCATGCCCGTCGGTGACATCCCGGCCGTCACCACGCACCCGCAACACCCCAAACGGCGCGGTCGGCTCGCTCACCTCCTCAAGCAGACCGGCGAAGTACGCTTCATGCTCGGCTGCCGGCATGCCCAGCAGGGCCTGGCCGACGTACTCCCGGTACGGCAGCGGCTCGGGCAGCTGCTCCGCCCGTCCCTCCAAGACCGCCGCCACCTCATCGAGCACCACATCCAGCGTGGTGTGGTCCTGGGTAATGTGATGCATCCGCCACACCAGCAGCCACCGCCCGGTGCCCGGCTCCGCCGCCACATACCCATCCACCAGCGGAGCACGCCGCAGATCCATCGGCGCACCGCACCGCTCCAGCAACTCCTCCACCACACCCCCCGACCCCACAGCGCCTTGTGTGGTCACGCTGATCCAGGACACCGGCAGCACCACCCGGCGGTGGACCACCTGCACCGGATGAGACAGCCCCTCCCAGGCGATCGAGGTCCGCAGGACCTCATGCCGGTCCATCACCTGCTGCCAGGCCCGCAAAAACGCCTCCAGCCGGGCCCGGGAATCGAACCGGAACACCTGCCGCAGCAGATACGGATCCCGCTCCTGCCCCGCCTGCAACCGGTGATGGAAGAACAACCCTTCCTGCAACGGCCCCAGCCGGTAGACATCCGTCACATTCGCCGCCCCGCCCGGCACCTGGGCCACCACCGCCGCAAGCTCACCCGCACTCAACCCCGCCAGCGGCACCATCTCCGGTGTGATCACCGACGCACCCGCGGGCACCGCCCGCGGCGGCACCCGCACCGGCTCCCGCCCCGCCACCGCCGCCAGCCGCACCGGCGTCGCAGCGGTGAACAACGTCCGCACATCCACCCACACCCCCCGCCCCCGCAACCGCTCCACCAACCGCACCGCCAGCAACGAATGCCCACCCAGATCAAAGAAATTGTCCTCCACCCCCACCCGCTCCAACCCCAACACCTCAGCAAACACCCCACACAAAACCTCCTCACGCACCGTCACCGGACCCCGTCCCCCACCCACACCCAACCCAAAATCCGGCACCGGCAACGCGCCACGATCCACCTTCCCGCTCACCGTCAACGGCAAGGCGTCCAGCACCACCACCGCCGACGGCACCATAAAGTCCGGCAATCGCTCCCCAGCCCACCCCCGCAACTCCGACACCAGACCACCACCGGCAACCAACCCCTCAACCGGCACCACATAAGCCACCAAACGCCTGTCACCCGGAACATCCTCACGCACCACAACCACCACCCGCCCCACACACCCATGCCCCGACAACACCGCCTCCACCTCACCCAGCTCAACCCGGAACCCACGCACCTTCACCTGATCATCCACACGCCCCACAAACTCCANTCCACCGCACCACATCCCCGGTCCGGTACATCCGCTCACCCGGCACCACCCCAAACGGACACGCCACAAACCGCTCACCCGTCACACCACCACGACCAAGATAACCACGCGCCAACCCGACACCGGCCACATACAACTCACCCACAACACCCACCCCCACCGGCCGAAGCCGATCATCAAGGACGAGCGTGCGCGTGTTGGGTATGGGGCGTCCGATGGCGATCTTGTTCCGTTCGCCGGGCGAGCACGGCTGGAACGTCACGTCGATCGTCGTCTCCGTAGGGCCGTAGAGGTTGTACAGCGGCACGGGGAAGACGGCGTGGAAGTCGCGGAGCAGGCTTGCGGAAAGTGGTTCACCTCCGCTGAACACCATGCGCAGGCTTGTGCACGCGGTGATGGCGCGGGCCTGAAGGAATGCCGAGAGCATGGAGGGGACGAATTGGGTGGCGGTGACGTGTTCCCGCGCGATCAGTTCGGCGAGGTAGTCGGGGTCGCGGTGTCCGCCCGGTGCGGCTATCAGGAGGGTGGCGCCTTGCGACAGGGGCCAGAGCAGTTCCCGTACGGACGCGTCGAAGCCGAAGGGCGTGCGGTGCAGGACCCGGTCCTTGGAGGACAGGGGGAACCGCGACCGCATCCAGGTCAGCAGGTTGACCACGCCACGATGGGGGACGGTGACGCCTTTGGGAGTGCCGGTGGAGCCCGAGGTGTGGATGACATACGCCGGGTGGTCGGGCAGAAGTGGCGTCATCCGATCGGCATCGGTCAACGGGGTCCCGTCCGCATGCGCCAGTGCGGCCTCGGTCCTGGCGTCGTCCAGGACGATGCTCGGAGCGAGACTGCCGGTGGGCATGACCGTGCCGCTGGTGGTGACCAGCAGGATGGGCCGGGTGTCGCGGAGGATCTGGTCGATCCGGGCGGGCGGCTGGTCGGGGTCGATGGGTACGTACGCCCCGCCTGCCTTGAGGACGGCCAGCAGCACGGCCACGAGTTCCGCGGAGCGGTCCATCACCACAGCGACCAGTGACTCCGGGCCTACCCCGAGGCCGATCAGGTGGTGGGCCAGCCGGTTGGAGCGGGTGTCCAGTTCGGCGTATGTCCACCGGGTGTTCTCGCAGACGACGGCCGTCGCCTCGGGGGTGCGGGCAGCCTGTGCGGTGAACAGCTCCGGCAGCGTCACCTCCGGCACCGCGTCGGCGGTGTCGTTCCACTCCCGCAGGACCGCCCGTCGTTCGTCGGCATCGAGCGTGTCGATCCGCCGGACGGGCAGGTCTGGATCGGCGGTGACAGCTGCCAAGACCCGCAACAGGCGGGTGGCGAGCGTCTGGGCGGTGGTGGTGTCGAACAGGTCGGTGGCGAAGANCGACCGGTTCCGACTGGAGTCCGGGCAGGTCCACGTGGGCGGTGGGGGTGTTCTGTACGGCCAGCATGATCTGGAACAGTGGGTGGCGGGCGAGGGAGCGTTCCGGTGCCAGTTCCTCCACCAGGCGTTCGAAGGGGATGTCCTGGTGTTCCAGTGCCCCCAGGCCTGTTTCGCGTACTCGGTCCAGTAGTTGTCGGAAGTCGGGGTCGCCGGACAGGTCGGTGCGGATGACGAGGGTGTTGACGAAGAAGCCGACCAGGTCCTCCAGTGCGTCATCCAGCCGTCCGGCCACCGGGGAACCGATAGGGATGTCCTCTCCTGCGCCGAGGCGGGAGAGCAGTACGGCCAGTGCGGCCTGCCAGAGCATGAACATCGTCACGCCCTGCTCGACCGCGAGCCCGGTCAGCCGGGCATGCAGGTCGGCCTCCACCCGCAA
>NZ_JACVYG010000111.1:0-11612 GCF_014712245.1 Streptomyces sp. 5-10
CCCGCGGAGCGGGTACCACATCGCTGCGCGATGTGCAAGCGAACACCCGCGCTGCGCGCGGGTGTTGCGCTCCCGCTCCGCGGGAGCTGCGGGTGGCTGCGCCACCCGCACAACCGGACTGCTACGCAGTCCGGTTGACGGCCCGTCCGCTGCGCTCCCGGGCCCCGGACTTCCGCTTCACTCCAGTCCGGGCAAGGCGGGTCCGCTACGCTCCCCCGCCTGACGGTCCCTCCGGCTGCGCCTCCAGAACCGTTGAGGCCCGCTGACGCGGGCCAGGCTGGCTACGAGGAGTGGGGGTCGCTCGTTCGTGTCGGGTTCCAGTGTAGTGGGTGCATCAGGTTGATGCACCATGTACCGTTGGCGGAAACACGAGACACCCCCAACCACCCGAGAGCCTCCCCGGAATTCCGAGAGGAACGACCGCAGATGACCGGTCACCACGATTCTACCGGACCCGATCCCGCGCTGAGCAGCGATTCTGTGCGCCGGGTGACGCGGTACCAGACGGCTGACCTGAACGCCCGGTTGAAGGTGTTCGCGCTCCTGGAGGCGCAGGGCGTGCCCGCGAGCGAGGCGGACGACCTGGTGGCCGCGCTGGAGGCCGGAGCGGTCGCCGGGGCGCAGTGCGAGGTGGTGGAGCTGGGTGGCATGGCGCCGGCCTCTCGGGGCGCGCTGTTCGCGGACGGGTGGGATGAGGGCGTGGGGGCCGTGAGCGAGGCCCTGGTGGGCATCGCGGACCGGGAGTGGTCCCGGCGTGGCGGCCGGTCGGCGGGGGGCGCTGAACAGGCCGTACGCACTGCGGACGTGAGGCAGCGTCAGCGGGCCGACTTGGTGCGGCTGGAGAGGTTCGTCCGGGAGAGCGTGCTGCCGCGTACTCATCCGCACACCACGGCGCGGCGCCGGGTGCTGGAGGCGCTGGGCGAGGCCGGCGGTCTGTGCACGGCCCGGACGCGGAACGCGGACGGTGACGTCGTGGTCTGGACGCTTGACGCCGGGCACTACGACTCGGACGACAAGCCGCCCTTCAAGGACGGAAGGCCCGGCGGCTGGCACAAGGCGGATGCGTCGATCTTGAACGACCTTGGTGCGGCCTGCATTCCGCACGCGGCTATCTGAAAGACCACGGTAATTGAGGCTCAGGGGAGGCAAGGAAATGTCAGCGATTCAGCTCAAGGAACACCAGGTAGACCAGCGGTCGGCGTTTCGTAGGTGGGTGGGATTTCCTGCAAGGTCATCTGTGCCCCCGCAGGGTGCCCGGGCCACGATCGTGTCAGCGACCGGATCGGGCAAGACGATCACGGCCGCCGCGTGCGCGCTGGAATGCTTCCGGAACGGCCGGATCCTCGTGACGGTGCCGACCCTGGACCTGCTCGTGCAGACCGCCCAGGCGTGGCGCCTGGTGGGGCACCGGGCCCCGATGGTGGCGGTGTGCTCGTTGGAGAACGATCCGGTCCTCAACGAGCTGGGCGTGCGCACCACCACCAACCCGATCCGGCTCGCCCTGTGGGCGGGGTCCGGGCCGGTGGTCGTGTTCGCCACGTACGCCTCTCTGGTGGACCGCGAGGACCCGGAGGACCCGACGGGTCGGCGGAAGGTTCGTGGGCCGCTGGAGGCTGCTCTGGCGGGTGCAGAGCGGCTGTACGGGCAGCAGATGGCAGGCTTCGACCTCGCGATCGTGGATGAGGCACACGGAACAGCCGGTGATCTTGGTCGTCCGTGGGCGGCGATCCACGACAACGCCCGCATCCCGGCGGACTTCCGGCTCTACCTCACAGCCACCCCGCGCATCCTCGCCGCGGCTCGGCCGCAGAAGGGCGCGGACGGCCAGGAGGTGGAGCTCGCGACCATGGCCGACGACCCGGAGGGCACCTACGGCGCGTGGCTCGCAGAGCTTGGCCTGAGCGAGGCGATCGAGCGCGAAATCCTTGCGGGATTTGAGATCGACGTGCTGGAGATCCGAGACCCCTCGCCCGTTCTCGGGGAGTCGGAGGAGGCCCGGCGGGGCCGGCGCCTGGCGCTCCTGCAGACCGCGCTCCTGGAGCACGCCGCCGCGTGGAATCTGCGCACCGTGATGACGTTCCACCAGAAGGTCGAGGAGGCCGCCGCGTTCGCGGAGAAGCTGCCCGAGACGGCGGCCGAGCTGTACATGAACGACGCCTCGGACGACGACCTGGCCGCTGCGGACAAGCTGCCGAAGTCCTCGATCGACGCGGAGTTCTACGAACTCGAGGCTGGCCGCCACGTACCTCCGGACCGGGTGTGGTCGGCGTGGCTGTGCGGCGACCACCTCGTCAGCGAGCGGCGCGAGGTCCTGCGGCAGTTCGCCAACGGCATCGACGCGGCAGGGCGCCGGGTCCACCGCGCCTTCCTCGCCAGCGTTCGCGTGCTCGGGGAAGGCGTCGACATCACCGGCGAGCGGGGAGTCGAGGCCGTCTGCTTCGCCGACACCCGCGGCTCGCAGGTGGAGATCGTGCAGAACATCGGCCGGGCGCTCCGGCTCAACAAGGACGGCTCCACCAAGGTGGCCAGGATCATCGTGCCGGTGTTCCTGGAGCCCGGCGAGGACCCGCAGGACATGGTCGCCTCCGCCTCGTTCCGCCCCCTTGTAGCGGTCCTCCAAGGACTCCGCAGTCATGACGAACGACTCGTCGAGCAGCTCGCCTCCCGGGCGCTCTCCAGCGGGAAGCGCAAGGTCCACCTCCGGCGTGACGAGGACGGGCAGATCGTCGGGGCCGGCGGCGAGGGTGACGGCGAGGACCAGGAGGACGACACGCAGGCCGCTGCCGAAGCGGCGCTGCTGCACTTCTCCAGCCCGCGCGGCGCCGCGACCATCGCGGCGTTCCTGCGCACCCGGGTCTACCGGCCCGAGTCCCTGGTGTGGCTGGAGGGCTACCAGGCCCTGCTCCGTTGGCGGAAGGAGAACGAGATCACCGGCCTCTACGCCGTTCCCTACGACGTCGAGGTGGAAGTGGGGGTCACGAAGGATTTTCCGCTGGGGCGCTGGGTCCACCAGCAGAGGAAGGCGCTGCGGGCAGGTGAACTGGAGGAGCGGCGCAAGACGTTGCTGGACACGCCGGAGGCCGGGATGGTCTGGGAGCCGGGCGAGGAAGCCTGGGAGAACAAGCTCGCCGCGCTCCGGTCCTACCGGCGCGCCACCGGGCACCTCGCGCCACGGCAGGACGCGGTGTGGGGCGAGGGCGAGGCGCTGGTGCCCATCGGGCAGTACATGGCCAACCTCCGGCGTAAGGGCGGTCTCGGGAAGGACCCGAAGCGGGCGGCCGAGCGCGCGAAGCAGCTGGCCGCGATCGACCCGGACTGGAACTGCCCCTGGCCGCTCAACTGGCAGCGCCACTACCGGGTGCTCGCCGACCTGGTCGACACCGACGGCCACCTGCCCTACATCGCGCCGGGCGTCACCTTCGAAGGCGACGACATCGGCACGTGGCGGTGGCGCCAGCAGGACCCGGGCACCTGGGCGCAGCTGTCGACCGAGCAGCGGGAGCGGCTGGCCGCGCTGGGCATCAAGGGCACTGAGGCTCCCTCTCCCACCCCGGCGGCAACGCGGGCGACGAAGGGCCCGAGCAAGGCGCAGCAGGCGTTCCAGCGGGGCCTGACGGCCCTCACGCAGTGGGTAGAGCGGGAAGGCGACCGGCCGGTGCCAAGGGGGCACAGCGAACAGATCACGGTCGATGGCAAGGCGGAGCCGGTGACCGTGAAACTGGGCGTATGGATTTCGAACACCAAATCGAGAAGGGACCGGCTGGACACCGACCAGCTCGCCGCCCTCGCGGAGCTGGGCATGGACTGGGCAAGGCCGGTGACGATCCCCCAGGCCGCTCCGGACAGTCTCTGATCGCCTTCTTGCGCCGTGACCGGGCCCCGGGCCTTGAGAGGCTCGGGGCCCGGTGCTGTGTCCATGGTTCGGCCGATGTTCTGGCAGGTCAGAGGTGCAACGCGGACTCTGCTGCACCCCTGGTGTTGCACGCTGTGCAGCCCCCGCGTCTGTGGGGAACAGACTTCACTGCGAAGCGAAGGGCGCTGGACCAAGCCCTGCAACGCCGACTTCAGTGTGGCCGCTTGTCGCCATGAACTCGCTCTCACGCCCATCGGGCAGGCGAAGCACTCCCGGGTCCGCGTCGAAGAGGTCAACGCGACTTCCCGGATCTGCCAGTGTGATGCTGCCGGCCCAGGTGCTGTCCCGGTCCGACTCCCGGTTGTCGCTCCGGCGTGGGTCGTAGCGCAGAACGAGGGACGCGGTGACCGCGACTTCGCGACCGTCAGGCATGACAACGACGGCAGGGCCCGCATAGCGCTGACGGCCATCGCCCAGGTGGAAGGGCCCACGAGGATCCATGCCGGGAGGCTAGCGCGCAGCACGTGGTCCTCCTAGCGCCCGGGATTCAGAGGTCGGGCAGCCGGGTCACGACTAGATGCGCTCCGCGGGGCTGTGGGCGCTCGACGAGAGTGGCCGCCAGGCCGTCGTGATCCTGGTCCGGGTTCGGTCGTGTCGCGCGTCGGCTGGCAGATCGCGCGCACCTCGGCCGCGAAGGCGCCGGTGCCGGTTCAGGACGACGCGGTGAACGCCCACCTGCAGGTGTTCCGGGTCCTGGCCCGCCGCCAGGGTTCTGGCCGGGCGCGGACGAGCCCGTCGCGGCGCTGGACGCCGTGACGATCGCCGGTCCGTGCCTCAGACCTGGGCCGCGGAGGGCAGCGCCCCGGAGCCGAAGTTCCAGCGGGCGTGCGGGCGGCTTCGACCTTTCCGGGGTGGCCTTCAGTGTCCCTGAGCGAGGAGGGCGGCGGGACGTATAGGCCAGTGACCAGTGGAAGCTACTGGGCGACGATGCAGGGGTCTTGGGCACGGAAGCGCGCGCGGGTTTCCGGCCAGGGCGTCGCGCTGTCGTGGCCGGAGCAGCCGACGCCCCCGCAAAGAGGTCGTGAGTCGCGCGCCAGCCTGCCGTTGATCAGCGCCACTCGCCCGTACGCCTCGTAGCGCTCGCGGCTGTCCTCGCGGTTCACAAGATCATTGGCGAGCTCCTGCTTGGTGGAGCGCACGAGATCCGCGATCGGAACACCCCACCTCTTGCGGATCATAGCTACGAGCTGCGCCTTGGAGTGGTCGCGCATCAGAGCGTTTCTCCGCTGGAGCAGCTCGTTGGCGAGCTCGGCTTCGGTTGCGGGAATCGGCGTGATCGAGTCGCGGATGTACTCGGGGTCCTCGGCTGCGTCAAAGATCATGATGCAGGCCGCGTGCGGTGCGAAGACGACGATCTCATCTGGATGCTCAGCCTGCGCCTCGGCGGTGGCACGTACCCAGTTGAGGGCTTCGTGGTAGCTGAAGTGTGTGCCCTGCTCGCGTGCGGTGCGCTGGAGTTCGCGGGCGCGCTGCTGCTCGGTAGTGCGTTTGGTCATGGACGGGTCCTCTCGGCACCGGGTCCTCGCCCCACACGGCAACCCCGGCTCGATGGATCGTCAAGGTGTTCGTCAAGCAGTCCGTTGATCCCGGAAGACCTTCCACCAGTGTTCCGGGCAGTGTGGGTGTCCGGTGCGGTGTGGGCGTCGGCGAAGCCCAGGGCGTCAGCCCTGCGGCGGGCAGGATACCGGCTCGGCCGTCAGCTCTTCCCTTCGTCGACGACGGCGAGGCGGTGGCCTCGTCCGCGTACGGATCGATGGCTCATGTGCGTGCCGGGCGGCGTCGCGGACAAGGCGCAGTCGAAGGATCACGCCAGGTCTCCATCCGGCGGAGCTTTCCCGTCTCGCCCTTCTTGGGGCTCGATACCAGAAGGACAACACCGGGATGCCGGCGACGTCCGTCGTGACCCGCGCCGTCAGCTTGTCGCCGATGCTCACCCAAGGGCTCGTAGCCTGCGGCAGCCAGCGCTGTCTGGAGAATGCAGAAACTGGCAGGCAGAGGCAGACGAGGTGGGAGAACTGACGCGACGGACTGCAGGTGCCGGCCCTGCCAGCTGGCCGCTTCGAGAGGCGGACATGGGACAGATCGAGCAGGGTTTGGAGCGCGCGTTGCGCACCCGGCCCGTTCCCTCGAGCACCGAGGCCCGCCTGCGTTTCCTGCTGACAGCGCTTCGGGGTTCCACCCGGAGGGTGGCCGCCGTGCTGGGGGTGTCACAGCGCACTGTGCAGCGGTGGGTGACAAAGAAGCCAGGAGCGCGTCGCCTCCCGGGTCCGACGCAGGTTCGGGCGATCGAGGATGCGGTCCTGGCCCGGTGGCAGCCCCGGGTACGGGCCCGTCGGCGTGCGCAGGCTGAGGCGGAGGGGTTCGTCTTTCATACCAGGGCGCGATTCGGGTTCGCGGCTCCTGCAGGCTCCTCGGACGATCCGCGGGTGCGGTGGATCACCCAGGATCTGCCGGGAGAGGTAGCCCGGGAGTTGTTCGCCGCCCGGGATGCCGGCGCGGGCGAGCAGCAGCAGACGGTGATCCTCGCCCGCGCGCTTGGGCACGTCTACTTCCGTGACGGGGGCCGCCGCGCCCACGGTCTGCACATCGCCTTCAGTGACATTGAGTTCGCCGACTTCTCGATCGGCTGAGCCTGCCTCTTCGAGCGACCGTGGCAGGGGGGGTGCTTCAGCGTCGCGAGGGCCTGACGCGACTGGCCGGCATCGCTTCGTACCGCTCGGCTTCCTGCCGCTCGCGCCAGTCCCACTCCACACGGCCGACCGGGCCCTGGCGGCGGGCCGCGGGCGGCTGGGGCGGGCGCAGTCTGGCCGTCTCCGCCGCGCGCATCAGGTGCCCACGGTCGCCTGGCGCGGCGAGCAGCTCCTGGTCCTCGCCGGATACCAGCCGGGTGAAGCAGGCCGCGGCCCGCAGAAAGACGCCGGCCCAGGGTGGTACGGGGTAGGCGGCGCAGCCGTCGGTGTAGCGGGCGCGGTCGTGCAGGACGAGCGTGGCCGCAGCGTCGTCGTAGTCGCGAGGGCGAGCGGTGGCGAGTTGCTGGAGGGAGGCGCCGGTGAACAGCGCGGCGACGAGGGCCGCGGCCAGGCGAGGATGGGCGGTCGCCGCGTGCAGCCGGTGGGCGACTCGCTGGGCGGTGTGCGCGGTGAGAGGAGCGGGCGGTGGGCGGTGCCGCCAGTCGATCAGGGGCGGCGTGCACGGGTCGGCGCAGGGGCCGGGGCTGTCGTAGGAGACGAGGCGGTCAAGTGCGGGCAGGGTGAGCCACCGGCTGGCCGGCCCGGCGGGTTTGTCTGCGGGCGGGGGTTCGGTGACAGGCGTGCCGTAGTAGTGGCGGCGGGCAGCCTCGAAGTCGGCGGTAACGGAGTAGTCGGCCGTCCGCAGGGCCTGGTGCAGAGCGGCGGGAAGGTGGGGGCGGTGGCAGACCAAGGTCAGGTGGATACCGGTGAGGGCCTGTAGCTGCAGCAGGCGCATCGTGCGGCGGGCGGTGAGGCGGTGGGCGCGCAGGACAGTCAACCGGGTCACGGGCAGGGCGGCCATCCAGGCGGTGGCTGCTTGCCAGGCGGGCTGACGGCCGCCGGGAAAGCGGCCCGGGAGCAGGGGCGGTTTACCCAGAGCGGCCAGAAGGTCGTGGGCGAGGCCGGTCTCGCTGGTGGTGCCCGGGCCGGGGTGCAGGGTGATCCGGCCGGACGGCGGATGGTGGGCGGCCAGGGCGGTGTGGGTGTGAATCGCGTCGTCGCATGGGTCGATGACCACAGTGACGGACGGCGGTGGCACGGTGAGCGGCATGGCGGTGTGGTGGTCAGCCAAGGCGGCTGAAGGCCCAGCGCAGCAGTTCCTGGTCGACGCAGGGGCGGCCGGTGCGGGCCAGGGCGGTGCGGGTATGGGCGGTCAGCTGGGCCCAGGCGCGGAAGTTGCCGTGCGCGGCGTGGCTGTCGGCGAAGGCGATGTCCTTGGGGTCGGCGTCGGCCCAGATCGGGTGGAACAGAGGGATGGCCTCGAGGACCTCGTCGGGGTTGAGGCGGGTGAAGTGCTGCCAGATGAAGATGCGGGAGGAGAGCATCGGTTCGCGGCGCAGCACGGTGTGGCAGCCCTCGCCGCCGACGAAGATGATTGCGAGCTGGGTGGAGGGCTCGTCCCACAGGTAGCGGAAGTACTCGAACGCCTCGCCGTTGAGCCACTGTGCCTCGTCCACCAGGAAGGTGCGGGGGCGTTCAGCCAGAGCGGTTTTCAGCAGACGGTCGAACTCGCTGGGGTGGCGCGGGGGTTCACCGGCCAGATCAACCGCGGTGAACAGCTCGTAGCGCACCGCGCGGGCCGTGGGCCGGGCACGGAAAGTGATCTTGCGGACGTCCTCGCCGGGTTCGAGTGCGTGCAGGCAGGTGTTGACGGCGAGGGTCTTGCCGAAGCCGGCGCCGCCGTGGATGCACATCATGGCGCGGGCAGCGACGGTGTCGGTGATGTTCTCCCGTGCGGTGAGCAGAGCGCGGGTGGTGACCACGGAGGCGTCCGGCAGGTCGACGTACTGGTAGGTGGACGCGGTCACGAGGCGTCTCCGTCTTCAGCTGGGTCTGCGGCTCGTCCGGGCGAGCCGTCGGGAACGGATCGGGACGGGAGGGGAGCAGGTCGGCCGGGCGCGGTCCGGGTGGCGAGTGAGGGCGGGGTGCGCCAGTCGGCCGGGGGTGCGGCGGGCGGGATGAGGTCCGGCAGAGCCAGATTGGACAGGTCGGTGCCAGCGGTCTGGGCGAGTTCGGCCTCGGCCTGCGCGGTGGTCAGCGCTCCGAGCCGCTGCGGGGCGGCGGGCTGGTTCACGGCGGCGTAGCGCTCGCGCTGGGAAGCCTCCAGGTCCTTCTTCAGGCGGCGGGTGCGGGAGGCCCGCGCTTTCCGTACGGCGCGGAGTTGTTCTTCGGTTGCCTGGTCGGCCAGGTCCGCAGGACCCAGGTAGCGGCCGGTGGCGGCGTGGTAGACCTCGATCCGGTGATCGTGGTGGGGCATGAAACGGATGCGAACCTGGATCCCGGTCTGGCCGGTCATCCACGGCCCCACGTAGTCGCGGCTCCTGAAGCGGACACCGCGGGTAGTCAGCGTGCGGGTACCGGCGTCCTCCAGGGTGAACGTCCACAGATCTGTCGCGGGCACGTCCCGCAGTGGGGTGGGATCGTCCTGCCACGCCTGAAGCGGTGTCTTACCCCGCAAGGGCGCGGGACAATGCTCGGTGTTCCACCACAGCGTCCAGGCCAGCAGCCGGGCGGTGAAGTCCTCGAAACCGAGCAGCACTTCGTCCTTCGGGCGAGAGGAACGTTTGCCGGGGCGCGGCTGGCGGGCGTATCCGGGCAGCGCGGCCACGAACATGCTCTCCACCGCCCGGTTCAGGCCCTCTACCGTGCCCTTGAGGTGGGGGGTGTAGGCGGGCAGGTCCTCCACTGTCACGTTCAGGAGATCGAACGCGGCGGTCACCGTCCGGGACAGGAAGTCCTTGCCGCGGTCGACCCGTACCTTCTCGGGCAGGCCACCGAACGGGCCGTAAGGATCCTCGCGCAGGACCGCGGAACGCAGCGCGGCCAGCACCGACTCCCGCGACGGGTCTCCCGGTGTGACCGCGACGCCGGTGATCGCGTTGGTGGCGCAGTCGGTGAACCAGGTGATCCACGGCCTGCGGGCCCTGCCGTCGACATCGACCAGCACCGGCGCCTGGACGTGATCGGTCTCCCACACCTGGTTACGCCAGCCCCGCGGCCGGGCCAGGAACACATCGTGCTTGCGCGCCGCCCGCTCCCCTCCCGCGAGCCCGGCCCGCTCCCCCGGCGTCAGATCCCGCTGGATCGCCCGGTGCAGCGTCGGAATCGACGGGGGTGGATCCCCCTCGCCCTTGGCCGCTCGAGCGGTCAGCTCACGATGAACCGCCGCGACGTTGCCCTTCCACAAGGCCAGCAGGCGGCGCACTTCGGGGGTGACGGAGAAGCGGTCTTTGCTCTGGGCCCGCGCCCCGGGCTCCGCGGCCGCGGCTTCGTCACGCTCGGCAGCGGCAAGCCACCGCCACACCGTGCGCTCGGTCACTTCCAACGACTCCGCCATCAGTCGCACATGCCGCGTGGTCAACCTCTGTTCCTGCCGCAGGGCGAGCAGCCTGCGCACGGCAGGGCCGCGCAGCGCCGACAGGGAGGAAGAAGGCAGGCCTCCCCGCACGCCCCCGCCCTCCCCGTGCACGCCGGAGCGGGAAGCCCCCTCTGTCGGCCCGGCCGCGCCGATCACAGCGGCCCCATGAGCCGCGCGCAGGCCCGCTCCAGCATCCGGCGGTCCACTACCGCCCGTGTCCTGCCATAGGACTCAGCAGTCAGGTGCGAGGTCATCTTCGCCCAGGTCCGGAAATTGCCGTGCCCCACATGCTCGTCCACCCACGCGACATCGTCCTCGCTGACGTCCTCCCACAGGGGGTGGAAGGCCGCCATCACGGTGGCCACCTCGCGCGGGCCAAGGCGCGGCACCAGCTCCCAGGTCAGCACCCGGGAGGCAAGCGCAGGCACCCGGCGCAGCGCCCGTTCACTACCCGCACCCGCCAGCACGAGTGCCGTGTCCGTGTCCGGGTGGTCCCACAATCCGCGCAGAAACTCCAGCGCCGGCCCCGGAAGGCGCTGAGCCTCGTCCAAGACCAGCACACGAGGCTGCCGTAGCGCGTTCACCAGCATCAGATCCGCCTCCCCCGCTCCGCGCGGCAGACGCCTGCCCAGCTCAAGGGCATCCGCGAGCACCCGGCGCAGCTCGGGAACCGTCGGATGCACACCGACGTGGACCCGACGGATCCGGGCCGGGTGCGGCAGCTGGGACAGGGCGTACTGCAGCGCGACGGTCTTGCCCTGGCCGGCGTCGCCGTACAAACACACCACCGCCCCGACCGCGGCCGCGTGCGCGACCGTCCGCAGCACCGACCGAACGGCAGGTGTGTGCACCACCTGCGCGCCCGGCACCAGGACCGGGACCTGCGCCAGATGCTTCTGCTCCCGCAGAAAAACCTGCCCGCCAGCGCCTTGGCCGGCCACGACGTTCAAGCCCAGCTCGCTGAGCGGATCGGGCCTGCGTGGCCCGGCCACCTCAGGCTCCCGCTCGACCATCAACGCCCGGCCCGCCCGGCGGTCCCTGCGGATCACCCGGTGCAGTGTCGACGCCGACGGAACCGACGCCCCACCAGCCGCGGCCAGCCGACGTCTCAGCTCAGCGACATTCCCTCCAACCTCGCCCAGCAGCGCCCACACCTCGTCCGACACCGCATACCCCTGCCGGACCGGCGCCTCCACCTGCCCGGTCGTCTTGGCCTGCTCCAACCAGCGCCACACCGTACGCTCGGAAACACCCACCGTCTCAGCGACCGCACGCACATGCCTCGTGGCCAGCTCCCCCGCCTGCTGCCGCTCCAGCAGACGACGCACCACCAACCCCCTGGGCAGCACAGCCCCACGACCGGCCCTTACCTCTTGATCCACCCCACGATCACACCGACCGAGCCCACCTCACCGCATAAGAACTCTCGAAGCTGAGACAACATCAGCTGCCATGCGATAAAGCCCCACGACAGCGATCCCACCCATCAATCTCTCACCTCATGACAGTGGCCTGCCCACCCGTAAACAGCCGCTGACCAGCCCCGTAACACCCACACCTGGACCAGCGCGACCGACTCTCACCACCACCGACACCAACCCGAGAAATCGCA
>NZ_JACVYG010000112.1:0-11542 GCF_014712245.1 Streptomyces sp. 5-10
CCGTTGTGGCGGGACGTGGCCGGGGCCTATGCCGCGCGGCGGGAGGGCCGGACACCGGGGTGGTGGCCGATGGCCGTGCAGTACGCCGACTACACGCTCTGGCAACGCCAGGTGCTCGGTACGGCCGATACACCGGGCAGTGTGCTGGCCGACCAGCTGGACTACTG
Source organism: Streptomyces sp. 5-10 (assembly GCF_014712245.1). Taxonomy (NCBI): domain Bacteria; kingdom Bacillati; phylum Actinomycetota; class Actinomycetes; order Kitasatosporales; family Streptomycetaceae; genus Streptomyces; species Streptomyces sp. 5-10. The sequence goes on from NZ_JACVYG010000112.1 coordinate 168, forward strand.
GCGCACCCACCTCGCGGGCATTCCCGAACAGCTTCCCCTGCCCACTGACCGGCCCCGTCCCCCGGTGGCCAGCCACCATGGCCGCTGGATCGCGTTCGAGATCGGTCCGGAGACACACGGCAAACTGGCGGCTCTGGCCCGTGAGGCCGACGCGAGTGTGTTCATGGTGCTCCAGGCGGCCGTGGCGGCACTGCTGACCCGTCTCGGGGCCGGCACGGACGTGCCGATCGGCAGCCCCGTCGCCGGACGGCCCGACGAGGCGCTGGACGATGTCGTCGGCTTCTTCGTCAACACGCTGGTGCTGCGTGCGGACACCTCCGGCGACCCGTCCTTCCGGACGCTGCTCGAACGGGTCCGCGACACCGCCCTCGCGGCCTACGCACATCAGGAGCTGCCGTTCGAGCAACTGGTCGAAGCGCTCAACCCGGAGCGTACGCTCGCCCGCCACCCGCTGTTCCAGGTGTCCTTGGCGTTGCAGACCGCGTGGGATCAGGACTTCGCCCTCCCGGGCACCACGGCCACGCTGGAATGGCCGGAGGCGCGGACCGCCAAGTTCGACCTGGCCTTCATGGTCAACGCACGCCAGGGCCACGGTGGGACGCACACCGGACTCGACGGGGTGCTGGAGTATGCCGTCGACCTCTTCGACCGGGAGACCGCCGAACGGCTCGCCGACCGCTTTCTACGGCTGCTGGACGAGGTGGTGGCGCGCCCGGACGCGCCGATCAGCCGCATCGACGTAATGGACGCCGCCGAGCGGCACCGGACCTTGGTGACGTGGAACGACACGGGGCGGCCGGACCTGCCACGGCTGTCGTTCCCCGCGCTCTTCGAGGACCGGGTGCGCAGGTCCCCCGACGCCCTCGCCGTGGAGTGCGGAGCGCTCCGCCTGTCGTACGCGGACCTCGACGCCCGGGCCAACCAACTCGCCCACCATCTCATCCAGCGCGGTGTCGGGCCGGAGTCGCGCGTGGCGCTGGCCTTCGGCCGTTCCGTGGACATGGTGGTCGGGGCAGTCGCCGTGCTGAAGACCGGCGCGGCGTATCTGCCGGTCGACCCCGCCTATCCGGCGGAGTGGATCGCCTTCGTCCTGGCCGACAGTGCGGTGAGCGCGGTGGTCACGCGGAGTGCGTTCGCGGAGTCACTGCCGAGTGCGGCCGTGTCCACCGTGGTGACGGACAGGCCGGAGACGTTGTCGGACATCCGCCGGCAGCCGACCACCTCCCCGGCGGTGTCGGTGCCCCTGACCGCCGCGGCCTACGTGATCTACACATCGGGGTCGACCGGGCGTCCCAAGGGGGTGGTCGTCACCCACTCCGGCATCGCGGGGCTGGCAACGGCCCAGGTGGAACGGTTCGCTCTCGATCCGTCCGCGCGGGTCCTGCAGTTGGCATCGCCGAGCTTCGACGCCTCCGTGATGGAGTTCCTGATGGCATGCGCTTCAGGGGGTACGCTGGTCGTTCCGGAGCGGCCGGGGGTCCTGGCGGGCGAGGAACTCGCCGGGGTGATCCGCCGATGCGGGATCACCCACGCGTTGATCTCGCCGACCGTTCTGGCCGGAGTGCCGACCGCCGAACTCCCTTCACTCCGAACGCTGTTGGTCGGGGGTGAGGCATGCGGTCCCGAGCTCGTCGAGCGGTGGGCGCCCGGGCGGCGGATGGTGAACGCCTACGGCCCCACCGAGGCGACGGTGTGGGCCACGGCAGGTGTCCTGGAAGCCGGACGCCAGGCATCGGCCGGTGGCGCGCCCACCATCGGGGTACCGGGCATCGGCGCCCAGGTGTACGTCCTGGACGCGTGGCTGCGACCGCTGCCGACCGGAGTGGCGGGGGAGATCTACCTGGCCGGGGCGGGCCTGGCCAGGGGGTATCTGGGCCGTCCCGGGCTGACGGCCGGGCGGTTCGTGGCGAACCCCTTCGGTGGGTCCGGGTCCGGGGTCGGGTCCGGGTCTGGGCATGGGCCCGGAGCGCGGATGTATCGCACCGGTGACCTGGGCCGGTGGCGGTCGGATGGGTCCTTGGAGTTTGTGGGGCGTGTGGATGATCAGGTGAAGGTGCGGGGTTTTCGGATTGAGTTGGGTGAGGTGGAGGGTGCGGTGGGTGCGCATCCGTCGGTGGGGCAGGTGGCGGTGGTGGTGCGGGAGGACCGNGGGGGTGGTGCGGGAGTTTGTGCGGGGGCGGTTGCCGGAGTTCATGGTGCCGGGTGTGTGGGTGGTGCTGGATGGGTTGCCGGTGACGGCGAGCGGGAAGTTGGATCGGCGGGCGTTGCCGGTGCCGGAGGTTGGGGGGTCTGGTTCGGGTCGTGGGCCGCGTACGGCGGTGGAGCGGGTGCTGTGTGATGTGTTCGCCGAGGTGTTGGGTGTGGAGCGGGTGGGGGTCGAGGAGGGTTTCTTCGATCTGGGTGGGCATTCGTTGTTGGCGACGCCGTTGGTGTCGCGGGTGCGGTCTGAGCTGGGGGTGGAGCTGCCGGTGGGGGCGGTGTTCGAGGCGCCGACGGTGGCCGGGCTGGCGCGTCGGCTCGCCGGGGGTGTGGTGGGTCAGGCGGGCCGGGAGCGGCCGAGGTTGGTGCGGTGTGATCGGCGGCCGGAGCGGTTGCCGGTGTCGTTCGCGCAGAGCCGGTTGTGGTTCCTGTACCGGTTGGAGGGNTGCGGACGCTGTTCGCCGAGGTGGATGGGGTGGTCTGTCAGCGGGTGCTGTCGGTGGAGGAGGCGGGTCGGCGGTGGCCGGGGCTGGAGACGGTCACGGTGGGCGGGCAGGCCGAGGCGGAGCAGGCCGTGGCCGAGGTGGTGCGGTACGCCTTCGATCTGGAGGATGAACTGCCGCTGCGGGCGGTGATGGTGCGTGAGTCTGCGTCGGCTGGGTCGGGATGCACGCTGGCGTTGGTGATGCATCACATCGCAGCGGATGGGTGGTCGTTGGGGCCGTTGTGGCGGGATGTGGCCGGGGCCTATGCGGCGCGGCGGGAGGGCCGGGCACACGGGTGGGAGCCGTTGCCGGTGCAGTACGCCGACTACACGCTCTGGCANGGCCGCGTCCTGTGGTGGCGAGTCATCGGGGTGCGACGGTGGGGTTTGTGTGGCCGGGTTGGTTGCATGGTGGGTTGGTGGAGGTGGCGGGTGCGGAGGGTGCGACGTTGTTCATGGCGTTGCATGCGGGGCTGGTGGCGGTGCTGACTCGGTTGGGTGCGGGTGAGGATGTGGTGGTCGGGTCGGTGATCGCTGGGCGTGGGGATGAGGCGCTGGAGGATCTGGTCGGGTTTTTTGTGAATACGTTGGTGTTGCGGGTGGATGCGTCGGGGCGTCCTGGGTTTCGGGAGTTGTTGGGGCGGGTTCGGGGGGTGGATTTGGAGGCGTATGGGCATCAGGATGTGCCGTTTGAGTATCTGGTGGAGGCTCTGAATCCGGCGCGGACGTTGGCGCATCATCCGTTGTTCCAGGTGATGCTGGCTCTGCAGAACACCGCTCACAGCGGGTTCGACCTGCCTGGTGCCGAGGGCAGGGTGGAGCCTGTCGGTGCGGGGACTTCGCGGATGGATCTGCTGTTCAGTGTCGGTGAGCGGCACGCGGACGATGGCACGCCCGCAGGGTTGGACATCACGGTGGAGTACAACACCGATATCTTCACCGAGCGGACGGTCGACTCGCTCATCCAGCGGTGGCGCCGCCTGCTGGAGACAGCCCTGACCGACCTCGACCTGCCCGTCAGCGACATCGACCTGCTGACCACCGCCGAGCGCGCCAGCCTCCTCCGTCAAGGCAACTCCGCCGCCACCCACCCCGCACCCGCCACCACCACCCTTCCCGCCCTCCTGACCGCCCAAGCCGCCCACACCCCCCACGCACCCGCCGTGACCTACGGCGGCGATGTCATGACCTACGTGGAGCTCGAGGCGCGAGCGAACAGGCTGGCCCGCGTGCTGATCGCCCGTGGAGTGGGGCCGGAGCGCGTGGTGGCCGTGGCGATGCCCCGCACCTCAGAGGCGGTCGTCGCGCTGCTGGCCATCCTCAAAGCGGGCGGCGCCTATCTCCCGGTCGATCCCGCGTACCCGGCCGAGCGGATCGCGTTCATGCTGGGCGACGCCGAGCCGGTCGTGGTCCTGGCCGACTCCGGCACCGTACGGCTCCTGCCGCCGCCGACCCTGGCCTCGCCCTCCGTCCCAGCGCCGGTGTGCGTACTCGACTCCCCGGACATGGTGCGCGCCCGTGCCGAACAGGACGCCACCCCCGTGGCAGACGGTGAGCGGCTGGGGCCGCTCACGGCCGGGAACCTGGCGTACGTCCTCTACACATCAGGGTCCACGGGAACGCCGAAGGGTGTGGCGGTGCAGCACTCCTCGGTGGTCGGGCTGATGGCCTGGGCCCGGGAGCGCTTCGGACCCGAGCGGCTGTCGTCGGTGTTGCTGTCGACCTCGCTGAACTTCGACGTCTCGGTCTTCGAGTTGTTCGCACCGCTGACGGTCGGTGGCCAGGTGGAGCTCGTCGAGCACCTTCCGGCGCTGGTGGGGCGGGGCGGCTGGTCCGGCGGGCTGATCAGCGGGGTGCCGTCGGTCGTCGCGCAGGTGCTCGGCTCCGGCGTACGGCTTGCCGCGCACGATGTGGTGTTCGCCGGCGAAGGGCTGCCGGCACGCGTGTTCAACGAGGTCAGGCAGGCCATACCCGACGCGCGGATAGCGAACGTCTACGGACCGACCGAGGCCACGGTCTACTGCCTGGAGTGGCACTCGGCCGGGGAGGAAACACTCACCCGCCCGGCGCTGACGGGGACACCCCTCCCGAACACCTCCGCCTACGTCCTGGACGCCGAGCTGAAACTGGTCCCCCCAGGGGTCGCGGGGGAGCTGTACATCGCCGGCCCGGGGCTGGCCCGGGGCTATCTCGCCCGCGCCGGGCTGACGGCGCAGCGCTTCGTCGCCGATCCCTACGGGCCGCCCGGCACCCGCGTCTACCGCACCGGTGACCTGGTGCGATGGACAGCGGACGGCCAGCTCGACTACCTGGGCCGTGCCGATGAGCAGGTGAAGGTGCGGGGGATCCGCATCGAGCCGGGCGAGGTGGAGGGCGTGGTGGCCACGCATCCCTCGGTGGGCCAGGTGGCGGTCGTGGTGCGGGAAGACCGGCCGGGTGACCGGCGGCTGGTGGCCTATGTGGTCCCGGCCACCGAGACCCATCCGCACTCGCACTCGCACCCGCATCCGCACACGCACATGCCCGAAGCCAGGCTCGCGGACGGCGGCCCGGCCCCGGCTGGCCCGGACGTGGCGGCGCTGCGCGCCTTCGTACGGGAGCGAGTGCCCGAGTACATGGTGCCCGCGGCGTTCGTGGTCCTGGACCGGTTGCCCGTCACCGCCAACGGCAAGCTCGACCGAGGCGCCCTGCCCGCGCCGGAGTTCACCTCCCGGGCCTCCGGCCGCGCACCGCGCACGGCCGTGGAGAAGACCCTGTGCGGACTGTTCCAGCAGGTGCTGGGCGTGGCAGCGGTGGATGTCGAGGACAGCTTCTTCGACTTGGGCGGGGACAGCATTTCCTCCATCCAACTGGTCAGCCGGGCGAGGTCGGCCGGGGTGGTGATCACCGCTCGGGATGTATTCCTGCGCAAGACCGTGGCCGGACTGGCTTCCGTAGCCGAAGCGGCCGAAGCGGCGGAAGTGGCGGAAGCGGCGGAAGCGGCGGAGGGAGCCGGGACGCCGGCTCCGGTGACGGACGACGGGGTCGGCGAAGTGGCCACCACCCCCATCATGGAGTGGCTATGCGAACGAGGCGGCCCGGTCGGTGAGTTCTGCCAGGCGATGCTGGTGACCGTACCCCCCGGGGCGGGCAAGGACCGGCTGGGCAAGGTGCTGCGGACCGTGACCGACCACCACGATGTGCTGCGGCTGAGGGTGGCGGACCGTGACCGTGGACGGTGGTCGCTCGAGGTGCCCCCGGCCGGATCCGTGGACATCGCGGGACGGGTGCGCCAGGTGTCCGGTGGCGCGGACGGACACGTAGAGCGGCGCCTGCTCCAGGAGGAGTTCACGGCGGCCCGGGGGAGGCTGGACCCATGGTCCGGTGTGATGTGGCAGGCGGTGTACTTCGACGCCGGGCCGGACCGCCCGGGCCGCGTGCTGCTGGTGCTGCACCATCTGGTGGTGGACGGCGTGTCCTGGCGGATCCTGCTGCGCGATCTACGGGCCGCCTGGGATGCGGTGGCGGCCGATCGGCCGGTGGCTGACCAGCCGGTGGCCGCCGACCGGCCGGTGGCGCTGGAGCCGGTGGGTACCTCGTTCCGCCGGTGGGCCGCGTTGCTGCAGGCCGAGTCATGCGACCCCGCCAGGGAGGCCGAGTACCCGTGGTGGGAGCGGACCCTCACCGACCTACGGCCACTTGCGGACGGGGACGACTCCTGGCGGCAGACGGTGGCCGCCGGGCCCGGCAGCACCGCCGATGTCACCCTGCGGCTTCCTGCCCCGGACACCGAGCCCTTGCTGGGGCGGGTCCCCGCGGTGTTCCACGCGGGAGTGCAGGATGTGCTGCTCGCCGCCTTCGCGGTGGCGGTCGACGCCTGGCGTGCACGCCATGGGCGGGCCGCCGCGGGCGAGCCGGTGGTGGTGGACGTGGAAGGACACGGCCGGTCGCACCGCCTGTCCGCGAACGTCGACCTGGCACGTACGGTCGGCTGGTTCACCACCCTCTACCCCCTGCGGCTGGAGGCGGGCCCGGTGACCTCGGAGGACGTCACCGGCGCGGGCCCCGCTCTGGGACGTGCGGTCAAGCGTGTGAAGGAGCAGCTGCGGGCCGTACCGGACCAGGGGCTGGGCTACGGGCTGCTGCGCCACCTCAACCCCCGTACCGGCCCCCGGCTCGCCGCGCTCCCGACCCCGGACATCGGCTTCAACTACCTGGGCCGCTTCACCGAGGCCGACCGCGAGGAACCGTGGATGCCGTCGGCCACCGACGACGGCGGGGTCCTGTCGGGCGCCGGTGACGACACCGGACCGCCCCCGGCCCATGTGCTGGAGCTGAACGCCGTCACCGTCGACACTTCACGGGGTCCCTGCCTCACGGCGACCTGGTCCTGGGCGGAGGGAACGCTCACGCGACCGGAGGTGGACGACCTCGCGCACACCTGGTTCCGTGTCCTCCGGGCCATCACCGAACACGCCGACCGGCCGGACGCCGGAGGGCTCACCCCCTCCGATGTGAAACCGGCCGCGCTGACCCAGGAGGACATCGAACGCCTCGAAGCGGCCTGCGCACCGGCCGCGCTGAGCGACATCCTGCCCCTGACACCCCTCCAGGAAGGGCTGCTCTTCCACGCCCTCTACGACGCGCGCGCCACCGACGACTACGTCGTCCAGCTCGGCCTCGACCTCGACGGACCGCTGGACCACCAGGCCCTGCGCGAGGCGGCCGAGGCGCTGTTGCGCCGCCATCCGAACCTGCGCGCAGGCTTCTGGCACGAGGGGCTGGAACGCCCGGTCCAGGCCGTGCCCGCCTCCGTGGCGCTCCCCTGGCAGGAGATCGACCTCCGGCAGCCGAACGGCGACCGGCAGCGCGAAGAACTGCGCGCGGTGGCGGCGGCCGAACGCAACCGGCGGTTCGAGCCGACCGCTCCGCCACTCCTGCGCCTCACCCTGATACGGCTCGGCGACCACCGCCACCACTTCCTGCTGACACACCATCACCTGCTGCTGGACGGCTGGTCGCTGCCGGTGGTGATGCGCGATCTGTTCCAGCTGTACCGGAATCGGGCCGAGGGAGGCGCGGGCGAACTGCCGCCCGTCACGCCCTACCGCGACTTCCTCACCTGGCTGGCCGAACGGGACGAGCGGGACCGGGGCGCCGCGGAGACCGCATGGCGGCAGGTGCTCGACGGCGTGGAGGGCCCGACCCTCATCGCTCCCGCCGCAGGCCCGTCCGGTGCCTCACGCCCCCCTGAGGAGGTCCTGACGGAGCTGTCCCCGGAGGTCACGTCCGCGCTGACGGCGCTCGCCCGCGGCCGGGGGTGGACGGTCAACACCCTCGTCCAGGCTGCGTGGGGCATCCTCCTCGGCAAGCTCACCGGAAGCGATGACGTGGTCTTCGGGGCCACCGTGTCCGGCCGCCCCCCGGAACTGCCCGGGGTGGAGAACATGGTCGGCCTCTTCATCAACACCCTGCCGGTGCGGGTACGCCTGAATCCGGCCGAATCCCTGTCCTCGCTGCTGACCAGGGCGCAGGAGCAGGCGTCCCGGCTGGTCGAGCACCAGCACCTCGGCCTGACGGACATCCACCGCCTGGCCGGTCACCCCCAGCTCTTCGACACCCTCGTGCTCTTCGAGAACTACCCTCTCGACCCGGAAGCGCTGTGCTCCCCGACCAACGGGCCGCGAGTGGCCGGGGTCCAGGGCCACGACGCCACCCACTACCCGCTGTGCCTGGTCGCCACGCAGCAGCAGTCCCGCTCCCTGCGCCTGCGCCTGGACTACCGCCCGGACGCCTTCGACCGCTCCACGGTCGCCTCGCTCGCCCACCGTCTGGAACGCCTGCTCGCGGCGATGGCCGCCGACCCGGACCGGCCACTGGCCGCCATCGACCTGCTGACGGTGGCGGAACGACGCCAACTGGCCGCGCCGAACACCACCGAGGCCGCCTTGCCGCCGTCCACCGTGGCCGAACTGCTCGCGACGCGGGCGGCACGTACCCCGGACGCGCACGCTCTGGTGGCCGGCGGCACGGCACTGACCTACGCGCAACTCCACGCGCGGGCGAATCGGCTGGCCCGCGTGCTCATCGAGCGCGGTGCGGGCCCGGAGCGCGTAGTGGCCCTCTCGCTGCCCCGGTCCGCGGACCTGGTCGTGGCATTGCTGGCCGTCATGAAGACGGGGGCGGCCTATCTTCCGCTCGACCCGGACCAGCCCGCTCAGCGGGCTTGCTTCATGCTCCACGACGCGGCCCCCGTCGCCCTCGTCACCACCGAGGCGGGGGCGGCGAAGCTGTCGGGTGCCGGGGCCTCGGTGCCGTGTCTCCTGCTGGACGCCCCGGATACCGAGGCGGCCCTGCGGGACCGCTCGGACGACGACATCGCCGACGCCGAGCGGATGGCCCCGCCCCACCCGCTGAACACGGCGTACCTCATCTACACCTCGGGCTCCACCGGCCGTCCGAAGGGCGTCGCCGTGACACAGCGGTCACTGTTGAACCTGCTCGTGGGGATGGCCGATGAACTGGGCCTGGTGCCGGAGGACCGCTGGCTCGCGGTCACCACCATCTCCTTCGACATCGCCGCGCTCGAACTGTTCGGCCCGCTCCTGGCCGGCGCCACGGTCGTCCTGGCGACGACGGACGAGACACGCGACCCGGCGCGGCTGTCCCGGCTGCTGACCGAGAACGGCACGACGGTCATGCAGGCCACGCCGACGCTGTGGGCGGCACTGCTGGAACACCACCGCGGCGCCCTGACCGGACTGCGGATCCTGACCGGCGGTGAGGCGCTGCCCGTGGCCCTGGCACACGAGATGCGCGACCGCGCGGCCGATGTCGTCAACGTCTACGGCCCGACGGAGACCACCATCTGGTCCACGCTCTCCCGTTGCGCCGAGGACGGAACACCGGCCATCGGCGGGCCGATCGCGAACACGCGGGTGTATGTGGTGGATGGTGGGTTGGGTTTGGTGCCGGGGGGTGTGGTGGGTGAGTTGTATGTGGCGGGTGTGGGGTTGGCGCGGGGGTATGTGGGGCGTGCGGGGTTGACGGGGGAGCGGTTTGTGGCGGCTCCGTTTGGTGGGACCGGGGAGCGGATGTATCGGACGGGGGATTTGGTGCGGTGGCGGTCGGATGGGGTCTTGGAGTTCGTGGGCCGTGCGGATGATCAGGTGAAGGTGCGGGGGTTCCGTATCGAGTTGGGTGAGGTGGAGGGTGTGGTGGGTGCGCATTCTTCGGTGGGTCGGGTGGCGGTGGTGGTGCGGGAGGATCGTCCGGGGGATCGGCGGTTGGTGGCGTATGTGGTCCCTGCTGAGGCTGGGTGTGATGTGGGGGTGGTGCGGGAGTTTGTGCGGGGGCGGTTGCCGGAGTTCATGGTGCCGGGTGCGTGGGTGGTGCTGGATGGGTTGCCGGTGACGGCGAATGGGAAGCTGGATCGGCGGGCGTTGCCGGTGCCGGAGGNGGGTTGCCGGTGACGGCGAATGGGAAGCTGGATCGGCGGGCGTTGCCGGTGCCGGAGGTTGGGGGGTCTGGTTCGGGTCGTGGGCCGCGTACGGCGGTGGAGCGGGTGCTGTGTGGTGTGTTCGCCGAGGTGTTGGGTGTGGAGCGGGTGGGGGTCGAGGAGGGTTTCTTCGATTTGGGTGGGCATTCGTTGTTGGCGACGCGGTTGGTGTCGCGGGTGCGGTCTGAGCTGGGAGTGCAGCTGCCGGTGGGGGTGGTGTTCGAGGCCCCGACGGTGGCCGCGCTGGCCCGCAGGCTGGAGAGCGGCGACGGTGGGAAGGGCCTCGATGTCCTGCTGCCACTGCGGCCACATGGCAGCCGTGCACCGCTCTTCTGTATCCACCCGGCCGGCGGGATCAGCTGGCCCTATTCCGGACTGCTGCGCCATATCGACGACGACCACCCCGTCTACGGCCTCCAGGCTCGGGGGCTGTCCGGTACGGAGACACTCCACGCCACCGTCGAGCAGATCGCGGCGGACTATCTGTGTCAGATCCGGACCGTGCGGCCACACGGCCCGTACCACCTCCTCGGCTGGTCCTTCGGCGGCATCGTCGCCCACGCGATCGCGACCCGGCTCCAGGAGGAGGGCGAGGAGGTCGCCCTGCTGGCCGTGCTCGACACCTACCCCCTGGCGGCCGTGCCCGCGGAGGAACGGTTGCCAGAGGCGGGAGACCGCGATATCCGGGGCATGTTCCTCGACGTTCTGGCGGACGGGGCGTACTCCCTGGACGAGGAGATCCTGACGGCGCTGTGCCACAGCCACGCCCAGCACGAGCGAGCCGCCGAGGAACACCGGCCTCGGCGGTTCCGTGGCGAGATGGACCTCTTCATCGCGACGGAGGAGCCCACCGACCACCGGACCGCCGCATGGCGTACGCCCGATTCCTGGGCGCCGTACGTCGAGGGAGACATCCGGATCCACGATGTGCCCAGTACTCACGACCATCTGATGACGCAGCGGGCACTGGACCACATCGGCCCCGTTGTCGCCCGGGGGCTCGAGCGGCCGTAGGGCGCCGGGGCGTGGCGCCCCGGCCCTGAGCGGCTGTCACTCCTCCAGGTCCGCCCACTCGGCTTCGAGATCGCTCTCAAGGTTGTCGATGTCGTGTTGGGTGAGGGTGAGGAGGGGGAGGTCGGAGGGGGTGTGGCCGCCGGTGTGGTGTTGGGTGTGGGTGGTGAGGGCTTTGAGTGCGGTGTGCCAGTGGTGGGCGAG
>NZ_JACVYG010000113.1:0-10881 GCF_014712245.1 Streptomyces sp. 5-10
GGTGGCGGCGGTGAACGGGCCCTCGGCGGTCGTGGTCTCCGGTGACGCGGAGGCGTTGGACGAGCTGCTGGCCGTATGCGAGGGCGAGGGGAGCCGGGCGCGGCGTGTTCCGGTGGATTACGCCTCGCACTGCGCCCATGTGGAGGCCATCGAAGATGAGCTTCGGCAAGCCCTCGCGGGGATCAGCCCTCGGTTGTCGTCGGTGCCCTTCTATTCGACGGTGACCGGCGGTGCGTTGCACACCGAGGACCTGGACGCGGGGTACTGGTACCGCAATCTGCGTCAGACGGTGCGCTTCGACGAGACCGTCCGGGTCCTGCTGGCCGACGGTTTCCAGGTGTTCATCGAGGCCAGCGCCCATCCGGTGCTCACCATGGGCGTGGAACAGACCGCCGAGGACCACGGCACCCGCGTCACCGCCGTCGGTTCGCTGCGCCGCGACGAAGGTGGCCTGGAGCGCTTCATGACCTCCCTGGCCGAGGCGTACGTGGGCGGCGCGTCCGTCGACTGGGCGGGGATGTTCGCGGGGACGGGCGCGCGGCGCGTCGATCTGCCGACGTATGCCTTCCAGCGCACCCACTTCTGGCTGGAGTCCGAGACCGTCGAGACCGCCGGTGATGTGGCATCGGTGGGGCTGGATTCGGCCGGGCATCCGTTGCTGGGCGCCGCCGTGCCGCTGCCCGACTCGGACGGTTTCCTGCTCACCGGCCGACTGTCGCTCCGTACCCACCCCTGGCTCGCCGACCACGCGGTGCTGGGCCGGGCCATCCTGCCCGGTACGGCGTTCGTCGAGTTGGCGTCGCGGGCCGGTGACGCGGTCGGCTGCGACCGGTTGGAGGAGCTGACGCTGGAGGCGCCCCTGGTGCTGCCCGACGAAGGTGCGGTCCAGGTGCAGCTGGTCGTGAGCGGGCCCCGGCCGGACGGACAGCGCGAGTTCAGCGTGCATGCCCGCCGTGACGACGTCGCGAACGCGTCGTGGACGTGCCACGCGAAGGGCATGCTGGCCCTGAACTCCACCGCCGTCGACGGGACGACGGGCCCGGCGGACTTGACGGCATGGCCACCCGCCGACGCGCAGGCGGTCGAGATCGCGGGCTTCTACGAGGACGTGGCGGCCACCGGGCTGGCGTACGGGCCGGTGTTCCGAGGGCTGCGTGCCGTCTGGCGCAAGGGCGACGAGGTCTTCGCGGAGGTGGCGCTGCCGGAGGGGGCGCGCGCCGACGCGGCCCGGTTCGGGCTGCATCCCGCGCTGCTCGATGCGGCGCTGCACGCGTGGCTGGTGTGCGCCGCCGCCTCGCCTTCGGAGCGGGACGGGATCCGGCTGCCGTTCGTGTGGAGCGGTGTGTCCTTGCACGCCACCGGGGCGACTTCGCTGCGGGTACGGCTGGCCCGTGCGGGCACAGATGGGATGTCCGTCCTGGTGGCCGACGCCGCCGGAACGCCGGTGGCGACGGCGGAGGCGCTGGTCACCCGGCCGGTCTCGGAGGCACAGCTCGCGCCGTCCGCCGACGACGGCGAGTCGCTGTACCGGGTGGAGTGGATCGCGGCGCCCGCCACCAGCCCGACGTCCACCACGACCCCGACGTCCACCACCACCCCGGCCCCCGCCACTGACCGGTGCGCCGTGGCCGGACCGGACCCCTTCGGCCTGGCCAGGGCGTTGAACGCGGCCGATGGATCGGTGGAGGAACACGCCGACCTCGCCGCTCTCGCAGCACATGTGCGATCCGGCGCTCCCATGCCGGACCTGGTGTTCGTGACCGTGTCCTCCGCCCCCGGCGAGGACGTCGTCCCGGCGACACACGCCGTGGCCCACCGGACCCTGGACATGGTGCGGGCGTGGCCGGCGGAGGACGGGTTCGCAGCGTCCCGGCTGGTGTTCGTCACCCGGGGCGCGCTGGCGACCGAGGACGGTGCGGACCCGCGCGACCTGGCCGCGGCCCCGGTGTGGGGGCTGGTGCGGTCGGCGCAGGCCGAGCATCCGGACCGTTTCGTCCTGCTGGACGTGGACGGCGCCGAGCCATCGCTCGCCGTGGTGCACCAGGCGGTATCCACCGGGGAGCCGCAGCTCGCCGTGCGCGGCGCCGAGGTGCTGGTGCCACGTCTGGCACCCGGCGCCGCGAGGGGTGTGCTGACGCCACCGGATGGCACGGCGGCGTGGCGGCTGGAGGCGTCCGGAGCGGGCACGCTGGAGGGGCTGGCGCTGGCCACGGCCACGGACGCCACCCGGGAACTCGGCGAGCACGAGGTGCGGGTCGCCGTGCGCGCCACGGGCCTGAACTTCCGCGATGTCCTCATCTCCCTGGACATGTATCCGGACGAGGCCATGATGGGTGGCGAGGGTGCCGGTGTGGTCGTGGCCACCGGCCCCGGTGTGACGTCCCTCGCCGTCGGCGACCGGGTGATGGGGCTGTGGTCCGGTGGTTTCGGGCCGTTGGCCGTGGTGGACCACCGCACCCTGGTGCGGATCCCGGACGGCTGGTCCTTCACCGAGGCCGCGTCCGTCCCCGTGGCGTTCGTGACGGCCTTGTACGCGCTGCGGGAGCTGGCGGGCGTACGGCGCGGTGAATCACTGCTGGTCCATTCCGCCGCCGGTGGCGTGGGAATGGCGGCGGTGCGGCTGGCGCGGGCCTGGGGCGTCGAGGTGTTCGCGACCGCGAGCGAGGCCAAGTGGGACGTCCTGCGCGGCCTCGGGCTGGACGAGGCGCATATCGCGTCGTCGCGCACGCTGGAGTTCGAAGAGCGGTTCAGGGACTCGTCCTCGGGTCGCGGTGTGGATGTGGTCCTGGACTCCCTGGCCGGTGAGTTCGTGGACGCGTCGCTGCGGCTGCTCGCCGAGGGCGGGCGGTTCATCGAGATGGGCAAGACGGATGTGCGGTCCGCCGACGCGGTGGCCGCGGCCCATCCGGGCGTGCTGTACCGGGCGTTCGACCTGGCCGAGGCGGGCCCCGAGCGCATCGGGGAGATGCTCGCGGAGATCGTGTCCCTGTTCGAGCGTGGTGTGCTGGAGCCGCTGCCCGCACGCGTGTGGGATGTGCGCAGGGCTCCCGAGGCGTTCCGGTTCATGAGCCAGGCGCGCCATGTGGGCAAGCTGGTGCTGAGCGTTCCGGCCGCGCCGGCCCCGGAGGGGACCGTACTGATCACCGGCGCCGGTGGCGTCCTGGGCGGACTGATCGCCCGGCATCTGGTGGCGGAGCACGGCATCCACCGGCTGCTGCTGGTCAGCCGCCGTGGCCGCGCGGCCGGGAGCCTGACGGAGCTCGAGGCCGAACTGACGGCCCTGGGGGCTTCGGTCACGATCGCCGCCTGCGATGTCGCCGACCGCGACGCGCTGGCCGACCTGCTGGCGGACCTCCCCGACGGACACGGCCTGACCGGTGTGGTCCACGCCGCGGGCATCCTGGACGACGGAACGGTGGCCTCGCTGACACCGGAGCGGCTCGACGCGGTGCTGCGCGCGAAGGTCGACGGGGCGTGGCATCTGCACGAGCTGACGCGCCGTTTCGATGTGGCCATGTTCGCCCTGTTCTCGTCGACCGCCGGTGTCCTGGGGTCCGCGGGACAGGCCAACTACGCCGCCGCCAACACGTTCCTGGACGGACTGGCCCAGCGGCGCCGGGCTATGGGCCTGCCCGGAGTGTCGCTCGCCTGGGGCCTGTGGGCCGAGCGCACCGGAATGACCGGACACCTCGGCCAGGCGGACCTCTCGCGGATGACACGGGTCGGACTGGTGCCGTTCCCCACCGAGGACGGGCTGCGGCTGTTCGACACGGCCGGTCGGCTGGCCGAGGGTGTGGTGGTGCCCGCCCAGCTCGACCTCGGCCACCTGGCGGCCGCCGCCGACGCCACGCCCGTACCCCCGTTGCTCCACGGACTCGTACGACGGCCCGTCGCGCCCCGGCGCGCCTCGGCCCAGGAAGACCCCGGCTCGCGTGAGGCGCCGCTGGCGCGGCGGCTGGCCGGGCTCGGCCAGGGGGAGCGGCAGCGAACGCTGCTGCGTCTGGTCCAGGAACACGCCGCCACGGTCCTCGGCCATGGCACGGCATCCGCGGTGGTCACCGACCGCGGCTTCCTGGAGCTCGGCTTCGACTCGCTCACCGCGGTCGAGCTGCGCAACCGGCTGAACGCGGCCACCGGGCTGCGGCTGCCCGCCACCCTCATCTTCGACTACCCCACGCCCGCCGCGCTGGCCGGACACCTGGGGGAGGAGATCAACCCCGTGGCGGCGACGGACGACCCGTCGGACGTGGCCGCCGAACTCGACCGGCTGGAAGCCGCGTTGCTCGGAACGGACACGGCAGCCGACGACGCCACCCGCCCGATGGTGGCCGAGAGGCTGAAGCGCCTGCTGTCCCACTGGGACGGGGACCGTGGCGGCCCGTCGCCGTACGGCCCGGCCGGTGGCCCCGCCACCGGTCCCGGCGACGCGGACGACGTCGCCGAGCACCTGGAGACGGTGGCGGACGACGTCGCCGAGCACCTGGAGACGGTGGCGGCCGACGAGCTCCAGCGCCTCCAGGACGTGGAGTCCGCGGCCCGCGAACCGATCGCGATCGTCGGAATGAGCTGCCGGTTCCCCGGCGGGGTGCGCTCCCCCGAGGAGTTCTGGCGGCTGCTGAGCGGGGCCGAGGACGCCATCACACCGTTCCCCGACGACCGCGGCTGGGACCTCGGCTCGCTCTACGACGCGGACCCCGACCGGCCCGGCACCTCCTACGCGCGCGAGGGCGGATTCCTGCACGACGTGGGCGACTTCGACGCCGACTTCTTCGGGATCTCACCGCGTGAGGCGCTGGCGATGGACCCCCAGCAGCGGCTGCTGCTGGAGACCTCGTGGGAGGCCGTCGAACGGGCGGGCATCGACCCTGCCTCGCTCAGGGGCAGCCGGTCCGGAGTGTTCGTCGGGGCCGTGGCCCCCGACTACGGGCCCCGGGTGCACGAGGCCACCGACGGCGTCGAGGGCCACCTGGTGACCGGCAGCGCCATCAGCGTCGTGTCCGGGCGCGTGGCCTACTCCCTGGGCCTGGAGGGCCCGGCCGTGACGGTGGACACCGCGTGTTCCTCGTCGCTGGTCGCCCTGCACCTGGCCGTACAGGCCCTGCGCCAGGGGGAGTGCTCCCTCGCCCTGGCCGGTGGCGTCACCGTCATGGCCACGCCCGGCACCTTCATCGGCTTCAGCCGGCAGCGCGGGCTCGCGCCCGACGGCCGGTGCAAGCCCTTCGCGGCGGCGGCCGACGGTTTCGGGCCCGCCGAGGGCGTCGGCATGCTGTTCCTGGAGCGGCTCTCCGACGCACACCGCAACGGGCACCCCGTGCTGGCCGTCGTCCGGGGCACGGCGACCAACCAGGACGGCGCGAGCAGCGCGCTCTCCGCCCCCAACGGCCCCTCCCAGCAGCGGGTGATCCGCCAGGCGCTGGCCAACGCCGGGCTCACGGCCGGGCAGGTCGACGCCGTCGAGGCGCACGGGACGGGAACGAAGCTGGGCGACCCCATCGAGGCACAGGCCCTGCTGGCCACCTACGGCCGTGAGCGCGCCGCGGACCAGCCGCTGCTGCTGGGGTCGGTCAAGTCGAACATCGGACATACACAGGCGGCGGCCGGTGTGGCCGGTGTGATGAAGATGGTGCTGGCGATGCGCCACGGGATGCTGCCCCGCACCCTGCACATCGACCAGCCGTCCCCCCACGTGGACTGGTCGGCGGGCACCGTCGAGCTTCTCACCCGGGCCACGGCATGGCCCGAGGGTGAGGAGCCGCGCCGGGCCGGTGTGTCCTCGTTCGGCATCAGCGGCACCAACGCCCACGCCATCATCGAGCAGGCGCCGCCGCCGGCCGCTACCGACGCCGCTCCCGGTGCGGACGTGGCGAGCGTGGCGGAGGAAGCGGCGGTGCCCCCGACGGCGCTGCCGCTCGTCCCCTGGCCGCTGTCCAGCAAGTCCGAGGCGGCGCTGCGCGCCCAGGCCAGGCGGCTGCTGGACCACGTGGAGCGGCACCCGGAGGTCGCGGCCGAGGACATCGGACTGTCCCTCGCCACCACGCGGACCGCCTTCGACCACCGCGCGGTCGTGCTGGCCGCGGACCGTGCGGAGGCCGCACGGATCCTGGCCGGCCACCTCGCGGGCCGGGGCACCTCCGGACTGGTCGAAGGCGTCGCCAAGCGCAGTGCCGGGGCCGCCTTCGTCTTCCCCGGCCAGGGGTCGCAGTGGGTGGGCATGGCGGCCGGGCTGCTGGATTCCTCGCCGGTGTTCGCCCGGCGGATCGACGAGTGCGCGGCGGCCCTGGCGCCGCATGTGGACTGGTCGCTGGTGGAAGTCCTCAGTGACCCCGCGGCGCTGGAGCGGGTGGATGTCGTACAGCCTGCCCTGTTCGCGGTGATGGTGTCGCTGGCGGAGCTGTGGCGCTCGTACGGCGTGGAGCCATCGGCCGTCATCGGCCACTCGCAGGGTGAGATCGCGGCGGCGTGTGTGGCCGGTGCGTTGTCGCTGGAGGACGCCGCGCGCGTCGTGGCCCTGCGCAGCCAGGCCCTGCGGGCGCTGTCCGGGCGTGGTGGCATGGTGTCGGTGTCGCTGCCCGTGGAGCGCGTACGGGAGCGGCTGGCGGCATGGGGCGAGCGGCTGTCGGTGGCGGCGGTGAACGGCCCCTCGGCGGTCGTCGTCTCCGGCGACGCCGACGCGCTGGACGAACTGCTGACGGCGTGCGAGGCGGACGAGATCCGGGCGCGCCGCGTCCCCGTGGACTACGCCTCGCACTCCGCCCACGTCGAGAGCATCGAGGACGAGATCCGGCGCACCCTCGCCGGGATCGCCCCGCGCTCCTCCGCGGTGCCGTTCTACTCCACGGTGACCGGCGGTGTGCTGAACACCACCGAGTTCGACGCCGGTTACTGGTACCGCAATCTGCGCGCGACGGTGCGTTTCGACGAGACCGTACGGGTACTCCTCGACGAGGGATTCCAGACGTTCGTGGAGGTCAGCGCGCATCCGGTGCTCACCATGGGCATCGAGCAGACGGCCGAGGTCCACGGCACCCCCGTGGCGGCCGTCGGCTCGCTGCGCCGTGACGAAGGCGGCCCGGAACGGTTCCTGACCTCCCTGGCCGAGGCCCACGTCGGCGGCATGGCCATCGACTGGCGGACGGTGTTCGCCGGAACCGGTGCGCACCCCGTCGACCTGCCCACCTACGCCTTCCAGCACCAGCGCTACTGGCTCACCTCGGCCACTACCGCGCGCCCCACCGACGGCGCCCCGGCCGAAGACAGCGCGGACGCGCACTTCTGGCAGGCCGTGGAGCGCGAGGACGCCGAGGCGCTGGCCGCCACGCTCCACGTCGAATCCACCGAGCAGCACGCCTCGTTGGGCACCGTCCTGCCCGCCCTCGCCCAGTGGCGTCGGCAGCGCCGCTCCGAATCGACCGTGGACGAATGGCGCTACCGCGTGATCTGGCGCCCCAAGAGCGGCACCCCGGCCGCCTCGCTCCCGGGGCCATGTCTGCTGCTGGCGCCCGGCTCCCGCACAGACGACCCGCTGGTCACGGCCTCCCGCGAGGCGCTCGCGGCACACGGCGCCGATGTCGTCCTCGTCGAACTGGGCGCGGACGACGCACACCGCGCCACGATGGCCGAGCGGCTGCGCGCCGCCACCGCCGACCACCCGCTGGACACGCTGTCCGGCGTGCTGTCACTGCTGCCGCTGGACGAACACCCGTCCCCCGACCATCCCGTGGCCACCACCGGCCTGACCCTGACCCTCGCCCTGATCCAGGCCCTCGACGACCTCGGCGTCCGCGCCCCGCTGTGGTGCGCCACCCAGGGCGCGGTGTCCATCGGCAGCTCCGATCCGCTCACCAGCCCCGCCCAGGCGACGGTGTGGGGTATGGGCCGGGTGGCCGGAGTGGAGTACCCGGACAGCTGGGGCGGGCTGATCGACCTTCCGCACACCATGGACGCCCGGGCCGGGGCCCGGCTCGCCGGAGTGCTCGCGGACGGCGGCCCCGAGGACCAGGTCGCGATCCGCGCCTCGGGCGTGATGCTGCGGCGGCTCGAGCCCGCACCCCTCGGGAACACCCCCGCGCCGCGCACCTGGAAGCCCCGCGGCACGGTCCTCATCACCGGTGGCACCGGCGCCCTCGGCACCCATCTGGCCAGGTGGCTGGCGGACAACGGCGCCGAACACCTGGTGCTGACCAGCCGCCGCGGGCTCGCCGCCCCCGGCGCCGAAGCCCTGGTCGCCGAACTCGCCGACCAGGGCACCCGGGTCACCGTCGCCGCCTGCGACGTGGCGGACCGCGCCGCGCTCCAGCGCGTCCTCGCGTCCGTACCCGACGACCGTCCGCTCACCGCCGTCATCCACGCCGCGGCCCATATCGACCTGGCCGGGCTTGGCGCCACGACCTCGGCGGAGTTCGCCCAGGTCATGGACGCGAAAGTGGCGGGCGCTGCCCATCTGGACCAGCTGCTGGGCGACACCCCGCTGGACGCGTTCGTACTGTTCTCCTCGGTGTCCGGGCTGTGGGGCGTGGGCGACCACGGCGCGTACGCCGCCGCCAACGCCTACCTGGACGCGCTCGCCGAGCGCCGGCGGGCGAACGGCCTGACCGCCACCTCGGTGGCCTGGGGAGTGTGGGACGCCACCGGCGACAACATGCCCGAGGCCCTGGACCTGGACCAGTTGCGGCGGCGTGGACTGCGGTTCATGGACCCGGCGCTCGGCATCGCCGCGCTGCGGCAGACGCTCGACCACGACCAGACCCACCTGGCGATCGCCGATATCGACTGGGAGAACTTCATCCCGGTCTTCACCTCCGCCCGCCCCAGCCCGCTGCTGGACGAACTGCCCGCGATGCGACGTATCGAGGAGGGTGCCGACACCGCCGGAGCGGTCGCGAACACATCGGCCGACGCCTCCTCGGGACTGCGGCAGCGGCTGACCGGGCTGACCCCCACCGAGCGTGAGCACACCGTCCTGGAGCTGGTGCGCGCGCAGGTGGTGGCCGTCCTGGGACACGCCACCTCGGACGCGGTGGACTCAGAGCGCGCGTTCAAGGACCTCGGCTTCGACTCGCTGACGGCCGTCGAACTGCGCAACCGGCTGAACGCGGCCACCGGGCTGCGCCTGCCCGCCACGCTGGCCTTCGACTACCCCAGCACCGCCGTCCTGAGCGAGCACATCCTCACCGAGCTGACGGGGGCGACGGCCGGCGAGGCGGACATCCCCACCCTCCCGCGGACGGCGGCGGGGGCGGAGATGGCCCGGGCCGTGCCCGTGGACTCCGACGACGACTCCATCGCCATCGTGGCGATGAGCTGCCGCTACCCGGGTGGCGTGTCCTCCCCCGAGGAGCTGTGGCAGCTCATCATGTCCGGCGGTGACGCGATCGGCGGGCTGCCGACCGACCGTGGCTGGGACATCGAGGGCATCTACCACCCGGACCCGGACGCGCCCGGCAAGACGTATGTGCGTGAGGGCGGTTTCCTCTACGGCGCGGGTGACTTCGACCCGGCGTTCTTCGGGATCTCGCCACGTGAGGCGCTGGCGATGGACCCCCAGCAGCGGCTGCTGCTGGAGACCTCCTGGGAAGCCTTCGAGCGTGCCGGAGTGCCCGCGCTCACGCTGCGCGGCAGCCGCACCGGCGTCTTCATCGGCTCCAACTACCAGGAATACGGGCCGCGTGTGCACGAGGCGCCTGAGGGCTCCGAAGGTCACCTGATGACGGGAAGCGCGGCCAGCGTCGTGTCCGGACGCGTCGCGTACGCCTTCGGCTTCGAGGGCCCCGCGGTGACGGTGGACACCGCGTGCTCCTCGTCCCTGGTGGCACTGCACCTGGCGGCGCAGGCGCTGCGGAACGGGGAGTGCTCACTGGCGCTCGCCGGTGGCGTCGCCGTCATGCCGAACCCCGGCGCCCTCATCGGCTTCAGCCGCCAGCGCGGCCTGGCGCTCGACGGCCGCTGCAAGGCGTTCGCGGGAGCCGCGGACGGCATGGGGCTCGCGGAGGGCGTCGGTGTGCTGCTGCTGGAGCGGCTGTCCGACGCCCGGCGGAACGGGCACCGGGTGCTGGCCGTGGTGCGGGGCAGCGCGGTCAACCAGGATGGCGCGTCGAACGGTTTGACGGCGCCGAACGGTCCCTCGCAGCAGCGGGTGATCCGGGCGGCGCTGGAGAGCGCTCGGCTGTCGGCCGCCGAGGTGGACGCGGTCGAGGCGCACGGTACGGGCACGAAGCTGGGCGATCCGATCGAGGCCCAGGCGCTGCTCGCGACCTATGGGCGGGAGCGGAGCGCCGAGGACCGGCCGCTGTGGCTGGGGTCGGTGAAGTCCAACATCGGTCATACGCAGGCGGCGGCGGGTGTGGCCGGTGTGATGAAGATGGTGCTCGCGATGCGGCACGGTGTGCTGCCGAGGACGCTGCACATCGATGAGCCGTCGCCGCATGTTGACTGGTCGTCGGGTGCGGTCGAGCTGCTGACGGATGCGGTGGAGTGGCCGGAGACGGATCGTCCGCGGCGTGCGGGTGTGTCGTCGTTCGGGATCAGTGGCACCAACGCGCACGTCATCCTGGAACACCTCCCGGAGGAGCAGCCCGTCGCCGGGCCGGTGACCGGCGAGCCCGAGGAGCCCGGGGAGTCGGCGCTCGTGCCGTGGGTGGTGTCGGCGAAGTCCGAGGATGCGCTGCGGGCCCAGGCCGAACGGTTGCTGACCTACGCCCGGGGTCGGGCCGGGGTGGAGGCGTCGGTGGCCGATGTGGCGTCGTCGCTGGTCACGACGCGTAGCGCGTTTGAGCATCGGGCTGTGGTGCTGGCTGCTGACCGGGCCGGTCTCGTCGATGGCTTGGAGGCGCTGTCGGTCGGTGACGTGGCGCCGGGTGTGGTGCGGGGTTCGGTGGTGCCGGG
>NZ_JACVYG010000114.1:0-10849 GCF_014712245.1 Streptomyces sp. 5-10
CTCCTGGTGGAACTGTCTGCAGCAACATGCCTGCTGGGCGTGCCCGACCGGTCCTGGCCGCCGGTCGGCTGCTTCTCACAGCCGGCGAGCGGCGGCACCTGCCCCGGCGATCCCGGTCCCGGTCATGCCACCCGGAATGATGTGCAAAACAGTCCTCGGGTTGCGGGCGCACGAGGACGGTGTCCACCTTCCCGCCACTCCGTGGACACCCGCGGCCTGCCGGTGATGAATGGTCACCCCCGCCAGCGTCCACGACGCTCATGCGGCCCGCGACTTCCTCTTCCGCCTCCGCCTCGCCCACCCCGAGATCACCCTGGTCTGGGCCGACTCCGCCTATGGCGGCGAACTCGTCACCTGGGCCAAAGACCGCCTCCGCCTCACCCTCAAGACCGTCAACCGGCCCAAAACGAAGGGGTTTGTCCTCTTACCGAAGAGATGGGTGGTCGAGAGGTCCATCAGCTGGATCATGAGGGCCGGCCGGAACTGCCGGGACTACGAGAAACTCCCCCAGCACGCCGAGGCGCACCTGGCCTGGACCGTCATGACCTTGATGACGGGTCGGCTGACGAAACCGGTGGCCGACTGGCGCGAGCCCAAACCCCCGCCGCCTCCGGCGGCCCCGCCCCTGCGTATCCGACTGCGTCCCTGGACCGTCCGGCTCGCCCCCGCCCCCTGTGACCGTCCAGGTCACCCCTACGAGGCCCAGTGGGGCAATCCGCCGCGGTCGCGTGCGTCGTCCTTAGCGACGCGGACTTGAGCGACGGCCCATTGGTCGGCCCCGCGTTCGACGTCCTGCCGGTAGACGGCACGGGCGCCGATTGATGCGGGGCCGGGTGCCTTGAGACCGCAGCCCCAGCAGATGACCCGGTCGGCGTCTGAGGGGCAGGCAGTGCGATGTCCACAGCGGGAGCATGCGTGCTCGGTGTCGCGGCCCAGGACGTCTGCCTTACTGATCTCGGAGGACGTGCGGCAGGAGCCGCACCTCACGGTCACGGGCCTGGTCCAGTCGACGTGCTGCTGGTCCCGGGTGAGGAAACAGTCGACGGAGTCCGGCTCACCGACGATGCCGCAGGCCGGACAGGCGAAGTACGGGCGGCGTTCATCGCGAAGGGTCACAGGATCGTTTTCCACACACCGATCCTCTCGTACGAAAGCTGCCCGGGAGCCAGAAAGCAAGGCACTCACAGAACGTTACGGATCAGCAGGAAGCTGGACAGCTTCTGAGCACTCTCCCGGCCGTGGGGACCGGCAGCCCCACCGGCGCCTTCGCATCGTCGAGGTCCGGGGGCCGAAGGCCGCCCGCGTCCGAACACCACACCCGCGATGAGGACAGTCAGCGAATGTCCGGTAACCCGATCAGGCAACTCACGATCAGTGCCAAGTCACGCGAAGGTGCTGGAGCACCTCAACCAGCCCCCAGACGATCAAGCCCCCGATGACGGCGGCGAGAATGGCGCCGGGCATGGTTATGGGGTCGCGCCAGGACGGACGCTGCCCGCTCTGGGAGTGGTCAAGATCCCCGCTGGGTATCTTCTGCATGGGGCGCCTCCGGCGTCTGGGGGCCGCCGGCGCGGGAGTCCAAGCCAACACCGGCGGCCCCATCTGCATGAGGGGGAGCACTGCACTCTCACCTCGCCAGATGATTCCCGACCAGCAGCTTCTTCAGCCGCGTAGATCACCCTGGTCAAAAAGATCAGACCCCATTCCAGGGCTTCTGACACCGGCCGGCTTCTAGATTTTCGGGCCCCTCATCTGAGGTCGGATCTTTAGAACTTCCGCAGGTCAGAGTGCTCGCCGCCGAGCGGACTGTTACCGCGCCGAGCGTTGCCGACCTGGCCGTCAAGCACGCCGCAGGCCTGTCCGTGAGCGCCCAAAATCCGTAATCCTCCGTGGCCTGCAGCGTGTGCGGCTACGGCCGGCTCGGCCATCCTGGCCTGGCCTGGGCGCCGGCGCTGAGACGTTCCATAACGCTGCCGCTTGGTGCTCGTCGCCACCGACGAGCACGACCAGACCGTCGGTGTGCTGACCGCCACCGCCCCGGGCACACTGATCCAGATGGCCACGACCAACGGCTACACCCCTCAGAAAGCCACGGCCCTGAGCGTGTTCGTCGCCAAGCTTCCGAGCCTGGCAGGTCTACCAGCAGCTCGGATACTTCCTGCTGTACGGCTCCTACGAGGCCGACCGCGACCACCTGCACGCCTTTTACACCCGCTGCGGCTACACCGTCTACGCCCCCGGTGAGGGCTTCTCCCTGGAACGCATCGCCCTGCCCTTTGGCCTTCACGCTGGCCCTGGCGAGTGCATGTTCACCCGCTGGTGCCCCAAGCACTGATCAGATGGTCAGTGCGGGGTGTGACAGTTCGGGTCGGTGCAGCTGCCGGCCAGCGCCAGCGTGCGGTCTTCGGGCTGCGCGTCCAGCCACTGGGCGCGCATGGCTTGGCGGCGTGGCTTTGTAGGTGGGAACCGGTTCTGGCTCAACTTCTGTGACGTGGTCGCTGTGAGTGACGGAGGCAGCATGATCTCCGCCTCGCTGTGAGGCAGCGATTCCGAAGCTACGGTGCAATAGTGAGCAATGACTCCCTCCTCGGCCGCACCATCCGTCTCATCCCGCTGTCCGTCGATCATGCGGAAGCACTGTTCCCCTCTGCGTCGGATCCCGAGGTCTGGCGATGGATGCCTCGGCCTCGGCCCGGCTCCCTGATAGAGATGCGGGCGATGATCAGTCAGATGCTGGCCGATCGAGCCCGGCGGTGCTTCGCGGTCCAGCGCCTGATCGACGACTCGGTAATCGGTTCGACCAGTTTGTATGAGCTTGACCTCGCTGCGAGCCGCGCTGAGATTGGGGCGACCTGGTTCGATCGTTCTTGTTGGGGTGGCCCCTATAACGCCGAGTCCAAGCTTCTGCTGTTCGGACACGCCTTCGATGATCTGGGCCTTGCCCGAATCGCCCTGCGGACCGATAACCTCAATGTGCGGTCCCAGCAGGCCCTGACACGGCTGGGGCTGGTCTATGAAGGGACTCTGCGCAGCCACATGGTGCGCCAGGACGGTACGCGTCGTGATTCGCTGTATTACAGCGTGCTCGCGGACGAGTGGCCATCCGTGCGCGACAATCTGCTCACTCGGATCGCAGCCAAAGGCACTGTCTGATCGTGCGGTTGCCCGTCACGGCGCGAGGAGGACTCGCTTCCGCAAGAGAGCGAAGCCGGCGCGGCCGAACATCTGGCGCTTGAGCATCTTGATGCGGTTGACGTGGCCTTCGACGGGACCCGAGTTCCAGGGCAGGGTGAGACCGGCGATGACGGCGTCGAGGTCACGGTCGATGCCGGCGGCGAGGGTGTGGAGGCTGGGCAGGTCGTCCTGCCGGACGGCGTCGAGCCAGTGCGGTAGGCGCTCGCCCTGGCGCTCGGTGAGCATGACCGCGAAGGAGCGGACATGCCGGATGAGGGCGTCGAGTTCGGGGCAGTGGGAGCGGACGGTCTTGAGCTGGAGCTGTTCGGGCTCGGTGAGGGTCTCTGGGCGGCTGAGGATCCATCCGGCGACCTTCCTCGGCGACGGCGGCCGGGCGGTCACCAGCTGCGGCGAGGTGCGCTTCTTGTGCAGGTAGGCGCGGACGCGCTGGTAGCTGCCTTTGTAGCCGAGCGGCACGATCTCCTCCCAGAGCTTCCAGGCGTTGGTGCAGCCCTCGCTCCAGCGGTCGTCGAGGTAGGTCTTGTACTCGTCGAGGACGGAGGTCCGGTTCTGCCACTGCCCGGTGAAAAGCCCTTCGGGCGTGTCAGCACGGGAGAACCGTAAGACAGTGTTCTGGCTCATGCCGAGTTGCCGGGCCACGGACCGCTTGCTGTGTCCGGCGGCGAGCAGTGCGTGAATGGTGGCGTGCTTGGCACGGGTGCGCTCGGCGAACCGGTGGCCCGTCGGCCACGGTGAACTGGACGGCTTCTCTTCTGCGACGGGCTCCGGCTCGGGTTCGGGGGCGGCAGGGACGAGGGCTCTGAGGCAGTGGCGGTGCTGGGCGACGGACCGTTCGACGGCTTCGCTCAGGTTGTGCCAGAAGGTGCCACCGGTCCGCGACCTGGACGGCCTGCGGGGCGCCGGCGGTGGCACCTTCGGCGAAGAACGGCGCCCGGTCCCGGCATACGACCTCAACGCCCGGCCGGTCGGCGAGCCAGGCCGCCAGGCTGGATGCCTCCCGGTCGGGCAGCAGGTCGATGGGACGGCGGGTCTCGATGTCGACGAGGACGGTGCCGTAATGGCGGCCCTTGCGGGTGGCGTACTCCGACCACACGCGGGGCAGCGACCTCGGGCTCGGGGAGCGCATCGACCAGCCGGAGCACCGTACTGCGGCTCACAGACACTCCGAGGACGCGGGCAATGCGGGCTCCGGCTCGGCCCGCGAGAGCCAGACCGACCGCGGCCAGGGTCGAGCGCAGCTGCTCGGTCCGCTGACTGTGTCGGCGTGTCAGGCCGGGTATCTGCTCGACGAAGGTAAGGCGTGCGCACCCCGAGTTCCCACAGGTGAGCCGACGGACCCTCAGCTGGAGAACAACGCTTCGTCCACCGCTCGGAACATCAGCGGGAAACCGCAGGTAAGAACCATGAACCTGGTTCGACCAGACCCCGCAGGCGGGGCACACGGCGCCGTCCGCGGTGCATCGCGCGTCGACGCGTACTATCTCGATGTTCACGTCCACCGACAGCACCGCGACATCCGCGATCGACGGGAACAACAACTCCTTCAGCCGGAGCTTGACGTCTTCCACGGCCCCGAACTTTCGGCCCAGTCGCCTCGGCATCGGGTCGTTTTCGGGCGACTTTGCGTGCGGCCGGACAGGCTCAGCTGTGACTCAGCGTGGTGGCGTCACAGAAGTTGCGCCAGAACCTGGGAACCGACACCGCTTGTCGACGAGTTTGGGCAGCACTTCCCGATCATGTCGCTGCGGAATGTCGATGAGAACTGAACCGCGGTGAGAGGTCGCACGTCGGGTGTCCGCTCGTCCGGCTTCGCCCTGTCGCCCTGCGGGTGCGATAGGGCATCCTCGTGCCCATGCGAACGGGGGACGTACGTGGCGACGGCGGCAACAGCAGGCGCGGACACTCCAGAGTGTGGGGCCTGGTTGCGGGAGCTGTCGCGGTCGTCGGACTGATCTTCGCGAAGTCGGCTCACTTGGGCGGTGGGGAGAGCGCCGAACACCTGCTGGGGGTCGCCGGCACCGCCGTGGGCCTCGTCGTCGGTGTGGCGTCGCTGTGGATGTCGTGGCTCGGCTACCGGGCGGACCGGCGCGAACACGCTGACAGCCTCGGTTTGATGGTCGTGAGTGACGAACTGGCGCTGGCGGTGCGCGCCCAGTGGCAGGCTGAGGCGAGAGTCCGGCGCCTCGACGAACCGTACCCACTGCCGGTCCCCTGGCGGCCCGCCCGTGCCGATGTAGTGGAACCCTGGGACATTCTCGTCCGCACCTTCACCGGGGCACCCGCCGACCGGGCCGCACTGCCGCCCGCCTGGGCTCATGGCCCCGAGGGCCTGGCTGGTAGCGACGGCGAGATCGTCGAGGTCCTCACCACCCGCGTACCGGGCAGACGCCTGCTGATCCTCGGTGAGCCGGGCGCGGGCAAGACGATGCTGCTCGTACGCCTCCTGCTGGGATTGCTCCAGTCGCGCGAGCCGGGCTCACCGGTCCCGGTCATCTTCCCCCTGGCCTCCTGGGACCCCGACCACAGTGAACTCGACGCATGGCTGGCCGAACGTCTCGCCACCGACTACCCGGGCCTTGCCGCGCGAGCTCCCGCCCCGGCCGCCGGCGGACGCGGGCAGGTCACGTCGCGTGCTCGCGCTCTGCTGGACCAGCGCCTGATCATCCCCCTGCTCGACGGATTGGACGAATTGCCCGCACGTACGCGCGCCGTGGCCCTGGACGCCGTGAACCGCGCCCTGCCTCCGGGAATCCCTCTCGTTCTGACCAGTCGCACCGCCGAGTACCAGGCCGCCGTCGATCCGCCCTCCGGTGCGGGCGTTCCCGTGCGCCTCACCGGAGCAGCCGGCATCGAACTCCAAGCTGTGGACCCCGAGGAGGCCGCCGCCTACCTGCGCCGCGACGCCGGCGGGGAGGGCACCCCTTCCGCCGAGCGGTGGCAGCCCGTGCTCAGCCTCCTGCCCACCGACACCCCCGTCGGCGAAGCCCTGTACACGCCCCTGACGCTGTTCCTGGCCCGAACGATCTACAACCCGCGCCCCGGCGAACGACCCGCGGCCTTACCCGACCCGGCCGAACTGTGCGACACCACCCGCTTCCCCACCGCCGCAGCCATCCGCGCCCAGCTCTTCGACGGCTTCATCCCCGCCGCCTACCGCCCCCTGCCCGGCCACCGGGTGCGGTGGTCGAGCCGCCAGGCCCAGAAGACACTCACCTTCCTGGCCCGGCACTTGGAGGAAGACCTGCACGGCGGAGCCGACCTGGCCTGGTGGCAGCTGCGGCTGGCGGTGCCCGAGACCACACGACGGTTGCTGTCAGGCGCGGCCCTGGGCGCGTCGATGTTCCTGCTGACGCTCCTGGGCTGCGGCCTTGCCGTTCTGGGTCTCCTTGCCAGGGACGGCCTCGGGACCCTGTGGGCGCTGTTCTGCTCCGCGCCCGGTCTTCCGTTCTTCGTGGGGGGCTGGGACGGTAGCTTGCTGGGGTCGCCACTGTGGATGTTGGTCATGCTGGCCGCCTACTTGCCCGCAGGATGGTTGCTCAGCCACGTGTTCCGGCTGCGAAAACGAAACATCCCGGCGGTGGGAGGTCACTGGTCGTGGAACCGGAGCTCCCTCTTGCTGGGGCTCGGGACCGCGCTGCTCGTCGGCACGGTACTTGACTTTCTCCTCGACCGAGTGGCCAGCGTCGGATGGGGTGTTGTGGCTGGGCTTGTCTGCTGGCTGGTCACGGCATGGAGCGCGGCCCCAGCAGACCTTTCCTCGGTCACGGGTCCGCAGGAACTGCTCCGGCAGGACCGCAGGATCTTCTGGGGCTTCGTGCGCACAGGCGCCCTGCTTGGTCTGCTGGCCGGGCTCCTACTGGGCATCACGCTGGGGTATCTGAACGGTGACCTGCGCGACATCGACCCCATCAGCGCGCTGACCGGCAGCACTGTGTTCGGCTGCGGCATCGGCTTCTGGAGCGGACTCGTCCTTGGCCTTGCCGCCGCCCTTCACCGCACCTCCTGGGGCGATTTCACCTTGAGCCGCCTCTACCTCACTGCCCGGCACCGAGGAGCCCTGCCTCGCCACCTCATGTCGTTCCTCACCGACGCTCACCAAGTGCGCGGCGTCCTGCGGCAGGTTGGACCCATCCACCAGTTCCGCCACATCGACCTGCAACGTCGCCTCGCCTCACACACCGAACCTTTCCCGGCGCCAGCCTCGCCACCAACGACACCGCCGCGGAGGGACGCCTGTTGACGTGACTGGCGCCCCAGTTCAGCGGTGGGCTACATACTCGAGAACCAACGCCACCGGAAACCCCGCCAGATCCAGGCCACAGGCCACCCGGTAGTGGCACGAACGTCCGGGCTACGCACAGCACTGCCCTGCTCCAGCCGCAAGGCCCGGGGTGGTGTCGAAACTCAGCGATATCATTCTCCGCACACTCCGGGTGCTGTCATGCCTGACCGATAAGTGGTGCCAGATCCCACCGACGGAGCCAGCGGCGCTGCTTGGCCAGAGGCCGGGTGTGTAGATCGTCAGCGGTCGATGCTGGACCGTACGGTGCGTACGAGGTCGGCGTCGTCGCGCATAACGGCGGGGACTGCGGCGTCGGCGCGGACCTGGCCGTGGTCTTCACCGCACGGGCAGACGCTCCATCCGTCCTTTTCGATCTTGTCCGCAACGCGTTCCAGGATCTGCACGGCCTCGTCGAGGACACCGGAGGAGTTTTACCCGAGCCTTTGCGGATTTCGGGGCGGGCCGCGTGAACACCGTCCGCTCCGCTCGCGCGAGGGCCTCCACGACCTTGCCACGACGCGGGGCCGGCTGCTTCTGCTCGTGATCGCTCATGCCTCCAGGAGGCTCACGGCTTGCCTGTGGACGGTGCGAGGCGGCGTCGTTGGTCACGACATCGCGTGCATGAACATCCGCCCCCCTGCGGATACGCGAGCGAGCCCTGGACCACATCGGTCCGGGTGTGACTGGATGCAGCCCGGGTGCGGCGGCGACCCGACAGCGAGTAACTGGAGCATCAGATCCGGCGGAACAGGTCGTCTGTGCGCCATGGGGAACGGCATGATCGGGGCATGGTCGGACTGGGAGCGCGCCGTCACCGGCGTATCTGGGCGTGCATCGCTTTGCTCAGCGTAGGGCTGTTCGGCGTTTGCGTGTTCTTCACCGTGTGGCACGCAGTCCACGGCACATTCTCGCCGTCCGATGCCGCAACCCTGGCCGGGCTACCGCTGGCAGCGCTGAGTCTCATAGCCGGAGTCTTCGCCATCCGTAAGCCGATCGAGGGCAACAACGCCGAACTCGCCCGCGGTCGAGCCAAGACGCTGGCCCGGCAGGTCATGGACAGTGAAAGCAAGGTGCTGCGCCAGCTCCTCGGCGCCGACCACAAGAGCATCGACCTGGCCTACGTTCTCCATCCCGCGACCAACCGAGCTGCAACCGCCCCGCCGGCCGGACGTACCCACAGCTCCGCAGCGTCCGCCACCCTGCCAGACGTCCTGCACTACTACCGCGACACCCGCCCCCGACGCCTCGTCATTACGGGGGCCGCAGGCGCCGGGAAAACGGTCCTCGCCCTGGAACTCATGCTCGCCCTCCTGGAGAAGCGCGGAGAAGACGACCCTGTCCCGGTAAGGGCCTCGCTCGCCGAATGGGACACCGGCCAGCCGCTGACCGAACTGCTGACGCAGCGCCTGATCGATGCCTACGACTGGCCACGTGCTCTGGCCGACAGCCTCGTCGACCAGGGCCTCATCCTGCCTGTCCTGGACGGGTTGGACGAGATGGACCCAGTACGCGACGACGGCGCCCCCGACCCTGCCGCATCACGAGCCAAAGCCGCTGTGGAAGCCCTCAACGCCTATCAGGACGGCAGAGACGCCGGGCCGCTGATCCTCACCTGCCGCACCGACCACTACGACGCCCTCGGCCCCGGCGACCAACTGATCGACGCAGCCCGCATCACCATCGCCCCGGTCAACACCGGGGAAGCCATTGGCTACCTAACGGACCGGGCCCGCGACATCGGACGCTGGCAGCCCCTCATCAACCACCTGACCACCAACCCCACCGGCCCGCTCGCCGCTCTCCTGTCCACACCGTGGCGGCTCTGCCTGACCGCCACCGTCTACCACCGCTCCGGCGACCCGGACGAACTCCTCCTTCATCCCACTGCCCACGACCTCGACCAGCATCTGCTTGCCCGCTACATCCCTGCGGCGACCGCCAACATGGACAACCCCCACGGCTACGAAGCCGCGCAGGTCCATCGGTGGCTGCATCACCTCACACGGCACCTCACCAGTCCTGGTACGCACCCACCTGCCACCGACCTGACGCTCCACAAACTGTGGCCCCTCGCCGGTCGTTTCCGGGTCCGCTTGGTGGATGCGCTCTTGGGCTTGCTCTTCGTGTGCTCCCTGCCCCTGCCGCTCGCGCTGCACTACGACGCTTACGGCTCTTTTGCCAACATCGAGCCACGATTCTTGGCTATTACGGGTGCTTTTGTGATTGTTGACTCCTTCGTGCTGCGTTCCCCAACACGCTTTCGACCTCCCCCCATTACGTGGCGGCAGGTCGGGGTCTGCGCTCTCCTCGTCTGTGGTGGGGCGGTGGTGATGGATGTCATCGGAAAGTTTCCAGAGGTATGGAGCCGTATAGGGGAGCCGCCTGGATATACGCCTTGGTACGGGGGGCCTTTCTGGGAGCTTGGCGGGTTACTGGGTTTCGTCCTCTGGTTCGGAATGCAGTGGCGGGGTGAACCATCAAGGGTCGCCAGCCCATGGATCTTGGTGCGCGACGACCTGATCGGTGGGCTACTCGTTGGATTTTCGCTCGGGCTCTCGGTAGGGATCTCGGGTGTGCTGGCGTACTTGTTTGCCAACCCATCGCAGAGCTCGCTCCAGGTCTTGTTGACGCTGGGTCTCGCCTTCATATGGGCGGGTCCTCATGCAGCGCGGAGATACGCGGTGCTTCTGCTCTGCTCGCGAGGCCGTCTGCCATTCCGTCTCGCCCGATTCCTCGACTGGGCTGTCACCGCGGGTCTGCTCCGCTACAGCGGCCCGGCCTACCAGTTCCGACACCGTGAGCTCCAGGATTGGCTGAGCCGCCGTCCACACCCGTGAGGCGGTACTACGGTGGCTCCTCATGCGGTCCGCAGGCGTCGAGCGGCTGCTGCCCCCCCGCCGCTCGACTCTTGGTGGCGTACACCTATGCATCCAGCCGTCTGCTGCCGCTGTAGCCGCGGCGTTCAGCCGAAGGGTTCGTAGCGGCGGCTGCGCCGGCCGGCCTGCGCAGCACTCCTGCCCGGGGCGGGGCTGCCGACGATCTCACAGGCCCCTCTCACGCTGCTGCCTCACCTCGGGAAGCGGGGTACCACGGTCGGCAGGCATACTGGAGAGGCGCGCTTTCGCGTACAGGTGCGGTGATGCCCCGGCGGTAGGGCCGGGGCATCACTGCGTCTGAGAGCGATCAGGCGACCGTGTGGAGGCCGCCCTTGCCGGGCTTGGGCGGGCGCTTGGCGTAGCGCGGGACCTTGATCGGGGGAGGGCCGCCGACGGCGAGCTGCTGGGTCATCTCCTTCTCCAGCTCGTGCTGCGACTCGTAGCCGGCCACGGCAGGGTTGAGGGTGCGATTTCTCGGGTTGGTGTCGGTGGTGGT
>NZ_JACVYG010000115.1:0-10712 GCF_014712245.1 Streptomyces sp. 5-10
AGCGGCACCAACGCGCACGCCATCATCGAGCAGGCGCCGGAGCCCGAGGAGGCGCGGGCTCCTGGGGTTCCGGCGGATGAGCCGTCCGTGCTGCCGTCCGCGCTGCCGTGGGTGCTGTCCGCCAAGACCCCGGAGGCGCTGCGCGCCCAGGGGGCCCGGCTCCGCGCCCATGTGGCCGACCACCCCGAGCTGCCCCTGGCCGACCTCGGCCACTCCCTGGCCACCTCCCGGGTGTCCTTCGAGCACCGGGCGACGCTCGTCGCCCGGGACCGGGACGCCTTCCTGGCCGGTCTCGACGCCCTCGCCGAGGGCCGCACCGCGACCGGTCTCGTCGAGGGCGCGGTGGCCGAGGGCGGCAAGCTGGCCGTCCTGTTCACCGGCCAGGGCAGCCAGCGGCTCGGCATGGGACGCGAGCTCTACGACGCCTACCCGGTGTTCGCCGAGGCGCTGGACGAGGTCTGCGACGCGCTGGACCCGCACCTGACGCGACCGCTGAAGACGGTGGTGTTCGGGGACGACGCGGAGGAGCTGGACCAGACCGGCTTCACCCAGCCCGCGCTGTTCGCGGTCGAGGTGGCGCTGTTCCGCCTGGTCGAGGCGTGGGGCGTGCGGCCGGACGTCCTCTCCGGCCACTCCATCGGCGAACTGGCGGCGGCCCATGTGGCCGGTGTGCTGACGCTGGCCGACGCGGCGACGCTGGTGGCCGCCCGTGGGCGGCTGATGCAGCGGCTGCCCGCCGGTGGCGCGATGATCGCCGTCCAGGCGACCGAGGACGAGGTGACCCCGCGGCTGGGCAAGCGCGTGAGCATCGCGGCCGTCAACGGCCCGACCTCGGTCGTGGTCGCGGGCGACGAGGACGCGGTGCTGGAGATCGCGGCGGCCTTCGAGGCGGAGGGCCGCAAGACCAAGCGGCTCACCGTCAGCCACGCGTTCCACTCGCCCCACATGGACGGCATGCTGGACGCCTTCCGCGAGGTGGCGCAGGGGCTGGCGTACCAGGCCCCGCGCATCCCGATCGTGTCCAACCTGACCGGTGCCGTGGTCTCCGCCGAGGAGATCACGACGGCCGACTTCTGGGTGCGCCACGTCCGCGAGGCCGTCCGCTTCCTCGACGGTGTCCGGACGATGGAGGCCCAGGGCGTCACCACCTACCTCGAGCTGGGCCCCGACGGTGTCCTCACCGCCATGGCCCAGGACTGCGTGGCCGACGCCGACGCGGCCGCCTTCGCCGCCGCGCTGCGCAGGGGCCGCCCCGAGGCCGAGACGCTGCTGACGGCGATCGGCACCGCCCATGTCCGGGGCGCGGCGGTGGACTTCGGTCCGCTCTTCGCCCCGTACGGGCCGCGGCTGGTCGATCTGCCGACGTACGCCTTCCAGCGCCGCCCGTTCTGGCTGGACGCCGGGCCGGTCGGCGGCGACGCCACCGCGATCGGCCTGCACGCGGCGGGCCATCCGCTGCTGGGCGCCGCCGTCGAACTGCCCGACTCGGACGGGATCGCCTTCACCGGACGGCTCTCCCTCCAGACCCAGCCCTGGCTGGCCGACCACGCCGTCATGGGCACGGTGCTGCTGCCCGGTACGGCCTTCGTGGAACTGGCCCTGCGCGCCGGGGACCACGCAGGCTGCGACCGTCTGGACGAACTCACCCTGGAAGCCCCCCTGATCATCCCCGACCAGGGCGCCGTCCAGCTCCGGCTCTCCCTCGCCGCACCCGACGACACCGGCCGCCGCGCGCTGACCCTGCACTCCCGAGCCGAGGGCGCCCCGGCGGACGACCCGTGGCTGCGCCACGCCACGGGCGCAGTGGCGGCGTCGAACGGCACGACACCGTCGTTCACCCTGACCGCCTGGCCGCCCGCCGAGGCGGAGCGCATCGACACGGACGGCCTGTACGAGGGCCTGGCCGAGGCGGGCTTCGCCTACGGCCCGGTCTTCCAGGGCCTGACGGCCGCCTGGCGACGCGGCGACGAGGTGTTCGCCGAGGTAAGCCTGCCGGAGGACCGCACGTCCGACGCGAGCGCGTTCGGGCTGCACCCGGCGCTGCTGGACGCGGCGCTGCACGCACTGGGCCTGGGCGCGGCCGAAGAGGGCAACGGCCAGGGCCGCCTGCCCTTCTCCTGGACCGGAGTCTCCCTGCACGCGGTAGGCGCCTCGGCCCTACGCGTGCGGCTGGACGGCACGGCCACAGGCACGGTGACCCTGGAACTGGCCGACACGACGGGCGCCCCGGTGGCATCGGTAGAGGGCCTGGCCCTCCGCACGATCTCGCCCGACCAGCTAGGAGCAGCCCGCCCGGGCGCCGCGTCCGACGCCCTGTTCCGCGTGGACTGGATCCCGGCCCCGGCCCAGTCCACGGAGGTAACCCCCAACAGCTGGGCGGCAGTAGGCCCCGACACCCTGGGCGTCCCGACCTACGCGGACCTGGACGCCCTGGCGGAGGCGGTCGCCTCCGGCACGCCGCTCCCGAAGTACGTACTGGCCGACTTGGCCCGTCCGGCGCTTGGTGGGGCAAATCAAGCCCGTCCGGCGTTCGAGGACACGCCCGGAGGGCGTGCCGAGGCACAGACCGTGGCCCTGGCCTCGGACAGCACGCCCCACCCAGCCCGTCCGGGCGCGGCAACTCAAGCCCGTCCGGCGCTTGAGGACCGGGGCCTTGGGGCGGAGCCCCACGTTTCGGGAAGGGGCGGGATTGGGGAAACCCCCTCACCGGCCGACGCGGCGCACCGCGCCACCACCCAAACACTGAGCCTGCTCCAGCAGTGGCTGGCCGAAGACCGCTTCGCGGAGTCCCGCCTCGTCATCCTCACCTCAGGAGCCGTAAGCACCGGCACGGCCGAGCCGACGACCGACCCGGCCCAAGCCGCCATCTGGGGCCTGGCCCGCTCCGCGCAAGCGGAAAACCCGGACCGTATCGTCCTCGTGGACACCGACGGCAAGGGCAAGCCACAAGACACCATGGCCACCGCCCTGGCAACGGGCGAACCCCAGATCGCCCTCCGCGACGGCGCCCCCCGGGCGCCAAGGCTGGCGCGCGCCACCGTGGCGACGGCGACGGAGAACCAAGCGCCCGAGTGGAACGCCGACGGCACCGTCCTCCTCACCGGCGCCACCGGCACCCTGGGCACCCTCCTCGCCAAGCACCTGGTCACCAATCACGGCGTACGCCACCTGCTCCTGCTCAGCCGCCGCGGCGCAAACGCCCCCGGCGCCGCCGAACTCACCACCGCACTGACCGAGCTGGGCGCCCAAACCCACTGGGCGGCCTGCGACGCGGCGGACCAGAAGGCCCTCGCCGAGGTCATCGCGAACATCCCCGCTGACCACCCCCTCACCGCCGTGATCCACACAGCAGGCGTCCTGGACGACGGAGTGATCGGCTCGCTCACCCCCGACCGGCTCACCACCGTCCTCCGTCCCAAGGCGGACGCGGCGTGGAACCTGCACGAGCTGACCCAGGACGCGGACCTGTCCGCGTTCATCCTGTTCAGCTCAGCAGCAGGCGTCTTCGGCGGTGCCGGACAGGGCAACTACGCGGCGGCCAACGCCTTCCTGGACGCCCTCGCCCAGCACCGCCACACCAAGGGACTCCCCGCCACCTCCCTCGCCTGGGGCCTGTGGTCGGTGGCCGGAGGCATGGGCGGCGAGCTGGACGAGGCCGAGATCGCCCGCATCCGGCGCGGCGGGGTCGGCGTGCTCACGGCCGAGAGCGGCATGGAGCTGTTCGACGCCGCACAGGGCGTCGCACAGGCCTCGGACGAGGCCTTGCTCGTACCGCTGCCCCTGGACATGGCCGCCCTCAGGGCACAGGCAAGCAGCGGCATGCTGCCCGCCCTCTTCCGCGGCCTGGTCCGGGCCCCCGCCCGCCGCGCCGCCGAGTCCGCGGCGGCCGCCGCGGCCGGTGCCGAGGCGCTGCGCGAACGGCTCGCCGGGCTCTCCGAGCCCGAGCGCGAGGAGGTGCTGCTGGAGCTGGTGTGCACCCAGGTGGCGGCCGTCCTCGGCTACCCCGGCCCGGAGTCGGTCGACCCGGCCCGCTCGTTCAGCGAGGTCGGCTTCGACTCGCTCACCGCGGTCGAGCTCCGCAACCGCCTCAACGCGACGACCGGAGTCCGCCTCCCGGCGACGCTGGTCTTCGACTACCCGACCCCCAACGCCCTGGTCGAGTATCTGCGCGGCGAGATCCTGCCGGACGACGCGTCGGCGGTCACCTCGCTGCTCGCGGAGCTCGACGGGCTGGAGAAGTCCCTGGCCCTGGCCGGAGCCGCCCCGGACGACGAGGGCCGGAGCAGGATCACCGCGCGACTGCAGGCGCTGCTCGCGCAATGGAATGACAACCGAGGACCGGAAGACGGCGCCGGAGTCGCCGAGGAACTGGAGTCCGCCACGGACGACGACCTCTTCGACTTCATCGGCAAGGAATTCGGGATCTCCTGAAGTGACCGTGACCGTGACCGCGGCCGTGACCGTAGCCGGCGTGAAGTGACAAGGCCTTCCGGATTCCTCGAGAGGGAAAAGCACGTATGAATGAGGAAAAGCTCCGCTACTTTCTCAAGCGGGTGACCGCCGACCTGCATGAGACCCGGCGCCGCCTGCAAGAGGTGGAGTCGGAGGACCAGGAGCCCATCGCGATCGTCGGCATGAGCTGCCGTTACCCCGGCGGGGTCAGCTCGCCCGAGGACCTGTGGCGGCTGGTGTCCGAGGGCGGGGACGGCATTTCCGAGTTCCCCACCGACCGCGGCTGGGACATCGGGCGGCTCTTCGACGACAATCCGGACGGCGCGGGCACGAGCTATGTCCGGGAGGGCGGTTTCCTCCACGACGCCAACTACTTCGACCCGGCGTTCTTCGGCATCAATCCGCGCGAAGCCCTCGCGATGGACCCCCAGCAGCGGCTGCTGCTGGAGACCACCTGGGAGGTGTTCGAGCGGGCGGGCATCGACGCCACCTCCGTACGCGGCACCCGTACCGGTGTCTTCGCGGGCGTCATGTACCACGACTACGCCTCGCGGCTGCGCGCCATGCCGCCCGGTGTCGAGGGCTACCTCGGCACCGGCGGCTCCAGCAGCATCGCCTCCGGCCGGGTGGCGTACACCTTCGGCCTGGAGGGGCCCGCGCTCACCGTCGACACGGCGTGCTCCTCGTCGCTGGTGACGCTGCACCTGGCCATGCAGGCGCTGCGAGGCGGCGAGTGCTCGCTGGCGCTCGCGGGCGGCGTCACGGTGATGTCGACGCCCGGCACCTTCACCGAGTTCAGCCGCCAGCGCGGACTGTCCTTCGACGGCCGCTGCAAGTCCTTCGCGGCGTCGGCGGACGGCACCGGCTGGTCCGAGGGCGCGGGCATGCTGCTGGTCGAGCGGCTGTCGGACGCCCGCCGCAACGGCCACAAGGTGCTGGCCGTCGTCCGGGGCTCGGCCATCAACCAGGACGGCGCGTCCAACGGTCTGACCGCGCCCAACGGCCCGTCCCAGCAGCGCGTCATCCGCCAGGCGCTCGCCAGCGCCCGGCTGACG
The DNA here is from genome assembly GCF_014712245.1 of Streptomyces sp. 5-10. NCBI lineage: Bacteria > Bacillati > Actinomycetota > Actinomycetes > Kitasatosporales > Streptomycetaceae > Streptomyces > Streptomyces sp. 5-10. Next base: position 5,508 of record NZ_JACVYG010000115.1, read on the forward strand.
GCCGACCAGATCGACGTGGTCGAGGCGCACGGCACGGGCACCACCCTCGGCGACCCGATCGAGGCGCAGGCGCTGCTCGCCACGTACGGCAAGGAGAAGCCCGCCGAACGGCCGCTGCTGCTCGGCTCCATCAAGTCCAACGTCGGCCACACCCAGGCCGCCGCCGGTGTCGCCGGGATCATCAAGATGGTCAAGGCCATCGAGCACGGCTATGTGCCCAAGTCCCTGCACATCGACGAGCCGTCGCCGCACATCGACTGGTCGGCCGGGGCCGTCTCGCTGCTGACCGAGGGCCGGCCGTGGCCGGAGACCGGCCGTCCGCGCCGCGCCGCCGTGTCATCGTTCGGCATCAGCGGCACCAACGCCCACCTGATCATCGAGCAGGCCCCGGCAGAGGACCCCGGGGGCGAGGAGACCCCCGCCGAAGGGACGACGGCGACGGAGGCCCCCGCAGCGGAGACGACGGCGCCCCGCACCCTCCCCCTCCTGCCGTGGCTGGTGTCCGGCAAGGGCGAGGACGCCCTGCGCGCCCAGGCCGCCCGGCTCCACGCCTACGTGGCCGAACGCCCCGAGTTGGATCCGGTGTCCGTCGGCTACTCCCTGGCCACCACCCGCGCCGCCCTGGAGAACCGCGCCGCCGTCATCGCCGGTGACCGCGCCACCTTCCTCGACCGCCTCGCCGCGCTCGCCTCCGGCGAGCCCGCCGCCGGGGTGGTCCAGGGCGTGGAGACCCGGGGCAAGCTGGCATTCCTCTTCACCGGCCAGGGCAGCCAGCGCCTCGGCATGGGGCGCGAGCTGTACGAGACCTACCCGGCGTTCGCGGAGGCGCTGGACGCGGTGTGCGCCGCGCTCGACCCGCGTCTCGAACGGCCCCTGAAGGACGTGCTGTTCGGGGACGACGCCGCCGCGCTGGACCGGACCGGCTTCACCCAGCCCGCGCTGTTCGCCATCGAGGTGGCCCTCTTCCGCCTCGTCGAGTCCTGGGGCCTGAAGCCGGACGTGGTCTCCGGACACTCCATCGGTGAGATCGCCGCCGCGCATGTCGCGGGGGTGCTCTCGCTCGACGCCGCCGCCCTGCTGGTGGCGGCCCGGGGCCGCCTCATGCAGCGGCTGCCGGGCGGTGGCGCGATGATCGCCGTCCAGGCGTCCGAGGACGAGGTGACGCCCCTGCTCACCGACCGGGTGTCCATCGCCGCGCTCAACGGGCCGTCGTCGGTGGTCATCGCGGGCGACGAGGACGCGGCGCTGGAGATCGCGTCCGGTTTCGAGGCGCAGGGCCGTAAGACCAAGCGGCTCACCGTCAGCCACGCGTTCCACTCGCCGCTGATGGACCCGATGCTGGAGCCGTTCCGCAAGGTCGCGGAGAGTCTGACGTACGAGGCCCCGAAGATCCCGGTGGTCTCCCACCTCACCGGCGGCATCGCACCCGCAGCGGAGATCGCGACCGCCGACTTCTGGGTCCGCCACGTCCGCGAGGCCGTGCGCTTCCTCGACGGCATGCGCGCGATGGAGGCGCAGGGCGTCACCACCTACCTCGAACTCGGCCCGGACGGTGTGCTGTCCGCGCTCGGCCAGGAGTGTCTGGCGGGCGAGTCCGAGCACGTGGCGTTCGTCCCCGCCCTGCGGTCCGGCCGCCCCGAGGCCGAGACCCTGACCACGGCCCTGGCCACCCTGCACACCCGGGGCACGGCCCCCGACTGGGCGGCGTACTACGCGGGCACCGGCGCCGAGCGCGTCGAGCTGCCCACGTACGCCTTCCAGCGCGAGCACTACTGGCTGGACGCGGGCACCGCCTACGGCGACGTCTCCTCGTTCGGCCTCGGCACCGCCGACCATCCGCTGCTCGGCACGGCCGTCTCCCTGGCCGACGCCGAGGGCTTCCTCTTCACCGGGCGGCTCGCACTGGACACCCACCCGTGGCTGGCCGACCACGCCGTCATGGGCGCGGTACTGCTGCCCGGCACCGCGTTCGTGGAACTGGCGGCGCGCGCCGGAGAGCGGGCCGGATGCGATGTGGTGGAGGAGCTCACCCTGGAGGCCCCGCTGATCCTGCCCGAGCGGGGCGGGGTCCAGCTCCAGATCGCCGTGGGCGCCCAGGACGACACCGGCCGCCGCACCCTCGCCCTCCACTCCCGCCCCGACGAGGCCGGAGACGACGAGCCGTGGCTGCGGCACGCCACGGGCGCCTTGGCGGCGGGCACGGTGGAGAGTTCGTTCGACCTGAGCGCCTGGCCGCCCGCCGGGGCGGAGCGCATCGAGATCGACGGCCTGTACGAGGGCCTGGCCGAGGCGGGCTTCGGCTACGGCCCGGTCTTCCAGGGCCTACGGGCCGCCTGGCGCGGCGACGGCGAGGTCTACGCGGAGGTCGCCCTCCCCGAGGACACCGAACCCGGCGCCGCCCTCTTCGGCCTCCACCCGGCCCTGCTGGACGCCGTCCTGCACACCATCGGCCTCAGCGACCTCACCGAGAACCCGGGCCAGGGCGGACTCCCCTTCTCCTGGACCGGCGTCCGCATCCACTCGGTGGGCGCCGACACGGTACGCGTCCGCCTGTCACCGGCCGGAAACGGCACGGTGTCCCTCCAGCTCGCCGACGTCACGGGCGCCCCGGTGGCCACGGTGGACCGCCTGGCCCTGCGCACGGTCTCCCCGGACCAGCTGACGGCCCCGGGCGGCGCGTCAGACGCCCTGTTCACGGTGGACTGGACCCCGATCCCGCCCGCGTCCGAGCCGGTGTCCCAGGACAACTGGACGCACATAGGCCCCAACGCCCCTTACCCGGACCTGGAGACCTTGGTCAAGGCCATCGATTCCGGAACCCCGGCGCCCGAGTACGTGGTGGCGTCCCTAGCTGCGCCTCTGGCATCGGACAGTGCGCAAAATCAAGCCCGTCCGGCGTTTGAGGCCCGGGGTCAAGGGGCGGAGCCCCTTGTATCGGGAAGGGGCGGGATTGGGGAAAACCCCGCCACCACGGCGCACCAGACCACGGCCCAGACCCTGAACCTGCTCCAAACCTGGCTGGCCGACCCCCACTTCACCGACACCCGCCTAGTCATCCTCACCGACGCCACCAACCTCGCCCACACCGCCGCCCACGGCCTCATCCGCTCCGCCCAGTCGGAGAACCCGGGCCGCATCATCCTGGTGGACACCGACACCCACCCGGACTCCCTCGAAGCCCTGCCCACAGCCCTCGCATCCGGCGAACAGGAACTCGCGGTACGCGAAGGCACGGTCAAGGCCCCCCGCCTGACCCGCGCCACCGCGCAGACGCAGGACGAAGCCCCCGAGTGGAACCCCAACGGCACGGTCCTCCTCACCGGCGCATCCGGCACCCTCGGCACCCTCTTCGCCCGCCACCTCGTAACCGACCGCGGTGTACGCCACCTCCTCCTGGTCAGCCGCCGCGGCGCAAACGCCCCCGGCGCCGCCGAACTCACAACCGAACTCGCCGAGCTGGGCGCCGAAGCCCACTGGGCCGCCTGCGACGTAGCGGACCGAGACGCCCTCGCCGCGACCCTCGCCACCGTCCCAGCCGAACACCCCCTCACCGCCGTCGTACACACCGCGGGCATCCTGGACGACGGCGTCATCGCATCCCTCACCCCCGACCGGCTCACCACCGTCCTCCGCCCCAAGGCGGACGCGGCGTGGAACCTCCACGAGCTGACCCAGGACGCGGACCTGTCCGCGTTCATCCTGTTCAGCTCGGCCGCAGGCGTCTTCGGCGGTGCCGGACAGGGCAACTACGCGGCGGCCAACGCCTTCCTGGACGCCCTCGCCCAGCACCGCCGCGCGGGCGGCCTGCCCGCCACCTCCCTCGCCTGGGGCCTGTGGGCCCCGTCGGGTGAGTCCGGCGGCATGGCCGGAGACCTGGACGAGGCGGAACTCGCCCGCCTCCAGCGCGGCGGCATCGCCGCCATCACCGCCGGCCAGGGCCGCGAACTGTTCGACCTGGCGATCGCCACGGACGACGCGCTGCTGGTCCCCATGCCCCTCGACCTGGCCGCCCTCCGGGCACAGGCGAGCGCCGGAATGCTGCCACCGCTCTTCCGCGGACTGGTCCGGGTCCCGCCCCGCCGCGCGGCCCAGGCCGCCGCCGCGGCCGCGCGGTCCGGCGCGCTCGCCCAGCAGCTGGCCGGGGCGGCGTCCGACGCCGAGGCCGAGGCCATCGTCCTCGGCCTGGTCCGTACGCAGGTGGCGGCCGTGCTCGGCTACGCCGGGCCCGAGGCGGTCGAGCCCCAGCGCGCGTTCAGCGAGGTCGGCTTCGACTCGCTCACCGCCGTGGAGCTGCGCAACCGTCTGACCGCCGTCAGCGGCGTCCGGCTCCCCGCCACGCTGATCTTCGACTACCCGACCCCCGCCGCCCTCGCCGCGTATCTGCGGGCCGAGGCCCAGGGCGGCCAGGAGGACGCGGCCGCGCCCGTGGCCGCCGCCACCCCGCACGACGACGACCCGATCGCCATCGTGGCGATGAGCTGCCGGTTCCCCGGCGGGGTGACCTCGCCCGAGGACCTGTGGAAGCTGGTCACCGACGGCGCGGACGCCATCACCGACATGCCCACCGACCGCGGCTGGGACATCGAGTCGCTCTACGACGACGACCCCGACCAGCAGGGCACCAGCTACGCCCGCAACGGCGGGTTCCTGCACGACGCCCACCACTTCGACCCCGTCTTCTTCGGGATCTCACCGCGCGAAGCCCTCGCCATGGACCCGCAGCAGCGGCTGCTGCTGGAGACCACCTGGGAGGCGTTCGAGCGGGCCGGGATCGACCCGGCGACGGTGCGCGGCAGCCGGACCGGTGTCTACACCGGCGTCATGTACAACGACTACGGCACGCTCCTGCACCGCGCCCCCGACGGCCTCGAGGGCTACATGGGCACCGCCAGCTCCGGCAGCGTCGCCTCGGGCCGGGTGTCGTACACCTTCGGCCTGGAGGGTCCTGCGGTCACGGTCGACACGGCGTGCTCGTCGTCGCTGGTGACCCTGCACATGGCGGTGCAGGCGCTGCGCAACGGCGAATGCTCGCTCGCCCTCGCGGGCGGTGTCACCGTCATGGCCACCCCCGGCACCTTCGTGGCCTTCAGCAAGCAGCGCGGCCTCGCGACCGACGGCCGCTGCAAGCCCTTCGCCGCCGCGGCCGACGGCACGGCCTGGGGCGAGGGCGTCGGCATGCTGCTGGTCGAGCGGCTGTCGGACGCG